>PMSS01000436.1 GCA_003167515.1 Acidobacterium sp. | reverse complement strand
ATCGGCGGCAGCGGGCTTTACTCGATGCCTGGTTTTACAAACGTGCGCGAAGAGCGCGTGGAGACGCCCTTTGGCGCGCCATCCGACGCCTTCGTGCTGGGCGAGTTGGAGGGCCGCAGCGTAGCGTTTCTTGCGCGGCATGGACGCGGCCACCGCATTCTTCCGTCGGAGCTGAACTTTCGCGCCAACATATATGCGTTCAAGAAGCTCGGCGTCGAGCGCATTCTCTCCGTCTCCGCGGTGGGATCGCTGAAAGAAGAACACAAGCCCGGAGACTTCGTCGTTCCCGATCAGTTCATCGACCGCACGGTCCACCGCATCTCCACATTCTTCGGCGATGGCGTTGTTGCTCATGTGGCCTTCGGCGATCCGGTTTGTGCCAGAGTGGCCGGTACAATTACTGCCGCCTGCAAAACGGAAGGCGTGAGCGCCAAGCCGAGCGGAACCTACGTCTGTATGGAAGGCCCGCAGTTCTCAACCCGCGCCGAGTCGAATCTCTACCGCAGCTGGGGCGCCGACGTGATCGGCATGACCAACCTGCAGGAGGCAAAGCTGGCTCGCGAGGCAGAGATTTGCTACGCGACCGCCGCCATGGTCACGGACTACGATTGCTGGCATGAGAGCCACGACGCCGTGACCATCGATCAAATCGTGGCGGTGATGAATCAAAACGCGGCGAACGCCTGCCGCGTGGTCAAGGCTGCCGTCGCTGCCATGCCACGCGAGCGAAGCTGCGCTTGCGCGTCGGCGCTGCAATATGCCATTCTTACCAGCCCCGATGCGATTTCGCCGGCGGCGCGGGAGAAGCTGGACCTGTTGATCGGGAAGTATCTGAAATAAAAAATAAGGAACACGAGGAAGATTCTCCGCATGGCAATTCTTGTAGTAGGCAGTGTCGCGTTCGATGCAATTGAGACCCCTTCGGGCCGCCGGGAACGCTGTCTGGGCGGCGCTGCCACCCATTTCTCCCTCGCGGCCAGCTACTTTACCGACGTTCGCGTTATCGGTGTCGTCGGCGAAGACTTCGGCCCCGATGAAGAGCGCATCTTTGAGAGGCGCAACATCGACACGCGCGGCATTGAACACGTTCCCGGCAAGAGCTTCTTCTGGAGCGGCTCCTACATGAAGAACCTCAACGAGGCGCAGACGCTCAACACCGAGCTGAACGTCTTCCAGAGCTTCTCTCCCAAGATTCCCGCCGAATATGAGGAAAGCGAATATCTCTTCCTCGCCAACATCGACCCGGTCCTCCAGGAAGAGGTGCGCCACAAGATGCCGAGAGTGAAGATGGTCTGCGGCGACACCATGAATTACTGGATCAAGGACCACGCCGAGAATCTAGCCCGCGTGCTCAAGGGACTTGACGCGCTGCTGATCAACGACACTGAAGCGAAGATGCTCGCGAAAGAGAACAACCTGGTGCAGGCCGCGCGCAAGGTCCTCGAAATGGGTCCGAAGGCGCTCGTCGTCAAGCATGGCGAATACGGCGCAACCGCCTTCTTCTGCGAGCGATCGTTCCCAGGCGAGGCCAGCACGGTTACCGTTCCGTTCCGCGTGCCGGCGATGCCGTTGGCCGAAGTCGTCGATCCCACCGGAGCGGGCGACTCGTTTGCCGGCGGCTTCTTCGGATACGTCGCCTCGCAGCCAACGCTGACGCCAGCGGTTTTTCGTCGCGCTATGTTCTATGGCAGCGTGATGGGCTCTTTCGCCGTGGAGCGCTTCGGTACAGAGCGCCTGCAACAACTCGAGCCCAATGAAATCGAGGAACGCTTTGCGCTCTTCCGGCAACTCTCGCACCTCGACTAAACAGCCGCGCCGGCAGGAAAGCTCCGCCGAGCTGCAGAGCCGCTCCCTTCGGCACGAGACGATCTTCGCCGCCGTGGTCGCAGCTCTCTTCTCGGTGCTGGCCTTTGGCTACTGTTTCCCGCGTAACATGCTTCTGCTTTACGGCGACGCGGTGGCGCACCTGCACATCGCCCGCCGCCTCATCGACTCGCTCAACCCCGGCATCCGCCAGATCGGCTCGGTCTGGCTGCCGTTTCCTCATCTGCTCATGATGCCGTTTGCCGCGCGGATGGCGTGGTGGCAGAACGGCATCGCCGGCGCCATCCCGTCGATGACGTGTTACGTCCTGAGTGTCGCTGGGTTGTGGCGGCTGGCACGGTACTGGCTGCGTCCCGCCGGAGCCGTGGTGGCCGCGCTCTTCTTCGCGCTTAACCCCGGCCTGCTCTACATGCAGACTACCGCCATGAACGAGCCGGTCTTTCTTTGCCAGATGATCTGGGCGGCGCTGTTCCTCATGGCTTATCTGCGCGGCTTGGCGGAAGGGAATCATCGCCTCGCGGGACGCGCGCTCCCCGCCTGCGGAGTCGTTCTCGTGACGGCAATCTACACCCGCTACGACGGATGGATCTTCGCCTGCATCGTCTGGTTCATCGCTCTGCACGCGTTATGGCGCTCCCGCGCCTGGAAGTCTCGCGCCGGCGGTGCGTTCATTTTGTTCACTGCGATGCTGATCACCGCGCCAACCCTCTGGTTCGCCTGGAACGCGCGCCAGTATGGCGACTGGCTCGATTTCATGCGCGGACCCTATTCTGCGAAGGCCATCGATGCTCGCACCTCCACGCCCGGCGCTCCGCACTATCCTGGCTGGCACAGCATGCGCGTCGCCGCGCTCTACTACCTCAAGTCCGCCGAAATGGGCGCGGTTCCGGTGCGCTGGGGGAATCGCCTGCTTTTCCTGGTCATAGCCGGAAGCATCGCTGCCATCCTGCAATCGCGCAGGCAGAACATCTCACCTTTCTTGCTCCTCTGGGTTCCGCCGCTGTTCTACACGTATTCGGTCGCCTGGAGCTCGGTGCCCATTTTTATCCCTCTGTGGTGGCCACACTCCTGGTACAACACCCGCTACGGCATGGAAATGCTGCCAATCTTCGGGTTGTCTCTGGGGTTCCTTGTGGCTTGGCTCATGGGTCTGACAGAGAAACGCTGGCCACGGCAGGCCCCACTCATCCTGCTCGCTTCCATGGTGCTGATTATCCTCGACTGCTCTGCGCTCATGCGTTCTACGCCCCTGGTCCTGCGTGAGGCGATCGAGAATTCCCGCACCCGCATCCCCTTCGAGGCCGCCTACGCGCGCGCTCTCGATCAGCTTCCGCCCGAGGGCATGATCCTGGTCTGGACCTCCGACCACATCGGTGCATTTCAGCGTGCCGGCATCCCTCTGCGCCGCACTATCAACGAGAGCGACTACTACCAGTGGAAGCCTGCGCTCGAGCATCCGGCCCAGTCCGCGGCCTTCGTCATCACCGCCGATCACGATGCGGTGGCCCAGGCTGTCGAAGCACACCCACAGGGCCTGACGCTGATGAATATTGTGTGCTCCACTGATCAACCCTGTGTACGCTTTTACCGTTCAAACCTGTCCGCAGCCGGTGATAGGATCAGCGGCAAGTGATCCTCACGACAGACACAAACGGTCACATGCTGGCATTTAGCCGGCTTGAGCAGATGTTGCTCACCGGTGGGGCAGCAGCACGCCTTTTGCTCGCAGCGGGGCTGGGATGCGCCATCGGGATCGACCGCGAGTATCACCATCGCCCCTCGGGTTTGCGTACGAATGTGCTGATCTGTTTCGGCTCAGCGATGTTCACGTTTCTCTCCGCGATCATCGCCGGTGACGGCGGAAACCGAGCGCAGATAGCGTCGAATATCGTGCAGGGCATCGGATTCCTCGGCGCAGGCCTCATCCTCCACAACCGCGATCGCGTCAGCGGCCTCACGAGTGCCGCCTCGGTCTGGGCCGTCGCTTCCATCGGCATGGCCTGCGGCGCGGGTCTGTATTTCCCGGCCATCTTCGCTACCATTGTGGTGCTCGTGGTTTTGGAATTGGTGCGCGTGCTCGAATACCGCGGCAACCTCAAGCTTTATTCCTCTACTTATGAAGTCCGCGGCTTCGACGTCGAGAAGCTGACCGTCGCCATTCTCCACGTGATGGATCGCGAGAATCGCCACATGGATGCATTGGAGAATGACCCCGTGGGAGAGCTGCAGCGGCTCTCCTTCTCGATATCTGCGACTCACAGACTGCATCGGCGCCTGCTCAACGAACTGAAGGCCGCACCGGGCATCGATGATGTGCGCGCCTTCCGCGATCCGGAGGATGAGTGATGCGGTTTGCGAAAGCGCATGCCTGTGGTAACGATTTCCTGATTGTCGAAGGCGCCTGCGACTCCGAACTGGCAAAGAAGCTGTGCGAACGGCATACCGGCATCGGCGCGGATGGTGTGGAGTTTCTCGAAACCACCGGCATGCTGATGGGTCGAATTCGGCTCGCCAATGCCGACGGATCGATCGCCGAAATCTCCGGCAACGGGACGCGCTGCGTTGCTGCGTGGGTTGCGCACACGGAGAAGGCCGCCTCAGGCGATGTGATCACGCTGGAAACAGATGCCGGCAAGCGCGCGTGCAGGATCGTCGGCGCGCAAGGGAATCATTTTCAGATTGCGGCCGGCATGGGTGTTCCGGAGGTCAGCCAAACCCAGGTGACCCTGGCAGACAAGACGATCGTGCATGGCGTCCACGTCTCCATGGGGAATCCGCACTTCGTAATCATCGTTCATGACGAAAACTTTCGTGCCCACAGCCGCGGCTGGCAGGAGCTGGGCCGCGAGATTTGCTTTCACAAACAGTTTCCACAGCAGATCAACGTCTTATTCGTGCGCATGATCCGCGCGGACGAAATCGAGATTCGCATCTTTGAGCGCGGCGTCGGTCCTACCAGCTCGTCCGGAACCGGAACCTGCGCTTCGGCGGCTGCTGTTCTTTTACATTGCGGCGGAAGATCGCCGATGACGGTTCTTGCGCCAGGCGGCTCGCAGAACGTTGACTGGGGCGGACTCGGGATGGAAATGACCCTGACTGGACCGGCTCGTCTGGTCGCCGAGGGTGAGGTTCTTCTTGACTGACAAAGTTTCGCACCGCAAGATCCTGAAACCACTTCCTGCCTGGCCTGGCGCGCGCATCGCCGTCGTCTCGCCAGCGAGCAGTGCCCGCCCGGACCGTATTAAAAACGGTCTCGAAGTCCTGTGGTCCCTCGGCTACGATGCCGTGGCATCCGAGCACGCCCTCGGCAAGTATCAGCCGTATTTTTCCGGCACGCCGGAAGAGCGCCTGGCCGATCTCCATCGCGCGTTCGCCGATCCCGAAACCGCGGCTATCATTTGTACCCGTGGTGGTTACGGATCCAACTATCTGCTCGATGGCCTCGACCTGGAGCTCATCCGCAAGCATCCGAAACCGTTTGTCGCCTACAGCGATATGACGACGTTGCAAACATGGCTGCTCGACCAGATCGGCCTCGTCTCGTTTCACGGGCCCATGGCTGCAGCGGATTTTTCCGTTCAGAATGGCGTTCACGTCGAGAGTTTTCGCTCATCGATCACCACGGGCATGGTCGAGGTGGGAGCGGAGCAGGGACTGCGCGTTCTCCGGCCCGGTCGCGCGCGCGGGATCATGTACGGTGGCTGTCTCAGCATTCTGACGGCAGCACTGGGCACGCGATATGCCCCCCAAACTGAGGGCAAGCTCCTTTTCCTCGAAGATGTGGGCACCAAACCCTACCAGATCGACAGAATGCTGCGGCAGATGATCCTGGCCGGAAAATTCGAAGGCGTGCGCGGCTTCATCTTCGGCGAGATGCTCGATTGCGGCTCACGCGGAGCTGACCCCGATCTGCTGCAACAGGTGATTTTGCGCCTGCTCAGTCCATTTGAGGTGCCCATCGCTATCGGCCTCCACTCCGGCCATGTCTCCGGAGGCAATGTAACGCTTCCCCTGGGCACTGAGGCCGAGCTCAACCTCGAAAGCGATCAGCCGCTGTTACGTTATCTCGAACCAGCAGTTAATCCCCCCAAAAATGCAGGCTAAAAACCACATCCATCTCATCGGAATCTGCGGCACTGCGATGGCCTCTCTCGCCGGCATGCTGCAGCTCAAGGGTCATCGGGTCACGGGGTCGGACCAGGCTGCCTATCCGCCCATGTCCAATCTGCTGCGCGAACTCGGCATCCCCATTGCGGAGCCGTTTTCTGAGACGAACCTGCAGCCCGCTCCGGATCTGATCATCGTGGGGAATGCTATTTCGCGCGGCAACGTCGAGGTGGAGTACATGCTCGACCAGCGCATTCCTTTTAATTCGCTTGCTCGCGTGATCCATGACGAGTTCATCGTGAGTCATGAAAATCAGGGTCACGAATCGCTGGTGGTTGCCGGAACCCACGGCAAGACCACGACGACCAGCATGCTTGCGTGGATTTACGAAGTCGCTGCGCGCCGCCAGCCCGAGCTTTCGCCGTCTTTTCTCATCGGCGGTGTCGCCGAAAACTTCGGAACCAGTTTCCAGTTGCGCGACGGGCGCCCCTTCGTCATCGAAGGCGACGAATACGACACGGCCTTCTTCGACAAGGGACCAAAATTCATGCACTACTTTCCCGATGCGCTCATTCTTACCCACGTCGAGTTCGATCACGCGGATATTTACAGCGATCTGGCCGCGGTTAAGACAGCATTCAAGCGTCTTGTGAATCTGGTGCCCCGCCGAGGCCGTATTGTGGCCTTCGACGGCTCCGAAAACGTCTCGGAGTGCGTCAGTCATGCAATGTGTAACGTTGAGCGTTACGGATTCGCCTCCAGTTCAACCTGGCAGCTCGCCGATTTTCACTTTGAGGATGGTGTCAGCCGCTGGCGGGTGCTGCACGCAGGCAAACCCCGGGTCGAACTCGCGCTGCCAATGGCCGGCGAGCACAATGCCCTCAACGCGACCGCAGCGGCGGCGCTTGCCGCGGGGCAGGGAGTTCCCCCCGCGCCGATCATCGAGGCACTGGCGAGCTTCCGCAGCGTTCGCCGGCGGCTCGAAGTGCGCGCCATGATCGGCGGGATCACCATCATCGACGACTTTGCACATCACCCCACCGCGATCCGTGAAACGTTGCGCGCCCTTCGCTCGGCCTATCGCGGCCGCCGGCTCTGGGCTGTCCTCGAGCCGCGTTCCAACACCCTCCGCCGCAACGTCTTCGAGCGCGAGCTCGTGGACAGCCTTTCCTTGGCCGACCAAGTTGTTCTGGCTGGTGTCTTTCACTCCGAGAAGATTCCCGAAGCGGAGCGCCTGCATCCGGAAAATGTGGTCTCCGCTCTTCTGAAGTCAGGTCGTGACGCCCTCCTTCTTGAGAATGCCAACGCCATTGTTACAAATCTGGTCTCGCGTCTTGAATCTGGTGATGTGGTTGCCATTCTCTCCAACGGCGGTTTTGATGGCATCTACGAAAAGCTGCCTGCGGCGCTGGAGCGGCGCGCTTCCCAGGCTTGATCCATGTTTGCCGCGATCGTTCTCTTCTCGACGTGGATCATCCTCGGTGTTCCCGTCGCCATCGTCACACTGCCATGGGCCATCCTTACCGGCAACGTGCGCCCGCTCTACCGCTGGTCAATTGCAGTGGTTCGAATCGGAGTGCGACTTGCCGGCATTCGCATCGAGGCCGTCTGGCAGAAGCCACTCGATCCGTCAAAGCACTACATCTTCCTCGCGAATCATGTCTCGAACCTCGACCCACCGGTTCTGATCCCGCTGCTGCCCGAGCGGGTTTCTGTATTTATCAAACGCTCGCTGATGAAGATTCCGATCCTGGGCTTCGGCATGAGATTGACCAGCTTCATTCCCGTCGACCGCGATGGGCGCGTAGAGAGCGCCGCGGAGAGCGTCGAGTTCGGAACCCGCGTCCTCGCATCCGGTGTTCACCTGCTCTCCTTCGTGGAAGGCACGCGCTCCCGTGACGGGCGGCTTCAGCCTTTCAAAAAGGGCCCATTTTACCTGGCGATACATTCCGGGGCCCCGGTTGTTCCCGTTTCCGTCTACGGGACCGAGAGCATGATGAAGAAGGGCAGCCTCAGAATTTTCCCTGGAATCGCGCACGTCGTTTTCCACCCGCCGCTCATGCCGAGCGACTATACCTCGCGCGACGACCTGATGGCCGCCGTGCGCGAGGCCATTGCCTCAGGATTGCCGGCGTCGATGCGAGGCGAGGCTACTTAATCACCGCGTTGTAGCCGTCGGCCAACAGCTTCGACCGCATGGCGTTGGCACCCGCGCGAGACGTGAAAGGCCCCAGCTGAATATGCAGCAGCTGATCCTGTGGCTCGTTTCGCACCACCGCGCTGTAGCCATGCCTCTTCAGCGCGTCCACCAGAATTTGGGCGTCCTGCGCAACGCGCACCGCCGCGACCTGCACCATAAAACTCTGTGCAGCCGCTGCGGGTGTTACCGGGGTCGCTGTTCCTGGCGTTGGTGCGGGTGCTTTGGCAGCGGTCGGCGGGCCACTGGCAGGCTGCGAAATCGCTGGCGCCGCAGTGGCGCTGGCGAGAGGGTGAGCTGGGGCGCTGACAGGCTCCATACCAGGCTCGGACGTCGCGGCTGCCGGTTTCTCCTGGCCGCTATCGGCCGCAGGCGGCTCGACCGGGGTGAGGCTCTGTTCAGGAGACGGCTTGCTCAGATGGCTATCTGCCGGCGCGGGTGTCTCGGTTGCAGTCTGAACAGCAGCATGCGAGCCGCCTCCGCGCCCCACCGAGTAGCCAAGGCCGAAGAAGACAGCACAGATGAGCACCAGCCCGAAGAAGATGCCCAGCAGGGAACGCGTTCCCAGGGCAATCTCCGTGTCCGTGCCGACCGCGTGTCCGAGCGTCCCGGCCCGCCTGCCTCTTCTGGTTTCCTGTTCCTCTTCTGTGTCGAATAAAAAAGCCATAGAGAGCCTCTTGGGGATGAGAACCCACTATTTCGATTCGGGTAGCGTCGGGGGTGTCTTTCCAGTTATCCCGTGACCCAACAGCGAGATCAGTTCCATCGGCAGCGGAAAGACAATGGTCGTGTTCTTTTCCACCCCGATGTCGGTAAGGGTTTGCAGATATTTTAGCTGCAGCGTGACCGGCTGCTCCGCCAGCAGGTTGGCCGCTTCGACCAGCTTCTGCGCGGCCATAAATTCGCCTTCGGCGTTGATGATTTTGGACCGCTTCTCGCGCTCGGCCTCCGCCTGTCGGGCCATGGCGCGAAGCATGGTATCCGGCAGGTCCACCTGCTTGACCTCAACGCTGACCACCTTTACGCCCCACGGTTCCGTTCGCTGGTCGATGATTGTCTGGATTCGCTGGTTCAGCGCATCGCGGTGCGACAGCAACCCGTCGAGTTCGACCTCACCCAGCACCGAACGCAGCGTGGTCTGTGCGAACTGCGAAGTCTGGTAGACGTAATTTGTAACCTCGATGACCGCTTTACCAGGATCGAGCACCCGCATCGTGATCACCGCATTTACCTTGATGGTCACGTTGTCGCGGGTGATGACGTCCTGCGGCGGAACTTCCATCACTTCCTGACGCAGAGAGACCCGCACCATCTGATCGAGCGGACGGAAAACAAGAATGATCCCCGGTCCTTTTGGTTGAGGCAGCGCGCGGCCGAGGCGAAAAATGACGCCCCGCTCATACTCGCGCAAAATCTTGATGGAATTCAGAAGGTAGAGGATGACAATCGCGATAAAGATGAGAACGGGATATCCCATGAACGGGGCCCCTTACGCCCGGCTGCGATTGTACCGCACCTGATGT
Organism: Acidobacterium sp.; assembly: GCA_003167515.1. GTDB lineage: Bacteria > Acidobacteriota > Terriglobia > Terriglobales > Acidobacteriaceae > Palsa-343. The sequence continues at coordinate 5,353 of PMSS01000436.1, read as the reverse complement.
GGCAAAGCCCGCGCGAAATCAGGCTGTAACACGCTCTTGTACCGGTTCCACCAGTAACTTCAGGCCATTCACGCCGCGCACGCGGACACTGTCTCCAGCTGCGACCGCAGCGTCAGCCTCCGCCACCCACAGCTCGCCATGAACGATGATCTGCCCGCGCGGGGTCAGCTCCTGCTGTGCGATCCCGACTGCGCCCACGAGCGCCTCGGGACCGACCAGCACCTTGTTGTGTCGCGCAATCAGCGCGATGCGCACCAGGAACGTCGTGATCAGGCCGAAGGCCACGCCCGTGGCAATAGCCGTCGCCAACTGCACACGCATTTCGGGGATCGGTCCCGCGACCAGCGTCAGCGCGCCCAGTACCAGCGCCACCGTCCCCGTCGCCGCCAGAATGCCGTGGCTCGGGAACTTCGCCTCCAGCACCATCAGGATCAGCGCGCCCACCATCAGCGCCAGCGATGTATACCGCACCGGCAGCAGATTCAGCGAGAAGAGCGCCAGCAGCACCAGCAGCGTCCCCAGCGCTCCCGGAATAATCGTCCCAGGCGTGTTGAACTCGAGATAAATCAGCAGCGCCCCGGCCAGCAGAATCAGCACGGCGAGGTTCGGATCCATCAGCCGATCCATAATCTCCTCGCGAACCGTGGGATCGACCGCGACCAGGTTCACACCACGCGTGTGCAACGTCTGGCTTGTCCCGTTGAACCGTTTCACGGTGCGTCCGTCGATCGAGTTCAGCAGAGCGCGATCGTCCGGCGCAATCACGTCGATCAGATGAAGCTGCTGCGCCTCCTGATCCGTATACGACTTCGAGTTCTGCACCGCGTCCTGGGCCGCATCCACATTGCGCCCGCGCATCGACACATAAGACCGCAGAAACGCCAGCGTATCGTTGAGGATTTTCTGCTTCATGGTGTCGTCGATCTTGCCCATTTCGACGACCGGGTGCGCCGCCCCTGCATTCGTCCCGGGTGCCATCGCGGCGATGTCCGCAGCCTCCATCAGAAAGAATCCGGCTGAACCGGCGCGGCTGCCAGCCGGAGCCACGTAGAAAATCACCGGCGACGGCGAGGCAAGGATGTCGCCCACCATGGTGCGCGTCGAGTCGAGCAGCCCTCCCGGCGTGTTCAGCTCCACCAGAACCGCCTGCGCATGGATATCGGCAGCCCGGTCAATTCCGCGCTTCAGGTAGTCCGCGCTGATCGGCTGAATCGTGTCGTTGAGATGCAGAACCACCACTTGTCCGGTCTGAGCCGCTACCGTGCATGGGCCCAGAAGGCAAAACAGCAGCAATAAAATCAGGCCCACAAAAATTCCGCCGTGCCTGATCGCCAATCGCTGATCACGGATCGCGGGTATCCCGCTGTGCCTGAACGCTGAATGTCGAAGATTGATTGCTGTCTTCATGGCGTTGCCTGTCCTCGCCGCTCCAGCGCCAGCTTCATGCCCTTTGCGTTGGCGTTTGCGGGATCAACCCTTAGCGCATCGCCCACATCGCCAGCCGCCGCGCTCAGCTGGTTTGCCACCAGATCCAGTCGTGCCAGCACCAGGTACGCGGGCACATTGGGCGTCAGCTGGATCGACGCATGCGCCTCCTGGCGGGCCGCATCGGCGTCGCCATCGCGCTCCCGCACCGCAGCCAGCCCGGCGTGGGCCAGCGCCGACGATGGATCGGCTCCCAGAGCCTCACGATACTCCCGTTCCGCCTCCAGTACCAGCCCCCGCTGGAAGAACTGATCGGCATTCTTCACCAGCTCCGCCGCCCGCTGCGCCGGCGGCATCGTTGCCAGCCGCAACTGCTGTACCTGCTCCATTTCGAAAGCCGCCTGCCGGAAGCCCGCCTCACTGTAGCCACGCTTGATGCGCTCGAGTGGCCCCTGCGTATCCGCGACTGCATGGCCCGGGTCCGGGTTCGGTTTCGCCGAGCCCAGATTCTTCAGCTGATCGGCGAAAGCCTGCGCCTCGGTATCCTGCGGTCGCAGCGTGAGCGCCTCGTTCAGCTCTTGCAGCGCACCTTCTGTGTCGTTGCGGTGCGCCAGCGCGACCGCGAGATTGAAGTGGTAATCCGGATCGCGCGGATCGGCGGTGACCGCCTGCTGAAACAGTGCACCCGCGTCCTTGTTCCGTCGGCTGGCCGCTACTCCCTGGTTGTTCACCACCTCCGGCAGCGGCAGGCGCATACTCACAAACGCAAACGCGTCTTCGGCCTCGCGGTAATTGCCCGTAAAGAAGCACGCCAGTCCACGGTAGAAATCGGCTTCCAGCGCGTTGGGATCGTCCTTTCGCAGATGCCCCAGCGTCACCGCCGCCTGCTCGTAATCCTGATTGGTGAAGTAGGCCCGCCCCAGCGCCAGCCATGCCGCCGCAAAATCCGGATCGAGTTTCACCGCGTCTCGGAGCTGCTGGATGCTCTGCTGCGCGCTCTCCGCCACCAGCCCGCGGATGTAATCCTCAAAGGCGTCCGGATGCAGGTTCTTGTCCGCCGCGACAAAGGTCTGTTCTTCCACGGCGTAGCTCGGGTCGAGTTGTCGCGTGACCTGCCAGGCCACGCTGTCGATCATCCGCAGCAACCCATTCGAATCGCCCTGCTGATCGATTGGCGCGCCAACTCGCAACGCGGAGACGTCCAATACTTCCGCATCCGCGGTGAGCTGGTTCGCAGTCTGGTTGCCCGCCAGGTTCCCGGAGGTAGTGTAGTGGCCGAAGATCACATAATCGGCATCGAGCGTCTGCGCGATCCGAATCGCCGTCGCCCGCGTGGGCTCAAGCTTCAGCGGCAAACCCAGATGATCGAAGGCGTACAGCCGATCTCCGCGGCTGATGGTCAGAAAACCGGCCGAATTGAGCCGCCGGTTCAGAACGTCGGGAAACGCCTCGCCCATCCAGTCCAGGCTCGCGTTCCCGCTCCGGTTCTCGAAGGGCAGCACCAGCAGCAGCCGTCCATGGACCTCAGCCGGCTGGGAAGTCCTGGCCTCGGCCGGCTCCTGAGCACGGATGGCGGCGCACAGGCAAATAGCCCCCACAAACAAAAGAGAAAGCGCGCGAAATCGACGAAAGGGGGTCTGCACAACAAGCTGATTATAAGTCGCGCCCCTCAGAGCAACAGGTCCTGGGCATAATGCTTCTACAACGGCGACTGGGCGCGGAGCAACATGCCGCCCATGCCGCAACAGGCTCGGGCAGTCGCACGGAGGCAACCATGTCCACCTCGCACCTGGTCTTCACCACGCAAATCGAAGGCCCGCCGCAGACCCTCTTCGACCTGGTCGCCGACATGCCCAACTACGGCCGCTGGCTGCCTGGCTCGGAAGCCTTTGGCGCGACGACCCAGGTGACGCCCTACCCGGTTCGTCTCGGTACCACGTATCTCGACGCAGGCTCGTTAGGTCAGCGGCCCGGCTCCGTCACCGAATATAACCCGCCCAGCCGCATCGCCTTTCATCACACCATGCTTCTGAAGAAGGGCCCGCTGACCGCGAATCTCGACATCCACATTCGTTACGCATTCCAGGCCGCGGGTAGCGGAACCAGCGTCATCCGCACTCTCGACTTCACCATCGAAATGCCGTTCCTTCTCAGGATCGTGAAGCCGATCATTCTCAGTGGCCTCCGCAAGGAAAACATCCGAATCCTCGCCGAGCTCAAGCGCTGCGTAGAAGCGCAGCCAAAGACGCGCACACCCGCATGATCCGGCCTTCATGGGGTGGTTCTTCCAGGTCTCGGATGCTGCACGGCCAGCCGGAAGCCTTTCAGGACTATCCTTAGCTCTTGTCCTGAAAGTGGGTCTGCCCATGAAGGCGATCGTCTACCACCACTATGGTTCCCCGGATGCCTTGCAATTGGAAGAAATTGAAAAGCCAAATCCCGCCGACAACGACGTCCTGATCAAAGTTGCCGCGGCTTCCGTCAACCCGCTGGACTGGCACCTTATGCGTGGTACGCCTTACGGCATGCGCATCAAGGTCGGGCTGCGCAGTCCAAAGGACACACGACTCGGCATGGATGTCTGCGGCCGAGTTGAAGCGGTCGGCAAAAACGTGACACAGTTCAAGCCGGGCGACGCGGTATTCGGTGCGTGCCACGGCGCCTTTGCCGAATATGCGTGTGCTCCGGAGTCAGCCCTGGTCCTGAAGCCGGGGAACGTCACTTGGGAGCAGGCCGCCTCGGTCGCGGTGGCGGTCCTCACCGCCGTGCAGGGTCTTCGCGACAAGGGACAGATCCAGCCGGGGCAGAAGATCCTCATCAACGGAGCCTCGGGTGGCGTGGGCACCTTCGCCGTGCCGATTGCCAAACACTTCGGCGCTGACGTCACCGGCGTGTGCAGCACGCGCAATGTGGAGCTGGTCCGATCCCTGGGCGCCGATCAGGTCGTCGATTACACGCATGAGGACTTTACCAAAGCTGGCCGGCGCTACGACTTGTTCCTCGATTGCATCGGGAACCATCCGGTATTCGCATGCAGACGCGTCTTAAATCCCCAGGGCATCTACGTCATGATCGGAGCGCCGAGCGGCCGCTGGATCGCGCCCTTCGACCGTGTGATCCAGATGCTGGTGATGTCTCGCTTCGTGAGCCAGAAATTGCTCTTCTTCGTGGCGCAGGTGAATAAGCAGGACCTCACGCTCATCTCCGAGCTCATGGCGTCCGGAAAAGTCACACCCGTAATCGACCGCCACTACAGCCTCCAGGAGGTCCCTGAAGCCATCCACTATTTGGAACAAGGCCACGCCCGCGGAAAAGTAGTGGTCACCGTCAACGCAGCGCCATAAAGCGCTGCGGTTCAATGTGGTTTCAGCCGTTAGAAAGCTTCCAGGGTTCCCGATAGGGCCGCGTCAGCAGCGCGCTCGCCCCGGGATCGTTCGCGATCGTCTCCTTCACCGGATCCCACTCAAGCCTGCGCCCGACCATCATCGAGATCAGCCCCAGATGCCCCGGGATTGTCGAGTGGTGCGCAGTCTCCACCGGGGCGATGGTCGGCTTCCGCGATTTCACGCTGTCGAGAAAATTGCGCCTGTGTTCCCCGGAAACGATGAGCTGCACCTTCCGCTCAGAGTCCGGCAGCGACTCCTCCTTCACCCACTCCGGGTTCGACGCGTCGAACCCGCTGCGATCGACCCACACCCATCCATCGGTGCCAATCCATTTTGTGCCCATGCTGATCGCGGGAGAACCGCCGGCGATCGTCATTGTGACGTCGGCAGGATACTGCGTGACTTCCTTGCGGTACGTGCACTCGACTGAGTATTTGGTCGCCGTATTCCATACTGCATTTGCGGCAGGGAACTCGCCGTGGCCTTCGACTTCCGACGGGCCAGACAGATCGAAGCCCATGCCCCAATGCGCGATGTCTCCA
>PMSS01000172.1 GCA_003167515.1 Acidobacterium sp. | reverse complement strand
CGGCGCGCACCGGCAAAATCGGCGATGGCAAAATTTTCGTCTCGAAAATCGACGACGCCATTCGCATCCGCAACGACGAGCGCGGTCCTTCCGCGCTCTAGGGCCGCAGCGGTTTTCACTGGTCCGAACGCAAGCCAGGCTCCGCCATCCGCCGTTCCCGTTCGTGCGGAGAACACGTTTGGATCGCTGATGGATCCGGGTCCGCGTCATGATCTCTGAGCCGCATACTCTCGGTCGACTCCGCAGTCGCTATCAGGACGACTCCACCCAGCTGCGTCAGAGCTTCGAGCGCAATGGCGACGGCTCGGCGGTCATTCGCCGCCGCTCGCAGATGGTTGGCACTCTGCTGCGCCAGCTCTGGGAAAGCGTCGATCCCATCGTCCCTCAGAATGACATCGCCCTCGTTGCCACTGGCGGTTTCGGCCGCCGCGAGCTTTTCCCCTGCTCCGACGTTGACGTCCTCTTCCTTTGCGCCAACGAAAAAGTCGAGCCCGCCTACCGCGACCGGATTCGCGCCTGTACCCAGGCCATGTGGGACATCGGCCTCCGCGCCAGCGCCGTTACCCGCACCCTGAAAGAGACCGAGCGCGTGCATCCCGACAATCTCGAATTCACCGTCTCGCTGCTCGATCGCCGCTACCTCACCGGCAGCCGCGAGCTCTACGCGAAGTTCGAAGGCGAGGTTCTTCCCTCCGTCATCCTGCGCGAATGGGACACCGTTATTCAGAACCTCGCCGAGATGGCGCGCGCCCGCCACGCCAAATACGGCAACACCATCTTTCACGTCGAGCCTAACGTCAAGGAGTGTCCCGGCGGACTGCGCGACTACCATCTCACGCAATGGCTCACGCTCCTCAATTCCATTCAGGAGCAAAAGGCCTGGCCTCGCTCCGCCGCCGCCGACTTCTACGGCACACACGACGAACCCGAATCCGCCTACGACTTTCTCTCCGCGGTGCGATGTTTTCTCCACTACCGTTCTGGCCGCGATGACAACACGCTGGACTGGCATGCGCAGGACGAAGCCGCCGCCCGCTCGATCGGCCTCGAAACCCGGGGCACTTCCGATCCCGCCTACTGGATGCGCACCTGGTATCGCCAGGCCCGCACCGTCTATCGACGCGCCTCGCTGCTGATCGACGCTGTCCCTCCGCCGCGCCGCTCCTTTTACAAACAATTTCGCCGCAAGCGCACGCCCGTCGCCGGTACCGACTTTTTCCTCGAAGATGGGCGGCTCGATCTCGCTGAGGGCGCCACCGTCAACGACGCCGACAGCATCCTGCAGATCTTTGGCTTCATGGCCAAACACGGCTACCGCCTCAGCTTCGCCGCTGAAGACCGCATCTCTGACGCGCTCCCCGTACTCGCTGTGCAGATGCCCGAAGGCCCGTTCCTATGGAACTGCCTCCGTGAAGTGCTGCTAGGCCCGTGGGCCGCGCATGCGCTGCGCACCATGCACGCTCTCGGCATCCTCGAGCTGCTCATCCCTGAATTCCATGGAATCGAATCGCTCGTCATCCGCGACACCTGGCACCGCTACACCGTCGACGAACATACCTTCCACGTCATCGACAACGTGCACCGCCTGCGCCAACCGCAGTATGAATGGGAAAAGCGCCTGGCCGGCCTGCTCCCGGAGATCGATCGCCTCGATCTGTTTTTTCTGGCGCTGCTCATGCACGACACAGGGAAGGCGCGACGCACAGGGAATCACGCCAGCAATAGCGTCGAACTGAGCGAAAGCCTCTTTTCGCGGCTCGAACTCGACGCTGAGGAGCGGGAAACCGTCCGTCGCGTCATCCATAACCATCTGGAGATGTCCGCGGCCATGCGTCGTGACATCTTCGACGCTGAAACCATCCGCGCCTTCGCTGAAAAGGTCGCCACCCAGCCGCAGCTGAAGATGCTCACTCTGATGACTTACGCCGACATCCGCGCCGTTTCCCCCGAAGCACTCACGCCGTGGAAAGCCGAGAGCCTCTGGCAGCTCTACATGAGCGCGTCGAATTTCCTCGATCGGAGCGTCGACGAGATTCGCTACCACGCCTCCGCCGATCCAGCCTTCTTCAGCCGCATCGTCGCGCTCATCCCTGCCGTCAGCCCCGGCCGCGCCTCATCGCAAGCGCCCGTCCCCACCGACGAACTCCGCGGCTTCCTCGAAGGCCTGCCGCAGCGCTACCTCAGCCTTCGACCGCCCGAACAGATTGCCGCACATTTCCGTATGGCAATGGAGCTCGGTGACAACCCCGTGCAGCTTGCCTACCGCACCGTGCGGCAACTCAACGAAATAACCCTTGTCACCAGGGATCGCCCGGGCCTCTTTGCCGATATGGCCGGGGTTCTCTCCGCGTGGGGCATGAACATCGTCAAAGCGGACGCCTTCTCCAACGCCGCCAGCATCATCGTCGACAGCTTTCAGTTCACCGACACGTATCGCACTCTCGAACTCAATCACTCGGAAATCGAAAGATTTCACCAGAACATCCGCGACGCCCTCTCGCACAAAATTTCAATCGAGGAGCTGCTGCAATCCCGCAAGCTAAAGCCCGCCCGGCCGAAGGTCAGCGTCGAAACCCGGCTCGAATTCGACAACGAAGCGTCTTCGCACAGCACGCTGCTGCAGATCGTCACCCAGGACACGCCCGGGCTGCTTCGCGAAATCGCCCTCAGTTTCGCGGCCTCTGGCTGCAACATTGAAGTGGCCCTGATCGACACCGAAGGCGAATCCGCCATCGATGTCTTCTATCTCACCGCCGCCGGCCAGAAGCTCGACGAAGCCGCCCAGGCTTCTCTGAGCGCGTCGCTCATGCACCGCCTCGCGCAGCTGCGCCAGTAAGAGAAGCAGAACCGACCATTGTAAAAGCGGTGCGACTATCTCCCGGCAACAATGCATCGAGCACGTCGGCAGCGCCGTAGCTGGCAGCGCCGGCAGGCAGAAAGCGCCCAACCTCTGTCAGATCGTCGCCGGCAGTCACCAGCGGTGACTCTACGTGATGCCCGCAGCGCACCTGCTGATGCCCGATGTTCGCCATCAGGGCGTTGCAGAGGCACTTACGGCCCTGCGCATCTTCGGCCTTGCCGCCTTTGGCCAGATACACCGACAGCGGCTCGGCGGGACAACGGTACGCAATTTGCCCATCGTCCCCGCGGTACATCTCGCGGAGAAATCCGAGGTCGCAGATGCGCGGCCGTGCCGCGGCGACCGCATCTTCGGAAGCCGTGCCTTCGAGGCGCGCCACTTTGAAGGGAAATCCTGCCGGCGACGCCAGCGGATCGGTGAAGACCCGCGCCTCACCGCGCAGCGCCAGGTCCAGCAGCGCCTGCTTCAGGTCCTCGCGCAATCCGGATTCGCGCGTGAACGCGAACGCCGTTCCCACCTGCACGCCTGCCGCTCCCAGCTCCAGAGCCTCGCGCAGCTTCGCCGCCGAGCCGTAGCCGCCTGCCAGCCAGAACGGCGCGCCCAGCTCGCGAATCTTCTCGAGGTCGATCGAGTCCCGCTCACCGTAGACGGGCTCACCCTGAGCGCTGAGTTGCAGCTTGCCCCGCGGCGGCGCATTGTGCCCGCCTGCCGTTCGCGTCTCGATCACCAGACCATCGACTTTGCCGTTGGCCTTGCGCAGCATGGTAGCGGCCAGCGTATTCGACGAGACGATGGCCAGAAACGCCGGGCGATGCAAAGGCGCCAGTTCGCATTCCATGAAATCGCGCGGATCGAAGCGTACCGCTGTGTCATCCCCCTCGCGCGCGCCTATAACATGCAGCGCATATTCGGCCGCCTTATGCTCCGTTAGCGCATCCAGCACGCCCGGCACGTGGAGGGGAATCCCCGCGCCCATCAGCACATAGCCCACGCCCGCGAGCATCGCCCCATACATCGAAGGCAGATGCGGAATCTGAATCTTTTCGAGGTAATTGATGCCCACCGGATTCGAGTGGCCCTCGCGGGCCAGAAATACTTCGACGAAGTTGCTCACGATGCACAGCTCGACCAGCTCGCGCGGCTCCTGCTGCTGGTGCGTGGGCATGGTCAGGTACGCGGCCGCGGCGGCCTTGCCGCCGGGAATATAATACGAGCGCCAGATGCGCTCCGCCATGGCGGGAAAGGGAAATGCATCGAAGCCACGCCGCATGTGCCCGCCCGGGTCGCCGTCCTGCAGCCGGCGTACAAGAATCTCGTCGAGCGCTGTGCCGGACACCACGCCCAGTTGCCCCAGCCGCGAAACCGCCTGCGCCAGACGCCAGCTGGATACGCCTGCGCCCATGCCACCTTGAATGATCACTGGATGTTGTTGTCGGTGCATACCTGATCCAAATGGTTTCACCGCTGCAGGAGTTCACAATGTCGCAGATTTGTAATACCGGCTTGGGGCCGCCCGTTTCGCAAACCTTGGTACCGTGGTGCGCACGCCAGTACCGAGCCGCTCAGGCATCCATGTCGCGGGTTCCTGACCTACTTCAGATACGCCCGCACCAGGTCGATCAGGTCCTCGGCCAGCTCGGTCGTCGGCATGGAATCCTTCTCCGGCGACAGCATGTGCAGACGAATATGGTCCTCCAGCACTTCCGCCATCAGGCTGTTGATGCCGCCGCGGATATTGGCCAGCAGCATCAGCACGTCGGCACAGTGCTCCTTTTGCGTCACGGATCGCTCAATGGCATCCACCTGTCCGCGAATCCTGCGCACTCGGGCGATCAGCTTCTGGTTCTCTCTCGATTCCGCCGGCATTCTCCCCTCCGTCTGTCTTTTTGTAATATACCCTGGGGGGATATGATATAAAGCCTTTCAGAGGACAGGCTCCGTCGCCCCCGCCCGCAGCAGTAAAGTATATGTAACTAATTTTAATAAACTATGATTAACTATTCCCAATCGCGAACTGTAAACTACACCCCTCAGGACCGCATGGAGAATCTCCGGTCCACCCCGGGGCCCGCGAAGGAGAATTCTTGCGCCATTTCGTTGCTGTGCCGGTCCTGTTGCTCGCTGCGGTTGCCCCCCGCGTGTCGGCGCAGTCCTCCGCCCTTCCTGACGCCCCCGCCCCCATCCTGCAACCCGAAGCCGAACTCGAAGCCGCGCTCTCCACAGCGGCCCGAACCCCGGCCCTCAACGCATTGCAGAAACCCGGCGCCGCATCGCAATCGCCGTGGGCCTTCGCTGCGCAGCCCCAGCAGCCAGTCGCCCCAACCGCTGACGATCCCGACGTCACCATGTTTCCGCACAGTCAGACGGCGCGCTACTGGGTTTCCGGGCAGACCAACACCATTTTCCAGGCCAAGCCGGGCTTCCATTCGCCCTATCAGGGCCCCAACAGCCTGGACAACGCGCCCGAATACAAGACATCGCTGGTCGAAACGCTTTTTCTCGGCTACCAGCCGCACCGGAATCTGCGCTACAGCACCGACCTCCTCGTCGATTTCGAGAGCGCCGGCGGCCGCGGGCTTGGCGAAGCCCTGGGCCTCGCCGGATTCACCAACCTCGACGTGGTTCGCAATCCCAATCTCGGCACCGCTCCTTACATTGCACGCGGCGGAATCCACCAGACCATAGGCCTTACGAGCGAAATGACCGAATCGGACCGCGACCAGTTTTCGCTCGCCACCCAGGTGCCGGTGCGCCGCTTCGAAGCGCGCGTTGGCAAAATGGGCGTGAACGATTTCTTCGATGTGAACGACGTTGCCACCGACAGCCATCTTCAGTTTCTGAACTGGACGATCGACGACAACGGCACGTTTGACTACGCCGCCGATACGCGCGGATACACCGTCGGAGGCCTGATCGAGTACGACGACCGCAACTGGAGCGCGCGCTACGGCATCTACGCCATGCCCATCGTTGCCAACGGCATCTCGCTGGACTGGGCCTTCTCGCGAGCCCACGGGCAGGACTGGGAATACGAGTTGCGCCACTCCTTCATCTCGGGCCGCAAAGGCACGACGCGCATTCTCGCTTTCGCGAACACAGCGCACATGGGCAACTACCGCCTCGCCGTGCAGAACGCCCTGGCCGGCCCGACTCCAAAGAAGCCCGACATCATCTCCGTCGAACGGTTTGGCACCGTGAAATACGGTTTTAGCTGGAACAACGAACAGGACATCACGGAAAACTTCCGCATCGGAACACGATTCGGATGGAACGACGACCACGAGGAATCTTTCGCGTATACCGAGGACGCACAGTCGGTCGTCATTTCCGGCGATTACGTCGGCGCGCGCTGGCATCGCCCCGCCGACAAGATCGGCGTCGCCGTGGTCAGCAATGCCATCAAGAAGGACCACCAGAACTACCTGGCTTATGGCGGACTTGGGTTCCTGCTCGGCGATGGCCGCCTGAACTACGGACGCGAAAACATCGTCGAGAGCTACTACACCTGGCACGCCTGGAAGGGCCTCTTCCTCGCGCTCGACGTGCAGCACATCGACAACCCTGGGTACAACCGCGACCGCGGCCCGGTGTGGGTCGGCTCTGTTCGCGCGCACGTGGACTTTTAGGGGCTTGTCGCAGGTCGACCCGGAACACGCAAAGCAGGCCTGAATCCCTCCTGAATGACGGGCTCGGCCTGTGGTTCTTCTTCGAAGAATTCACGGAATCTATTTAGGAAATCCTTGGATAAACTGAGAGCCAAATTCCTTGACTCCATGGATAGTGGCAGATAATATTGGCACTCCAGACCCCTCTGGATCACTTGCAAGGTCGCGCAGTTCGAGCTCCAAGTTCGTCCCCG
>PMSS01000201.1 GCA_003167515.1 Acidobacterium sp. | reverse complement strand
AAGCGCCGGGTTTGCGGGGTCCCCAGCAAGCCGGTTTTGCTTGCTGGGGTGACTTTCAACCCGGCGAACCCCCGCCCCAAAAACAAGGGGCTTCAGCCCTGGCGCACTCCCCGCACCGGAGAACGAATCGAAAGAGAGCGCACCACACCCGCTTTTGTATCAGGGCACGACTTTCAGCCGTGCCAAAAAAGAATCGCGCCGCAGGCGCTTCCTTGCTGCCGCAGGCCGTCGCGGAGCCGCTCGCGGTGGAGCGACCCGCCCCCCTATTCCCACTCTGGGAATCGCCACGTCCGACAAACTAAGCCAGTGAAGAGCAGCCCCAAATCGGCTCCTCCCTCGAAGGCTTCCTGAGGGAAGGAGGCATCTACGAATGCGCCACCAATTTCGCCAACGACGCCCGGGCCGCCTAGAATCACGATCATCCGTCAACAGCAACTCCCCAGACCCGCATGACCTTCGTACCATCCACCCCTCCGAATTCCCTTGCCCCATCTCTCCAAATCTCCTACCGCGGAAACTACTTCCCCGCCTCCCTCACCCGAAAGCTGTACAGCACCCGATCCCCCAGATCCTGTTTCACCCCCAAATCCTCAAGCCCTTTCTTCGCGCTCTCCGGCAAATCCTTCCCCACCTCAAATACGATGGCCTCGCCGTTCCACTCCCCCACCAGCACCTCGGACGAGAACCGATACGCCGCCGTCGCCTTCGGCACCGCCACAAAAATCACCTCATGCGCATGCCACGGAGTCTCCGCGCTGCCTCTCGAAACCGGCAGAATGTCGTGCACCTCTACGTTGACCGTTAGCTCGACCGCCGTCCCATGGCTCACAATGTGATACCCGATGGTGTTGGCATCGCGGATTGTCAGGCTCGCCCGATCCAGCGCATCGCAGCCCCGCAGTTTGGGCGCCGTCGCCGCACACTCGTACCAGGGACTGCCGAAGCCCTCGATCGCATACTGCGCCGGAACCGTTTTCTCCCCGCTGAATTCTCCGGGCGCGCGCTCCGTCCCTCCATCCAACGCGATCGTCGGCGCTGGATTCATCAGGTGCGTCGCGGCCGACGGCTCGAAAACCGTCGTCACCAGCGAATAGTTGCCGACGACCTCATCGGCCTTCTTCTCGGTCGGCGTCGGCTTCGCTGCCTGACCTGCGGCGATGGCCACGCTTAATGCCAGCATCGCCATCAGCCCAATCGCCAGCAGCCAATCGCACCGTAATTTTTCCGCCCGCAACTTATTAACTGACCAGGACATTTCGATAGGATCATAGCCCCGCGCTAGTTTCTGCCGGCGCGCTAACTCGAGTCATTTTTCCGACGCCTTCTGGAACGGGAAGCGATTCCCGTTTCGGAATCAGCCGCGCGACCCTCCCCGGGAAAAAGTCTCGCGGGAATTTTGAGCCGGTACCATGTTTTCAGTGGTTTACGGGTTGCGGTACTTTGGTGATTGGGGGTAACTGATTGTGGCGAAGGCAGTTGGCAGACGAGCGGTTTTGATTCATTGACGCTCGTGAGTGGCGCATTGGCGCGCGTGACGAGGCTAGTTGATTGGTTCGATGGTAGATCGCTCGCGCGTGTGATTGATTCAATGACAGGTGCGAATGATGGGTTCGCATGTGTGAGTGACTCATTGGCACTCGTGAATGCGTCAATCGCGAGTGTGAGAGGAGCGAGTGCGAGGCCGGGGGGCGGGGTGGCGCTGGATTTGAGAGTCGGCGGTTCGAGAATCGGCACTTCAAGAGTCATGGGCTCCTCCAGTAATAAAAACGGCCGCTCGAAAGCGGCCGTTTTCTTTCTTATCCTCTATTATTAGAATACCAAGTCTGGAGGAGAAAACTGCCAACTTTGTTTGATTAAGTTGGCTTGTAAGTGGAATGGAATGTTGGATTGTTACTTTGGATTTTTGAGTTGGGACTTGACAGATTTTCCACATTTGAGGGTTTCGGATAAAGGCTGAGTTTCTCGTACGTCACCTGTGTCATTTCGCCGGTGGAGCTTTGCGCCAGGGTGGGCGGATGGTGCAGGTTCCTCCGATGAGGAATTGCTGGCGAGGCTGGCCGGGGGTTCCGGTATAGGTCCTGTCGTACGCCGTGTCGAGGACGAACCAGGGGCGAACGGCCCAGGTGGCTCCGAGGAGCGCGATGCCGATGCGGTCGGAGGTGGCGGGCTGCGATCCGCCGTAGCTCTCGAGGACGACGGAGGTGGTTTTGCCGAGGGCGCGGGTGAGGGCGAGGTCGCCCTGGACGGCGGGGTTGGTTCCGTGGGCAGCTCCGGCGAGGGTGCCATCGAGATTGAAGTCGATGTGGTACTTGCCCAGTCCCGTACCGAGAAATCCTGGCTGGCGAGGAGGGTGAGAAGGCTGTCGGCGTATCCGGAGCCGAGGCCTTTGGCGGGGTTGGCGGCGGGGATTTTGACCTGGTAGAAGAGGGCGAGCGCGGGGACGCTGCGGGATTGCGCGACGAACTCGTAGCGGGCGCCGAGGTACTCGTCGCCTGCTACCTCAAGGGCGGGGTTGCCGGTTTGCCAGATGTGGTTGATAGCGCCCCAGCGGAGGTCGAGGCGCGGAGTGACGCCGTAGCGGAGGCTGACCGGGAATTCGTTTTGGCGGGGGCCGTGGCCGAGGTTCTGAGGGATCAGGGTCTGGGTGGTGAAGCCGAAGTCGGCTTCGAGCATGCCGCACTGGGTAGTGGTGGCGGGGAAGGTGAAGGTGGGGCGATTGGGGTCGGCGGCGAGAGGCTGCGGCGGGCAGAGCTGCGCGGCGGCGAGGGTGGGCGCGAGTCCGGATGCGAGGAGAAGGCAGGCGAGATTGAGCCGGATCCTCATGAAAACGTCGATACCGGGCATTGTTGCAGGACTTCGAACGAAGTGCTCGCGCCCATGGTCGAGCGGCGGCGGGAGACCCCAAAGACCAGCCTCCACACCCATTCCCTCCACCCTTACTCGTAGCGCAGCGCCACCAGCGGATCGACCCGCATCGCTCGCCGCGCGGGAATGTAGCAGGCCGCCAACGCCACCGCCGTCAGCACCAATGTGACCCCCGCGAATGTCAGCAGATCCGTGGGGCTCACCCCATACAGCAGCCCTGCCATCAGGTGCGACACGATCACCGACCCCACCAGTCCCAGCGCTGCGCCCGCCATCGCCAGCCCCAGTCCCTGGCGCAGAACCATCCCCATAATCTTCCCTCTCTGCGCGCCCAGCGCGAGCCGGATGCCGATGTCTCGCGTGCGCTCGCTCACGATGTACGAAATCACTCCGTAAATTCCCAGCGCCGCCAGCAGCAGCGCCGTTGTCGCGAAGGCCGCCACAATATCCATCGAGAATCGTCTCTGCTCCAGCGACGCCGACACCGCATCGTCCAGCGTCTTCGCCCCATAAACCGGCAGTTCCGGATTCACTGACTGCACCATCGCGCGCACCTCTTCCGGTATCGCGCTCGCATTCAGGTCTCCACGCAGAAAGATGGCCAACTCCTTGGGCGTGTCCTGGTACAGGCTCAGATAGAGTTGCGGAACGCTCGCGTTCGCCAGCGACTCGGTTCGAGCATCCGCGATCACGCCGACGATCGTGATCCAGGTCTTCCTCGCACGGAGGCCAACCCCAACCCTCCCACGGCCAACCATCAGCCGCTTCCCAAGCGGATCCTCGCCCCGCCAGTAAGTCTCCGCCATCGCCTGGTTTATCACGGCGACCAGCGGCGCATTCTCGTTGTCGCCGTCGTTGAACAGACGGCCCCGCAGCAGCGCGATCTCCAGCAAATGAAAATATTCCGGCGTAACGTCCGACCGCTCCACCAAAGGCGGCTGCTTGCTCTGCGCCCGGCGTCCTTCCACGATCAGCTGGCTCGGGTTGCCGTCGTGTTGCAGCGGAATCGACGGCTCCGATCCCAGCGCCGCCTCCCGCACTCCCGGCAGCAACCGGCTGCGCCGCAGCAATTCGCGCGCAAACACTGACTCCTGAGCAGCCGTTCCATAAATGTCCGTCTTCGGATCGTTGGGGCTCGGCAGCCACGACTGAACCGACATCACATGCTGCGGATTGAATCCCAGCGGCGCCTTGTACAAATCCCAAAAACTGCGCAGCAGAAGCCCCGCGGCCACCATCAGCACCAGCGACAGCGCAAACTCCGTCACCACCAATACGCGCCGCGTGCGCGTCTGCTCCGTGGAACCCTTCGACCCACGCCCCTCCACCCTGAGCGTGTGCGCCAAATCCACGCGCCCCGCCTGCCTCGCGGGCGCCAGCCCGAAAATGACCCCGGCTGCGATCGAAGCCGCCAGCGCGAACAGCATCGCGGTCCAGTTGATCGACAGGTCGTTGAGCCGAGGCAGGCTCTCCGGAATCAGCCGCAGCAGGAATCCCTTCATGCAGAACAGAATCACCAACCCCGCCACTCCGCCCAGCAGCGAAAGCAGAAGGCTCTCGGTCAGCAATTGCCGCACCAGCCGCTTGCGTGCCGCTCCCAGCGCCTGGCGCACCGCCATCTCCCGTGATCGCGCGCTGGCGCGCGCCAGCAGCAGATTCGCCACATTCACGCAGCCGATCAGCAGCACCAGCGCCACTGCGCCCAACAGCAGGATCAGAGACTGCCGAACATTCCCCACCAGGTTTTCCTTCAGAGGCACCAACCGTACCGTCCACCTGCTGTCGGCCGGATAATCGTCCGGAAATTGCTTCCGCAACGAAGCAACCAACGCGTCCAGCTGGCTCTGCGCCGCTGCAAGCGTCAGCCCCGGCTTCAGGCGCCCAACCGTTTCCAGGGGCAACCGCAAACTGCGGTTCTGGTCCCGACGGGGATCCCCCAAAAAACCGTCCGCCGCCCACTGTTCCGTATTCCTCTCGTCCACGGTTCGCCCCGGATCGCGAAAACCCGGCGGCATCACCCCGATCACCCGATACAAATCGTTGTCCCCCCGCAAACTTCTTCCCACAATGTGCGGATCGCTCCCGAAAGCCCGCTTCCACAACCCGTCACTGATCACCACATCCAACGTAAAGCCCGGCGTTTGATCCTGAGGGTCGAACGTGTGACCCAGCTGCGGTTTCACCCCCAGCATCGCAAAATACCCCGGCGACACCCCCTCATACTGCATCCGCGACGGCTGCGATGCACCCGTCAGGTTCGCCGACCCGAAAATCTCCAGCACAACATACTGAAAAATTCCCGAACGCTGCAGATCCTTCCACTCCGGAATCGAGATGCCCGCGTCCGTAGCGCCCGCACCAGGCAGATCGTCCTCGACACGTACCAGTTCCTCCGGGTGCGGGTAGGGCAGCGGATGCAGCAGCGTGGCGTCGACCAGGCTGAAAATCGCGGTCGTCGCTCCGATGCCCAGCGCCATCGTCAGAATCGCAATCCCAGAAAAGCCCGGCGCCTTGGCCAGCATGCGGATCGCGTAACGCGAATCCTGCACCAGGTTTTCAAAGAACGGCAGACTCTGTTCCGCGTGGTAATCCTCTCTCACTGTCCCCACTCCCCCGAACTTCAGCATGGCCTGCCGCCGCGCCTCCACGGCGGACATGCCCGCGCGCAGATTCTCCGCCGTCTGCAGGGCGATATGCTGCTCCATCTCCTCGCGCAGGCGCTGATCATCCTGCTGCCCCGTCGAAAAGTTTCCGATCCGCGTCCACCACCGCCTGAGAAATCTCATGACAGATCCTCCGCCTTCACTTCAAAAAACCGGGCAATGATCGCCGCCGTCTGTTCCCAGTCGCGCGTCTCCGCCTCCAGCAGCTTGCGCCCCGCCCGCGTCAGCCGATAGAATCGCGCCCGCCGATTGTTTTCTGACGCACCCCACTCCGACTCAATCGCGCCTTCCTGCTCCAGCTTCAGCAGCAAAGGATAGAGAGTGCCCTGGTTGAGCGCCAGAATGTCTCCGCTGATCTGCTCGATGCGCCGGGCGATTCCCCAGCCGTGCTGCGGCCCCAGGACATCGAGTGTTTTAAGGACCATCAGCGCGAGCGTACCTTGCAAGACGTCCGGCGTTTCTTTCATGGCGAATCAACCTTTAGGTTTCCAACAGGAAGAATGACACGGCTCCTTTTGGAAAGCAACAGGAAATTTTGCGCGACCTTTCGACGTCAAGTCCAGAGGGGCTGCCAGGAAACTACCTGAAAAGTCGGCTTGTGATTACAGGCAGGTGGGGCGGCTTTGTTGGTTTTAGTAGACGTCGCGGAGGTAGCGTTTTTGCTTCTTCATTTCAGCCAGGAATTCGTTGGCGTACTCGGGGCCTCGGCCGCTGTGGTTGGCTACCGCTTCTAACAGCGCGGCTTCGACGTCGGGGGCCATGCGTTTCGAGTCGCCGCAGACGTAGAAGTATCCGCCGCGCTCGAGCCAGTCCCAGAGTTGGGCGGAGTTTTCGCGGATGCGCTGCTGGACGTAAATCTTCTCCTTCTGATCGCGGGAGAAGGCGGTGTCGAGGCGCTGAAGGATGCCGTCGGATTGCCAGCGCTCGAGATCTTCGCGGTAGAGGAAGTCCTGAGAGGCGCGCTGATCGCCGAAGAAGAGCCACATGGGCCAGCGGCCGCAGCCAGCCTGCTTGTGTTCAAGGAAGGCGCGGAAGGGCGCGACGCCGGTGCCGGGGCCGACCATGATGACGGGCACGCCGGGATCGGCGGGGAGGCGGAAGAACTGGTTGGAGTGGATGAAGATTGGGAGCGTGCCGCCTTTGGGGGTGCGCTCGCCGATGTGGGTAGAGCAGACTCCCTGGCGATCGCGGCCGTGGCTTTCGTATTTGACGACGCGGACGGCGAGGTCGATCTGGCTGGGGCGCAGCGCCTGGCTGGATGCGACGGAATAGAGGCGCGGAGCGAGGCGCGGGAGGAGCTTGAAGAGCTGCTGCGGGTTGTCGAGTTTGGCGGGGCAGTGTTCGAGGAGGTCGAGAAACTCGCGGCCCCAGAGGTACGCGTCGAGCTTCTCTTTGTTGGCGGGCAGGGCCAGGTCGGAGATCTCGGGGTTGCCAGTGTGTTTGGCCCAGCCTTTGAGCGTGGAGCCGGAGAGCTTGCCGATCATGAGCCAGGAGGTGAGGGCTTCGCGCAGGTTGAGGGGCTTGCCGTAGAAGTCGGTGACGGGCTCGTCGCCGGTGAACTGGAGGCGCTCAAGGACGAGGTCGACGGCGTCGCAGGTGTTGACGGGGAGGATGCCGGCGGAGTCGCCAGGGAGATACTCGATGCCGGAGCCAGCGAGGTCCATCTCGATGTGGCGAGTCTCTTTTTCGGAGCCTGGGCCGGTGAGGAGGCGGTTTTCGAGGACCGTGGCGGGAAAGGGATGGTTGCGGGACCAGGCGGTGCGCGTGGTTTCCAGTGTCTCAGTTGTCTCCGACTGCATTCTTTCGTTGCCCCTTTTGCGGCCCGCGTTACCTACTTCGATTGTAACGGGACTGGCAACACTATTGCGGAGCGGGGCATGAGTGCGCGGTGACGGATGTCACGGGTTCGGCGCTTCACCGCCGCACTCCTGGGGCAGCTGGCGGGGCGGGAGCGCGCGAATGACGCCGAGGTCGAAACAGGTGGAGCTGACGTCGGCGCCGGCGGCGGCGTTGTTGGCGGCGCTGACTCCGGGCATGGCTCCGGGCATGGCGACTCCTGGCCTCGCGGGCGGAGGCGCGTTGACTGGGGCGAGCTTCTTCGCGAGCATGGCGGGGGGGATTTTATAGCTGGAGAAGACAGCGGAAGCTATGGGGGCGTCCTGGGCGGCGACGGAGTCGGGTGCCTGGGCGAGCAGAATGATGTTTTTGAAGATGCCGCCGGAGTCGAGAGGCAGCGAGCAGAAGGCGCCCATGAGCTTCTCCGGCTGCGGTGTGCTCCCCGAGGCGCTGGCTACGAAGCGGCCGCATTGGCCGAGTACGGGGGGAAGTTGCAGAGGCGTTGCGGAGCTGAAGGTGATCTGGGGCGCGGGCTTGCCACTAACGGCCGCGTCCTGCTCAAAAACCATGATTAGTTTTTGCGTGAGGGGGGCGGTGTAGGGCATGGAGAGGTCGGTTCCGCCGGCGCCCTTCTGGCCGGCCTGGAACGGGGCATTGCGCGCGATGAAGGTTTTGCCGAGGGTGATGGCAGCGTCCTCGGGGCCGGACATGACGATGACGGCTTCCGAGCCGCTGGTGACTTTCCATCCGGAGGGGACGCCGACGGAGGCGCTTCCATCGGGTGCGGTGTAAGGCTGGAGCTGGATCGAGGCGGATTCGGAGGCCTGCGGGAATGCTTGTGGATAGGCTACGGCGAGGATGGCGGCGGTACAGGAGGCCGCGACGACTCGAAGAGAATTCCAATTCCTGCGCTGTTGCACGGTGCACTGCCTCCGTTGTTCGATCATGGTCTGGCCCGCGCAACGGGAGGGGAACAGCGCGGTTCTGTGGTCCGGTCCGGCAAGCTTACCATTCGGCGGCGACGGGGGGCTAGTTGGAGCTCGCGGTACCCCACCCCCCTGACGTTTTTTGGGGTCGATGGGTCAAGTATTTGAGTCTGCTGGGTCGGGTCATTTCGGGTGACGGCTTTCTATTTGATTTCGCAATGGTTGCGGCTATCTATTGTGGATTCATATTGCTGCATGCCGTTCATTCTTGCCCCTGAGTTATCAATTTGATTCTGCAATTGAAGTTGTCGTTCAATCACATTGCAGAATACTTACTCCAACCCCGAGCAACCGAGCACCGGGCTCCGGGCTCCGGGCTCCGGGCTCCGGGCTCCGGGGTCTGTTTCCGACCGGTTGATGAGTTGCCTGGCTTGGCGCCGGAAAACTGCCGTTTTTCTGCGGGCGCGCGGTGGTGACGCATTTGAAAAGGCGTCGGTTAGGCCGATGTTGACAAGCTCGACAACAGTTGCTTGGTTGGGGAACCGGTTCGTGGGCCCGATTGGTGTGAAACCAATAGAAAAAGCCTCGCTCCGCAGCGAGACTTTCTTTCCAGCTTCTATTACGACTTTTTTTCTTACCCTCTATTCTTAGAATACCAAGTCTGGCGGAAAAAACTGCCAACTTTCTTTGGGTAAGTTGGCTTGTAAGTGGATTGGAATGTGGGGTTATTACTTTGGAGTTTGGGCTGGGGCTTGACAAGTTCTCCACATTTTCGGGGGTTCCGATTTTTTGGCTCAGATTGGGTTCGGGCGGTTCGGCTGCGGCTAAGAGTGCCCGCACTCAAACGATGCGATGGTAGATCGCAAAGGGCGTTTATCGATACGAGTCATCAGGCGGGGCGAGCACCCCGCCCGATGATATCAACCAGTCGCAAGCCTCTACGGCCAGACCGAGGCTGGGACCACGATCGGATCAGCTGGGATCAGAGTGGCCACGGAAACATGAGGCCAGGTGAGGCCGTTGAAGTTCAGGAAAACCGACTGACTGTACTGAATCTGGATATACGACACAGTGATAGTTGTGGGCTGCAGGATGTCGTACGGCGGCGTGAGGGTGAAGGTGGGCCGAAGCGAGCTGCCTGCGACGGGCGCCGCCTGGATCGTGATCGGCAAACCGTTAGCCTTGCATGGCGGGACCACGATGCTTTGAAGGATGGTTTCAATCCAGAAGACCGCTGTCATCTTGAAGGCGTTGGCGTTCGGCTTCTTGGGAGGAGTGTTGTTGTCGCCGAGCAGAAAAGCGATATCGTCCGTGCCTCCGCCGAATCCGGGGGGCTTCGTAACGGGCGGGGCCGGCGGGGTGGTGGGGTTGGGCGGGGGCGTCGGCAAAAGCCCGGCGGCGTCCGTGGTGATGATCAGGGTCACGAAGCTTTGCATATTCTGCGAGGCGATCTCATTTGCCAGGACGACGTTCGGGTTGTCGAGCATGGCCTGCGTGATTGTGGTTGCGAACGGGGCGAGATTCTGCGGGATGCGGGCAGTGTTCTGGTTGGTGACGGTTTGGCTGGGGAAAAAAGGTTGCGAAGGGGGATTTTGAGCTCCGCCAATGGGAAACGGATTAATGTTCACTGTGATGTTAGCGAAGGGGACCTTGCCGGCAGTTCTACCGAGGGAAATACCCTGCGCATTGATGGTGACGCCGTGCGGAATCGACGCCATGCGTGTGTAAATCGTCTGGGTCTCGGGGGGCAGGGTCGTCGGCGGCACGGCGAGCCACATCCCCGGTTCGAAGTGGATGCCGGTGGCCGGTAACGTCGTGACGTCGCTGATGGACTGGACATACGGTACAGCATTGAGAAAGATATCGCCCTGAGTACCGGAGCCGCGGTTCGGCACGCTGCCCAGCGGCGCGGCAAAGCTGAGTGTCTCGGTCGTCAGGTTGAGTTCGAGGATGTTGTCGCTGCCGGGAACCGGAACGGGAAGCGGCGTGGGGGTCTGCGGACTCTGCGGCCGGAAGATGGTGTTGAAACCCGTACCGGCGAAGACAAGACCCTGCGTGGGGTCAACCTGATTGACAAACCCGATGAGGTCGCCCAACGGCTCGGATACCGCATCCGTTTGCCCGCTCAGCGGGGTTGTCGTAGCCAGAAGAGCGCCAAGGTGGGGGAACAGCGACAGCAACTTATGGGTTTCGGCCTGGGTGACATTGGAAGATTTCGGGTCGACTTCGTCGAAGTGGAAGCCGGAGTCGAGGGAGATGTTGGCTTTGCCTGATTTGCTCATGATGTACCTTTCTGTGCGGTTAAGTGGGCACGTGGGTTGGTCCGCCGAAAAGCGGATGGACACTCTGTCGTCGGCTTCTCCGGCACCATATTGCGCAGCGGCAGCTTCGCCGATCAACGCGCCTGATCCGTGAATCGCGAGTGAGGGTAGCGAATGAGTTGTGCGGTTACAGCTTCAGATGGCCTTGAGCAGCTTTCTTTTTGGTCTCCTGGGGCGGGGACATGTCATGCGACGCTGCTGCTCTATAAG
Source organism: Acidobacterium sp. (assembly GCA_003167515.1). Taxonomy (GTDB): domain Bacteria; phylum Acidobacteriota; class Terriglobia; order Terriglobales; family Acidobacteriaceae; genus Palsa-343. The sequence goes on along the minus strand of PMSS01000201.1, from coordinate 151 downwards.
TGACGGCAAAGAATCCAGCCCAGACCTAATGAACATGTTAGGTTGCGGGCATATCTGGGGTACTTAGGGCACCGACGGGGCGATAATACCCCCGTTCACACTATCTTGCAATACCCAAATTCGTGAAGATCTAGCAGGGTGCTGAAAAAGT
>PMSS01000052.1 GCA_003167515.1 Acidobacterium sp. | reverse complement strand
GACTCTCCCCCCTATGCCGATTGGGGAGGTTTGTAGAGGATGCATTGATGCCTTCACAGCGCATCGCTGCTTCGGGTTACGCTTCCTGGCTTCATGAAGGAAACACGGGGTTCTTTACTTCTGGGCGCTCGGTTCAGGGTGAGAGGGCTGACCGCTATAATCCGACACGATGAAAAAGCATTTTTCGAAAGAGCTGGAACGGCGGAATCGGCTGGCGGAAGAGGGCGGCGGGGCGGAGCGGCAGGAGAAGCAGAAGCGCGAGGGGAAGCTGGGGGCGCGGGAGCGGATTGCGCTGCTGCTGGATGACGGAACATTTGAGGAGACGGACCGGTTCGTTACGCATCGCGCGACGGATTTCGGGATGGCGGAGAAGCGCTTTCCAGGCGATGGGATCGTGACGGGGTATGGGCGGATCGATGGGCGGACAGTGTTTGTGTTCGCGCAGGACTTTACCGTGTTTGGCGGATCGCTCTCGGAGGCGAATGCGGGGAAGATCGTGAAGCTGATGGATACGGCGATGCGAGTGGGGGCGCCGATTATCGGGCTGAACGATTCGGGCGGAGCGCGGATTCAGGAGGGCGTAGTTTCACTGGCGGGGTATGCGGATATTTTTCTGAGGAACACGCTGGCGAGCGGGGTGGTGCCGCAGATTTCGGCGATTCTGGGGCCGTGCGCGGGCGGGGCGGTGTATTCGCCTGCGATTACGGATTTTATTTTGATGGTGGACAAGACTTCGTACATGTTTGTGACGGGGCCGGACGTGATCAAGACAGTGACGCATGAGGAGGTCACGAAAGAGGCGCTGGGCGGGGCGGCGACGCACAACGAGATTTCGGGCGTGGCGCATTTTGAGGCGCATGACGATGCGGAGTGTCTGGCGATGGTGCGGGAGCTGCTGAGCTTCCTGCCTTCGAACAATTTGGATGATCCGCCACGGAAAGTTTGCAGTGATCCTGTGGATCGGGCTGATCGCGAGCTGGATAAGATCGTGCCGACGGAGTCGAACCAGCCTTACGACATTAAGGATGTGATTGGGCGGATTGTGGACGAGGGGTATTTCTTCGAGGCGCATGAGCACTTTGCGAAGAACATTGTGGTGGGATTTGCGCGGATGGGCGGGCGTCCGGTGGGGATTGTGGCGAATCAGCCGGCGTTTTTGGCGGGGGTGCTCGACATCAACGCCAGCGTGAAAGGGGCGCGGTTTGTGCGGTTCTGCGATGCATTCAACATTCCGCTGATTACGCTCGAGGATGTGCCTGGGTTTTTGCCGGGAACGCAGCAGGAGTATGGCGGGATTATCCGGCATGGGGCGAAGCTGCTGTTCGCGTTTGCGGAGGCGACGGTGCCGAAGCTGCTGGTGATTACGCGGAAGGCGTATGGCGGGGCGTACTGCGTGATGAGCTCGAAGCATCTGCGGACGGATGTGAATCTGGCGTGGCCGACGGCGGAGATTGCGGTGATGGGGCCNNGCGGTGATTCTGCCGCATGAGACGCGGCGGCGGCTTTGCGCGGCGCTGGAGATGCTGGAGGGGAAGCGGGATAAGAATCCGCCTAAGAAGCATGGGAATATTCCGTTGTAGCGCGGGGCGCTCTGGCGGAAAACGTTTGGGGCAGGGAGTAGAGTCAGGGGCGGACTCGTGGTAGTGCCAGCGAGGAAAATGCAGGTCCTTCGACTGCGGTTGTTCGCTTGCGCGAACAACCTTCGCTCAGGATGACACTTTTTTTCTAGTTTTTGGATCTGGAGGTGAGACTTGGGTTCGTGATCGCTAATCGCCGAAACTGCGCTCTTAATCGCTCAACTCTAATCCCGAAACTCTAAGGTCTTGTTCACGCTGGTGTAGGAGTTTTGCGGTAGGATGGCGGCACAACATCAGGAGGTATTGCGATGAGCACCCCCGCTCCGAAACGTGTTTTCCTGCCCCGTTCCGAACGCGCCGTTCCGGCGAACGCTACGCACATCGGACGCACCGATGCGCAGCAGATCATCAGCGTGTCGGTCATTGTGAAACGGAAGAATCCTCTGGACCTGCATGCGCTGGCGGGACAGATTGTGTCGCACGAGGATTTCGATGCGCAGTTTGCGGCGGATCCGGCCAGTTTCGAGGCGCTGCGAACGTTTGCGCACGACAACGGGCTGACGGTGGACGAGTCGGCATCGAGCTTGTCGCGCAGGACCATTGTTTTGCGCGGTACGGCGCAGGCGATGGAGAAGGCGTTCGGCGTGGAACTGCACGATTACGAAGACGCGACGACCAAGAAGCGCTATCACACGTTCACAGGGCAGATTACGATGCCGGACACGCACGCTCCGCTGGTGGATGCGGTGCTGGGGCTGGATGCGAGGCCGGTGGCGAAGCCACACTTTCGATTTCTGAAGGACCTGAAGACGAGGACTTCGACGGCGAGTACGTCGAACCCGGGGGCGACAGGACAGCCGGCGCCTTTCAATCCGCCACAGGTGGCTGCACTTTACGATTTTCCGACGGGTGTGAACGGGAGCGGGCAAGCGATCGCGATTCTGGAGCTGGGCGGAGGATACAACGCCAGCGATATCTCGACATTTTTTGGAGGGCTGGGGCTGACGCCGCCGACGGTGGTGGCGGTTTCGGTGGATGGCGGAACGAACTCGCCGGGGGATCCGAACGGCGCAGATGGGGAAGTGGCGCTGGATATCCAGGTGGCGGGGTCGATTGCGCCGGGAGCGAGGATTGCGGTGTATTTTGCGCCGAACACGGATCAGGGATTCATCGATGCGATTACGACAGCGGTGCACGACACGACGAACAAGCCATCGGTGCTGTCGATCAGCTGGGGAGGGCCGGAGTCAACGTGGGCGCAGGCGTCGGTGACGGCGCTGGACGATGCGTGCCAGTCGGCGGCAGCGCTGGGGGTGACGATCACAGTGGCGTCGGGGGATAACGGGTCGTCGGATGGGGAGACGGGGAACAATGTGGATTTTCCGGCATCGAGCCCGCATGTGCTGGCGTGCGGTGGGACGGAGCTGATTGGGTCAGGGACGACGATCACTGAGGAGGTTGTGTGGAACGACCAGGCGGAAGGCGGCGGGGCAAGCGGCGGAGGATTTAGTGTGCTGTTTCCGCTGCCGTCGTGGCAGTCGAGCGCTGGTGTTTCGGGGACGGGGCGGGGTGTGCCGGACGTTGCCGGCGATGCATCGCCGGAGAGCGGCTACAACATTCTGGTGGATGGGGAGAAGCAGGTGGTGGGCGGGACGAGCGCGGTGGCTCCGCTATGGGCAGCGCTGATTGCGATGATCAACCAGATGAAGGGTGGGCCCGTGGGGTTCGTGAACCCGACGCTGTATGGGGTTGCGGGGGATTTTCACGACATTACGTCGGGGAATAACGGGGCCTATTCGGCGGAGCCGGGATGGGATGCTTGTACGGGGTTGGGGTCGCCGAATGGGGCGGAGATTGCGGGAGCGCTGTGAGGTGCAGGGAACAGGGAATAGGTGTGGAGGCTCAACAGGTTGTT
>PMSS01000159.1 GCA_003167515.1 Acidobacterium sp. | reverse complement strand
GAGCGAGGGGGTTTGGGCCCCACGGTTGAGCAAGATTATAAGCCAGCGTGTTGCCGTCGGCGGGGCTATAGTCGGGTAGGCCGCAGATGGGTATATAGTAGTTGTATTCGAAGCTTGTGTTGCCATAAGGCGATGCGGTGTAGGGACAGGCTTGGGCGGTGACAAACGGAGGGGTCTGGCTGACGCCAAAGGGACCGCCCGCTACCTCACCGGCAGCGTAGCCCGGAGAGAAATAGGTATAAAGTTCCCCGCGATCATAGTAGAAGCCGGTACCGCCGCGGACGACAAATTTATCCTTAAAGGTTGATGGCTGCCATGCAAAGCCGAGGCGTGGCGCGATGCCCCACTGGCGCCCGGTAAGGGTGGTGTTGCTCACGCCCTTGGTGCCGTTGACGTTATTGCCGGCAATGATAAAGCCAGGATCGGCAATAGTGTCGGAGCCGACGTCATAGCTGTAAGCAGAAGGGTCGAAGTTATAGATGCGCCCATATTTTTCGGTCAGGCCGCCGTTCCAGTCATAGCGAAGACCAGCAGTGATGCTGAGGTTGGCCCGCACCTGGTACTTATCCTGGAGGAAGAGGCCGGTCTGATTGGCGCGGTAATAGCGATTGGCGTCTCCCTGAAGAAAGTCGGTAGCCACGAAGCCGTCGGTGGAGTACGGAGAAACCCAGTTCATGGCGTAAGTGGAGAAATCGGGAGTAGCTACAGCGCCCTTGCCCGTGCGCAGGTCGCGGATGTTGAGCTGCGAATAGGCCCAGCTGCCGCCAAAGGCGATGGAATGCGGTCCCTTCGTCCATATGGCGGTCGCTGACGGTTCGATGCGATTCTGGAAGACGCCGGTAAAGGCACCCTGGTTCGCTGAGCTGGGTCCGATATTCAGCATCTGTTGGGGAAGCTCGTAGCCGTACTCGCCGAGAGTGTCGACGATAGTGATGCCCGGAAAATAGGAGCCAAAGGCTGAGGTCATAGCGGCGAGTGGCGATCCGGCCTGGCCGGGCGCCCAGAGCTGATCGTTGGTGCTGTATGCCTTTTCCCGGAGAACACCCAGTGTTTCAGTGAGACTGAAGCTGGGGCCCAGGGTCTGGACGTTATTGATGGCAGCCACCTGCGATCCAGCATCCATGTGTTCCGTGAATCCGGGCACGCTCGAGGTTCCGTAGGGTGAGCTGTTGGGATCGTGCTGGTAGTAGTACTTGAAACTTACCAGGTCTTTTGTCGAGGCGTTCCAATCCAGGTCGCCGACGGCCTGGTCGGCTGTGAAGTAGGAGGTACCGGTCTCAAAAGCATTCGAGGGCGAGAGTGGGTCGGGGATGTGGCCGTTATCGTTGGGGATGAGCCACTGTCCGTTGGGAAGCTTAGCCTGGAAGAGGGCAAGGCCTACAGGATTGGCAGCCCAGTCAGAAGGGCCGACGGTGAAGCCGTTTGCGGCGTCTTCCCCGGGCCAGTTGTTGTCGACAATCGTGGCCAGTCCTGCGGGCGTTCGATTGGTATCGTTGAGGCCTGGGGGAACGGCGATCAGATTATCACCCGTCTCCTGGTCGGAGATATGCAGGTGCTGATAGCCGAGGAAGTAGAAAAGCTTGTCCTTGATGATGGGTCCGCCGAATGTACCGCCGGCAATATAGCGATGTAACTCCGGATTTCTGTCTGCTTCCGGGATGCCTGTGTTGTTTTTGAAAAAGAAGGGTGCAGCGTTGATCCAGTTAGTCCCGCGGTGGCCGTAGAGGCTGCCGTGCATGGCGTTGCTGCCGGAGCTTGTGCTCATGTCGATGTGCGCACCACTGGCCGATCCCTGCTGGGCGTCGTACATGGAGGCGTTGACGCGAACTTCGGCGAGGGTTTCGGGCGCAGGAGTCGGGATCGAGTTTCCGATAGAGAGATACACGGAGGAAGCGCTGGGTTCAACGCCGGCACTGGTTGTGCCGCTGCTGGCGCCGCCGCCGGTATTATTCACGACGCGCGCGGATTCCACCTGGCTGGTGCTTTTGCCATTGAAGAGATTGCTGGAATCGACGCCATTCAGCAGGAAGGCATTGGAAGTATCGCGCTGGCCGTTCGCCCAGATAGGCGCATTGCCAAGGCCGCTGTTGGATCCCGTGCCACCGGGAAGTTCGGCGTTCACGCCCGGCGAAAGAATGGCAAGGCCAGTGAAGCTGCCTGTAGGCAGAGGGATGGTATCGATCTGCGCTTTATCGAGGACGTAGCCGTTAGTGGTGTCGACGGTATTGAGCAGCGGAGAAGCTTCGACGGTGACGGATTCACTGACCTGGCCGATTTTCAGGACAGCGTTAACGGTGGCAGTGCGATCGGCCTGGACCAGGATAGAAGGGAATTTCTGGGATTCATACCCCTGCACCGCGAAGTTAACAGTATAGGTACCGATCGGCAGCTGCACGAATTCGTACTCGCCACTGGCATTTGTTCTTGTCGTGTGGGTCAACGCGGTTTGATCGTTGACGACCGTGACCGTTGCGGCGGAAACCGCGCCTCCAGAGACGTCGGTGACCTCGCCTGTGATGCCGCCGAGAGTCTGCTGAGCGTGGATTGCGAGGGGAAGGGCAACACAGGACACGAGAAAAACGCAAAGTGCGAATCTCCTGGACATCGGTAACTGCCTCCTCAAAAGTTGTAGAAAAAGGTCCTCTACCGCGCCTGAAATGCGGTGCGGCGGCTGCCTGGTGCAGTCTTCAAGAAAAAGTTGGTTGAGACAAGAGCGGCTGCGAGAACTGCGGGAGCCGAGTCGACAGGGACTTTCAGGAGAGCATAGCCCAGGCGGGGTTCAAGCCAAAGAAAAAAATAAGAGGATGATTGGGAAACCTGATGCGGGAGATAAATCCTGCTTATGTTGTGTCGCCGGGCAGGACAGAAACGTGGGCGGCGACGATGCGCCATCCTTCGGGCAGACGCACCCACGTCTGACTCTGGCGACCGCGCACGATGCCGCTGGGGGTGAGCCGGGAGAACTCGATGGCAATTTCGCCGAAGTCCTGGCCGAAGGTGAGGATGTCGAGGCGGTCGATGGCGCGGGCGAGGTTCGCCGGCGAGCGTCCTTTGCGGAAGGCGACGATCTCTTCGATGCCGTGGAGATTCTCGGTCGCGCCGAAGCGAACTGTGTGCGGTGAAGCCCAGAACATTGCGATCAGATTCTCGACGTCGTTGCTGACGAGGGCGGTCTCGTAGCGCGGATAGAGCTCAGAGAGCTCCTGCACGATGGCGGGATCGTTGACTCGCATCAGAAGAAGCGCCTTTCGGGGAGAATATTCTTCGCGATGGCTGCGCTGACGGTGATCATTGGCTCGTTGACGACCTGGCTGAGGCGCAGGTGCATGGCCACGCTGCACAGAATATAGGCATCGACGTCGGCGAACCCCCAGAGGTGAATGAGCAGATCGACCATGCGGGAGGTAGCGTTGCGTGCGGCGAGCAGCGGATCCGGGTCTGATTCGACGACGATCCAGGAATCGGACGTTACGGAACGGGGAGGCTCAGCCGACTCGATGAGCGGGCCGGAGAGCGTGTGGCCGCGGTGCAAATGAAAGCGCAGGGCGACGTCGACCGGACACTCGATGCCGTTGATGCAGACTTCGCCGTCTCCCTGGGCAGCATGACCGTCTCCGCAGGAAAAGAGCACGCCGGGATTGAGGACGGGGAGATAGAGGCGCGCTCCTGCGCAGAGTTCACGGACATCCATGTTGCCGCCGAAGGGGCCAGGCGGACGAGTGCGGAATTCGCCGTCGATGGCAGGAGCGACGCCCATTACGCCGCAAAAGGGACGAAGCGGCACGACTGCCGGAGCGAGGGAGCGAGTTTCGTATGGGAGCAGCTCCCAATGAAAGAGGTATGGCTGGCGGAACCGCTCTTTTAGGAAGCCTAGTCCCTCGACGATGGTCGAATATCCCCAACCGTGATGGGTGAGGTCGAGAATTTCAATTTCGAGGACGTCGCCGGGTTGCGCGCCGCGAACGTAGACAGGGCCGGTGAGGGAGTGAACGCGTCCGCGATCGATTCGGGAAAGCTCCTCGAGCAAGGTACCGGGATGCACTTGTCCGCCGGCGGCCTCGACGCACCGGAAGTGGACGGTGTCGCCGGGATCGATCTCAAGGCGAGGCGGCAGAGCGCGATTCCAGCGCGAGTGCGTTGAGATGGCATCGAGTCCGTGTTCGGTCATCGCACAGACACGACCATCTGAAGTTCGACCATGGCATGGCGCGGCAGAGCGGTGACGCCGATGGCAGCACGTGCGTGACGCCCGGCTTCGCCGAAGACTTCGACTAGCAGATCGGAGGCGCCGTTGATCACCTGCGGTGAATCCGGAAAGCCCGTGACGGCGTTGACGTAGCCATTGACGCTGACGATGTGCTCGACGCGATCGAGCGTGCCCAACGCCTGGCGGATCACAGCCAGGTGCGTGAGAGCACAGCGGCGGGCGGCGAGGCGCCCCTCGTCGACGGAGCGTTCGGCGCCGATCTTGCCGGTAAGGACTCCGTTTTCGTCCGATGAGATGACTCCCGCGAGAAACAGCAGCGGGCCGGCTTGTCTTGCGGGCAGATAGTTGCCGCCGGGCGCAGGAGGTGGCGGAAGCACGAGGCCCAGCGCGACGAGGCGCTCTTCCGGAGTCATTGCGGACACTCTACCACGCTCGAGATTTTCCTTCGGAGAGCAGCGACGGTCGTTTACGATAAGCCGCATGCGATCCGCATTTTTTCTGTTTTGCGCGGCGCTGCTGAGCGCTGCGATCCCGGCGACTGCGCCGCAACGGGTAACGCTGGCGGTCGAGCGAAGCTCTCCGCAGGACGTGGAAGTTTCCGGGGACGTGCCGGGAATCCCGCAGGGAGCCAAGCGATTTGTTCGCTACGAGGATTTGAGCCGTCTGTCGCAGGTTGCTTTTACGGTCAGGGACGATTCGAATTTTTCCGGTCCCGTAAAGCTGAGCGGGGTTTCTCTCGACGAGCTGCTGCGGGCTCTCGGCGTCGACGAGGGGAAGCAACCGGGCAAGCAATTAATTGCCGCGATTTGCGATGATGGCTACGAGGGACACTACACAGCGGAGTATCGCGCAGCGCATCATCCCTTCCTGGTGCTGCGTATCGGCGGAGCGGAGCCGGCGAAGTGGCCGCGTGGTCCGGATGGCGAGAATTACGGGCCATACCTCATCTCGCACCCATCTTTCTCGCCGGCGTTTCACGTCCTCGCCCACGCAGACGAGGCGCAGATTCCGTATGGCGTGGTTGGACTGAGGTTCTTCGACGAGGCGGCGGTGCTGAAAGATCTACGGCCGACCGGTGCTGTGGCATCGCCGGCGGTGGAGGGTTACCGGATCGCGCTGCAGAATTGCCTGCGCTGCCATCGCCAGGGAGATATTGGCGGGACCAAGTCGCCGTTCGGCTGGCCGCAGATGGCTTTGATCGCGCAGGGAAATCCGGCGGCGTTTGGGAAATATGTCCTGAGGCCCAATTCGGTGAACCCGGAGGCGAACATGCCAGCCAATCCGCAGTATGACGCGACGACAATCGCGGCACTGACAGCGTATTTCCGCAGCATGGCCACCGAGGCGAAACGATGATCCTGCGCCTCTCGAAAACGCTGCTCGTGGCGGCGGTCGCGTTCTTCTACACGCTGGTGGTCTTTAACAACCTCACCGATTACGGTACGAATTACGCCTTTCTGCATCACGTTTTGCTCATGGATTCCACGTTTCCGGGGAATCACGGGATGTGGCGCGCGATCCACCGGCTATGGATTCACACCATCTTCTACGACTCGATCATCGGCTGGGAAGCTGCGACGATGCTGCTGACGTGGGCGGGAGCGGTGGAGCTTCTGCGGGCTGTGGGTAAACCGGGAGCGGCATTCCAGAACGCGAAGACTTTGGCAATTGGCGGGCTGACGGTGAGCCTCCTAATGTGGCTGGTCGCGTTCCTGAGCGTTGGCGGCGAATGGTTCCTGATGTGGCAGTCGCATACCTGGAACGGACAGGAGCCGGCCTTCCGGATGTTCGTCGTGATCGGAGTGATTTTCCTGCTGCTGGTGATGCCGGAGGAAGGTCCGCAATCCTAGGCGCGGATTTCATTTGGAAGCCAGCTGGGAACGGAGATCAGCGTCGGCTGGCGCCGGATCCGCCGAGAAACATGAGAGCGCCGAGGACGTAGCCGAAGTCGTACCAATGACCGGTGTTTGGGAACGCGTAAATGCGCACGTTGGTGAAGAAGCTGCCGATGAGGCTGAAGACGATCAGAAACCCGTGGAGCAAGCCGTACCAGAATCCGGGAAGGTGATGGCCATAAGACACTGGCTGATACGCGCATCCCGCAACCCAGAGCATGACCGCACAGAGCGAGGCGAAGGCCAGCCCGTGCTTGTGCTTTCTGGGCGTGAACCGACTGCGGGGTAAGGATCGATTTCTGAAGCGTGCTGCGAGCGAGAGGCGCATTAGACTGCTCCGTCCGACGAACTGCGCAGTCTATCACTGGCGAGCACAAGCAGTTGGCCAGACGAGCCTCTCGTCGATGAACCGGGCTCCGGATCAGCCACACCCCTCCAGTCCCGTAAAATAGAGATGTGAAAGATGGACTGATGATAGAGAGCGCCTCCGAGGCGCCTTTGGTACAGACTCGGCCCAGAGTGGGGTTTGTCTCGCTCGGCTGTCCGAAGAATCTGGTGGACAGCGAAGTGATGATGGGGTTGCTGGATCGCGCCGGGGCGGTGATGACTCCGGACGCCGAGACAGCGGATATTCTGGTAGTGAATACCTGCTCGTTTATCGATAAGGCCAAGCAGGAGTCGGTGGACGCGATCCTGGAGATGGCGCGGCTGAAGACCGCGGGGCCAGCGACGAAACTGATCGTCGCCGGATGCCTGGTCGAGCGCTACCGCGACGAGATTCAGAAGAACATTCCTGAAGTGGACGCGGTGGTCGGAACCGGCGAGCTGGAGAAGATTCTTGCGGCAGCAGGCCTCGATTCACCCACGCCGGAGTCGGCTCCGCCGTCGTTATTCAACATCCTTTCGCCCGACTCTTCGAACAATCTGCCGACCCATGGTCACGCCGCTGCCTGGCCGGGCCGCGAATCGCTCGCGGGGACCCATAAGCATGAGCCAGCGGTGGCGAACTTTCGTGCAGAGGGCAATCGACGTGAGGAACAGGGTCGATTTTCGCGTGTGGTGTGGGATGGCGCAGCCGCACAGCTGCCCCAGTACCTCTACGACCATACGACGCCACGGCTGCGGGCGACGAAGGGCGCATCGGCTTACATTAAAATTGCCGAGGGCTGCGATCATCCATGTACCTTCTGCGTGATCCCGAATCTGCGAGGGAAGTTTCGATCGCGGCGGTTCGAGTCGGTGGTGACGGAAGCTGAGGCTCTTGTTGCCGAGGGTGTGCGGGAGATCACGCTGATCGGCCAGGATACGACCTGCTATGGCGAGGATCTTGGGCTGAAAGACGGTCTCGCCTCGCTGCTGGATCGGTTAGCCGGAGTCGAGGGGCTGACGTGGCTGCGGTTCCTGTATGCCTATCCGAACCGGATCACCGGGCGGCTGCTCGAGACGATGGCGAAGCACGACAACATCTGCAAATATCTCGATGTGCCGCTGCAGCATGCGTCGGCGCCGGTGCTGAAGGCGATGAAGCGCGGCGCGGGCGCGGAGATTTTTCTGAAAATGCTTGGAAAAGTGCGGTCGGCAGTGCCGAATATTGCGCTGCGTACATCCTTCATTGTGGGATTTCCGGGAGAGACGGACACTGACTTCGAGGCGCTGTGCGATTTTGTGGCCGAGGCGAAGTTCGACTGGCTGGGGGTCTTTGCATATTCCGACGAGGACGGGTCGCGGGCGTTCGAGCTGGGGGCGAAGGTTCCAAAGCGGGTGATCGAGCAGCGCCGGCGTTCGCTGATGAAGCTGCAGAAGGGAATCAGCCGTCTAACGATGCAGGCGCGGGTGGGACGAAGCTTCGACGTGCTGGTCGAAGGCGAATCGAAGGAGACGCCGCTGTTGTGGGAGGGGCGAACGCAGTTTCACGCGCCGGAGATTGACGGGACCGTGTACCTGAACGATTTCGGTCCTTTCGAAGAACTGACGCCTGGGCGGTTTTACCGCTGCGAGGTGACGGAGGCGCATGAGTACGATCTGGTGGCGCGCGTGGTGAGCGAGTCTCCGCTGAGCGCCGAGGCACGAGAGCTTGCAGGTGCAGGAGTGGGGTTGTGAGTCTGAAGGGCAAAATCTTACGGTGTCCGACGTGCCGGACGGTGGTTGCGCACGACGACGAGAATTTTCCGTTTTGCAGCGACCGGTGCCGGGTGATCGATTTGGGCAAGTGGGCCAGCGGGGGCTATCGGATATCGTCGCCGATTCTTGATCCCGAGGTCCTCGAGGGACTCGGCGGCAATACGCAGCCGCACGGAGAGCATGACGAGGAAGACTGAGTTGCGCCAGCCGGGGGTGCGGATTCATGAGGGAGGAACGGCGACGACGCCGGCCTCTCACACAAGATGGGCGTGGCTGGTCGGGACGTTTTTCGGGATTGGACGGCTCAAGCCGGGGCCGGGGACGTGGGCATCGCTGGCGGCGATGGCGATCTGGTATGCAGGCCTCCGCGCATCGCATCTTACGGGCTGGGCGGCAACAGTTGTTACGCTGGTGGGTGTGCTGGTTGTGACGCTGATTGGAACTCCGGCAAGCACGATGGTGGAGCGGGAGAGCGGTCAGACGGATCCAGGGTTTGTGGTGGTCGACGAAGTGGCCGGCCAGTGGGTTACGCTGGCGATTGCGCCCATCGACGCCGGTCATGCTCTGCTGGGTTTCGCGCTGTTCCGGATTTTCGATATTGTGAAGCCGTGGCCGGTGCGGCGTCTGGAGCGGCTGCACGGTGGAACCGGAATCATGCTGGACGATCTGGGCGCGGGAGTGTACGGCCTGCTGGTGGTGCTGGTAGTGCGGATGTGGTGGTGAGAAATCAGCGCGGAAAGCGCTTACCGAAGGATGGATAACGAGAGACGGTTCGCGGAGGTTCGAAAGAACCAGTCAGCGGGTTAGCGAAAAGTGATGGTACGCATTCTCAAATCCGAATCGAGCGCGACGCCAAGGATCGATGCGGTATCGCCGGGCGCAGCGCTTCCGGGCGGAGACGTCGAGGTTCGTGGATTCAACCTGGGGGCGATCGCGACGGAACAGGTCGATCCGAAACGGCCGGGGGGCGGTGAGTGGCGGCGGCCGATCGCGATGCTGGGCGAGCTGGCTGCGCCTGTGCTGCTGAGCCGCGGCGCACGGCTCGTGCTGCGTGTGCCGGAAGAGGCGGAGTCGGGGCGGCTGCGCATCCTGCAGAATGGCGCGCAGAGCAATGCTGTGGATGTGCGCGTGGCGAGCCTGATTGCCACGGGCGTGCATGCGGTCGCGAACCCGGTGATGGATCACTTCGGGGCTATTTACGCGACTTTCTCCGGCCAGCGCGGGCAGGAGACGCCGGTTTCGGTGTTTCGCATCGAGCGCGATGGCGAGATGAGGTCTTTTGCGCGCGGCATTGTAAACGCAACCGGGCTGGCGGTGGACTACGACGATAATCTCTACGTCTCGTCACGGCACGAGGGCAAGGTGTATCGGGTGGCGAAGAACGGCGCTTCCGCGGTGTACACGGAAGGCATGGGAGTGGCGACCGGGCTGGCGTTCGACGCGGATCAGAATCTTTATGTTGGGGACCGGAGCGGGACGATTTTTAAGATTGCTCCGGACCGGCAGATTTTTGTTTTCGCGACGCTGGAGCCGAGCGTGGCGGCGTATCACCTGGCGTTTGGTCCTGACGGAACGCTGTACGTCACGGGGCCGACCACCTCGAGCTATGACGTGGTCTACGCGATCAATCGCGACGGCGATATCGGCGTGCTGCACCGCGGCTTGGGACGGCCGCAGGGTGTGGCCGTGGACGTGGCGGGCAACGTGTACGTGGCAGCATCGCTGCGCGGACGCAGGGGCGTGGCGATGATTTCGCCGCGGGGCGAGGCGTCGCTGGCGGTTTCGGGCACAGGAATTGTGGGCTTCAGCTTCGTGCCGGGCGGGGGCGCGCTGCTGGCGACCAACACCTCGATTTATCAGGTCGGGCTGGGCGTCGAAGGATGGCGGCTGTTCTGATCGCGCACCGCCGGGCGGGCTGATTTCACGCGGGAAGAAATCCGGAGATCGATGAACGCGGAGATTATCGCGGTTGGGTCGGAGATGCTCACGCCGTACCGCCAGGACACCAACTCCCTTTACGTCACGGCAAAGCTGAACGAGCTGGGCGTCGCGGTCGAGTTCAAGACCATCGCCGGCGACAAGCTGAAACATCTGGCGGATGCAATGCGCCATGCGCTGGGCCGCGTGGACATCGTAGTGCTTTCGGGCGGGTTGGGTCCGACGGAAGACGACCTGACGCGCGAAGCTGTGGCCGAGGCGCTGGGCGTGCGGGTGAAGCGCGATCCCGAGATCATTGCCCGTCTGTACAAACGCGCTGCGGCGCGGCGCTGGACCATGACGCGCAATAACGAAAAGCAGGCCGACGTGATCGAGGGCGCGACGATCCTCCCGAACCAGCTGGGCTCGGCGCCAGGACAGTGGCTGGACACGGTGGTGGGCAAGCATCGGAAGCTCGCGATGCTGCTGCCGGGTCCGCCACACGAGCTGAAGGCGATGTTCGAGGCGGATTGCCTGCCGCGCCTCAGGGAGATTGTGCCGAAGCGGCACATCGCTACGCGCGTGCTGAAGGCGGCGATGATCGGGGAGTCGGCGGCGGATGCCCAGATTGCGCCGATCTACACGCAGTATAAGGATGTCGAAACAACGATCCTCGCGCACATGGGGGACATCGAGCTGCGGCTCAGCTGCGCGAAGCCGATTGCGGAGATGGCGCAAACCCGCGTGGATGAGCTGGCGGGCAAGATTGAGGAAGAGCTCGAGGATTTCATCTATTCGTCGCAGGGCGAGACGCTGGAGCAGATTGTTCTGTACTACCTGGAGATGCGGGGAGCGACGTTGGCAGTTGCGGAGAGTTGCACGGGCGGCACGGTCGCTGAAAGGCTGACCAGCGTGAGCGGCAGCTCGCGGTCGTTTACGGGAGGCGCGGTGGTCTACAGCAACCGGCTCAAGACGGAGCTGGCGGGTGTGGACCCGAAGCTGATTGCAGAACACGGCGCGGTGAGCAGGGAAGTAACGATGGCGCTGGCGGAGGGGATTCGTGAACGGTGCGGCTCGACGGTGGGCCTGGGGGTCACGGGGATCGCGGGTCCGACCGGCGGCACAGAAGAGAAGCCGGTGGGGCTTGTCTACGTAGCGGTGAGCGACGCCGACGGCACCGATTGGCTGGAGAAGCGCTTTCCGGGTGACCGCGCCGGAGTGCGCTTCTACGCCAGCCAGCAGGCATTGGATCTGGTTCGTCGTCGGCTGATGTAAAGGGTGGAACTCCGAGCCGCTTAATCTCGTAAAAATATTTCAAATCCCCTCTTGCGCGATGTGCACGTTTGTGTGTTACAGTTGGTAACACTATGGCGAGTAACACTACATCGAATCACGATCCCGCCGAACTGGGCGAACTGGAGCGCGGCATTCTGGGCATTGTCTGGCGGCTGGGCGAGGCGACGGCCGATCGTGTGCGCGAAGAAGTTGACCGCCCGCTGAAAGATTCGACGATCCGCACCGTGCTGCGGCGGCTTGAAGAAAAGGGATATCTGGCGCACTCGGTCGACAACCGAACCTTCGTCTACCGTTCGGCAGAGTCGCCCCAGAGAGTAGCGGCGCGAGCCGTCCAGCGCATCGTCGATTGGTTCTGCGAGGGCTCGGTGGAAGAGCTGCTGGTGGGGCTCCTGGATTCGAAGGTGGTCAGCCGGGCTGAACTGGAGCGGCTGTCGAAACGGGTGGCGGCGGCCAAAAAACAAGAAGGAGGCAAGGCGTGACGGCGATGATGGTCGAAGCGGCGCTGAGGGCACTGGTGTTCGCGATCGCGGTGGGTGCGGGTCTGCGTGTCCTGCACGTGGAGAATGTGCCGGTGCGGAAGGCGGCGTGGAGTGTGGTGCTGATCGCCTCACTGGCGATGCCATTGCTGATGCGTTGGTCGGCTGCGACAGAGCTGGGAGGGCGATTCACGTGGGTGGTTCCGATTCGCATGCAACAGCTTGTCGTTCCGCGGGCGAAGGCAGCCGTTCCCGTGGCGCCGGTGATTCTGGTGAGCGCGCACGATTCGTCAGCGGACCTTGCGCCTGCCAGCACGGCGATTTCGGTAGCCACCACGCCGGAAGCAACGATGGCAGAGCCCGCACCGACGATCGCGCAGCCGGAAAGGCATTGGCCTCCGCCGGAGCGCCTGATCGCGATGGCCTATCTGGCCGTTGCCGGCGCATTGTTGCTGCGGTTGCTGTGGGGAGTGGGAGTGGCGCTGCGGCTTTGGACAACAGCTGAGCCGGTTTCGCCCCTGATGGCGCCCGAACCCAACGTCCGATCGAGCTCCAAGATTCCTTCACCGGTGACGATTGGATCCGGGATTGTGCTGCCCGCGAATTATATCGAGTGGGATATGAAGAAGCTGCGGGTAGTGCTGGCACACGAGCGCTCGCATGTGCGGCAGCAGGATTTCTATCTGCAATTGCTGGCGGGCCTCTACACAGCACTGTTCTGGTTCAGCCCTCTGGGATGGTGGCTGCGGCGCACGCTGAGCGTATTGGGCGAAGCCATTGGCGACCGTGCCGGCCTGGACGTCGCAGCGAGCCGTTCCGGCTATGCCGAGGTGCTGCTTGAATTCGCGGCGATGCCGCGCCAAACCCTTCCAGGAGTTGCTATGGCTCGCACAGGCAATCTTTCTCGCCGCATTGAACGACTGCTGAACGAACATCATTTCCGGAGCGCATTCGCGATCGGACGGCGGCGCGCCCTGGCATCGCTGCTGCTGATCCCGGCGGCGCTGTTCGCGGCAACGGCTCTGATCCGCGTGCCGCGTGTGGACGCGCAGACAGCTCCGCCGGCTCCGGCGAGTGCTCCGGCTCCAGCAGCGGCACCCGACGCTTCAGGCGCGCCAAACGATCAGGCCGCTCCCAATACGCCTGCCGAGCCCGCACAGGACCAAACCGCGCCGGCATCGCCCGGGGAAGCTGCGGCACCAGCACCTGCGGCTTCGACGCAACCCGTGCCACCGGCTCCGCCAGCTCCGGGCGAAGGCACAGCGACCTCGATCCTGAATGATGGGGACTCGGTGACAGTCAGTGGACCGGGTGCGATGGCGCTCGTCTCAGAGGGTGGTCAGAGCGCCAACGGCTACAACTCCAATGGATACGCCTACCACTTTTCAGACAATGGCGACTCGTACGCGATCATCGAAGGATCCGGCGACGACATCACCTTCTCCGGTGACTGGAACGGAGGTCGCAAGGCGGAACTCGATGCGGCGCGCAAGGTGGCCAAGGGGCCGTTTCTGTGGTTCACGCATGATGGCAAGTCGTACATCGTGACTGATCCCGCGATCGTGGCGAAGATTCGTGCGATGTACAAGCCGATGGAAGCTCTTGGGCAGCAACAGGAGGCACTCGGCAAACAGCAGGAAGAGCTAGGCAGGCAACAAGAGGAGCTGGGGCGGCAACAGGAGCGGGCGGCGACGGTTCGTGTGCCGGATCTATCGAAGGAGACGGCCGAGATCGACGAGGAACTCGCGAACCTGAAGGCCGAGCAGGGCCAGGAGATGAGCCAGGAGAAGCTCGGCGAGATGCAGGAGAAGCTCTCGGAAATGCAAGCCAGGCTGGGCGAATTGCAGGGGGAGGCAGGCCGCAAGCAGGGCGAGTTTGGCGGAAGGATGGGGGAGCTCGGCAGACAGCAGGGCGCGCTGGGTGAGCACCAGGGACGCCTGGGTGCGGAACAGGGCAAACTGGCGCAGCAAGCCGATCGACAAGTGCGCAGCATCATCGACGAGAGCCTGCGTAACGGCAAGGCGACGCAGGTGCCGAACGTCAAATAACCCCTGACGGGCCGCAACCAGCAATGTGAAATCAGCGGTTCGGCTGAACGAACCGCTTGCGTTCAGCCCAGGTGCCATCCTGCAAAGCGCGCTCCGCCTGGACGGCCAGTCTTAACTGATAGACTCAAAAACGCGATGCCCCTGATTTTCTACTCGGTCGCCGGGCTGGTGGCTTACCTTCTTGGGTCCATTCCGTTCGGATATCTGCTGGTGCGGTTCTTTCGCAAGGAAGACATTCGCCAGAAGGGCAGCGGCAACATCGGCGCGACCAACGTAATTCGCTCGGGCTCGAAGGGTCTGGGCGCGGCGACATTCATCCTCGACTTACTGAAGGGATGCTGCGCGGTCCTGCTGTGCGGAACGGTTGCTGCGCGACTGGGACTGGCGCCTGACGTGCGAGCGAACGGAATCTCCATCGCCGCGCTGTTCGTGGTCCTCGGCCACATGTACACGGTCTGGCTCGGGTTCAAGGGCGGCAAGGGCGTCGCGACCGCGTTTGGCGTGTTTCTGGCGCTGGCTCCATGGGCGGCGCTGGCCGGACTCGGCGTGTTTGCGCTGGTCTTCGCTGTTTCGCGATACGTATCGCTCGGGTCGATCCTGTCGGCCGTGGCCTTTCCGGTATTTGCGTTGCTGATGCCGCATGCGCCGCGCACTCCCTGGGCGACGACGGTCTTGTTTGTGATTCCGCTGATCGTGATCCTGAAACATCACCAGAACATGGCCCGCCTGATGAAGGGCACCGAATACCGCTTTGGCAAGACGGACCGGAGCACAAGGACCACCGCCGCATGAGCCGCATCGCAGTGATGGGCAGCGGTGCGTGGGGCACCGCGATTGCGATCAGCTTGGCGCGGCGGGGCGGTCACACCATCGCGCTCTGGTCGTACGCGAAGGATGTTGCGGCGGCGATGCGCGAGCGGCGTGAGAATACAGCATTCCTCCCGGGATTTCAGATTCCCGACTCGGTTGGGGTCTTCGACAATGCGGCTGAGGCGCTGGCCGGCGCGGAAATCGTCGTGAGCGTGATCCCGTCGCAGTTCGTGCGGTCGACTTATGAGCAGTTTGCTTCGCACCTGCGCGCGGGACAGTTGCTGGTTAGCGCAACGAAGGGCATCGAAGACGAAACGTGCTTTCGCATGACCGAGGTCATCGGCGCGGTGCTGGCGGCGCGAGGGATGGAATTGCCCTGCGGCGTGCTGAGTGGCCCATCGTTTGCGCAGGAAGTGGCGGCGGGCGCGCCGACTGCGATCACGATTGCCTCGACGAACGCGGAACTTGCCACGCGGGTGCAGCGGGAATTTTCCAGCAGCACGCTGCGTCTCTATACCAATGACGATGTGGTGGGCGTGGAGCTCGGCGGATCCCTGAAGAACGTTATTGCGATTGCGGCCGGAATCGCCGCCGGCCTGGGACTGGGATTCAACAGCAACGCGGCGTTGATCACGCGCGGGATTGCGGAGATCACGCGCCTGGCCGTGGCCTGCCGCGGGCGGCGCGAAACTCTGGCGGGGCTTTCGGGACTGGGCGACCTAGTGCTGACCTGCACAGGATCGCTGTCGCGAAACCGGACGGTTGGCATGGAACTGGGCCAGGGGCGAAAACTCAACGACATTCTTGCCGGACTCGATGGCAAAGTGGCGGAAGGCGTGCGAACCACCTCCGCGGCGCTGGGTCTGGCGCGGAAACACGCTGTGGAAATGCCGATTGCCGAGCAAATGGAGGCGATTCTCACGCGTGGCAAGCCGCCGGAGTGGGCGATTCAGGAGCTCATGCTGCGTCCAGGACGCGACGAATAACGCAGAAGCATGAGGATGTTACCCTCGTCGGGTCCCGATCAACCATTACGGTGGTAAGTACTGGTTGACCCGCTCGGACGACTGTTTTACCACCTTCGTGTGAAGCAGAAAGAGCCCCTGCTTCGTAGACTGACGAAGAAGGGCTCAAGATGCAGAAAAACCAACCTCGCGCTTCCCAGGAGTCCATCTTGCCGGGGTTGCGAATTCGCTGGCGTGTGTTTGCGCGTTTCCTTGCCGTCTTCGCGGCGACGACGACGATCACTGTGCTGGCGATGCTGGTCGCGCAGCGGACGTTGCGTCCCGCGCTGGCCAGTTGGGCAGCGGTGGTCATCGAACTGGGGGGAAGCGCAGCCGCGGCTTCGCTGTTGACTCTGTGGCTGGAGCGGCGCATTCAGCGACTGGTCCGGGTCCTCGAATCAGGAGTGGCGGCCCGTGGGCAGCAGGTGCCCGCGGAGCCTTCCGACGATCTTTTCGCGGAAGTGATCCCTACGTGGCGGGCAGCGTTGAACTCGATGCAGGACCGGGGCGAAGAGAAGCACGACGAAGCGCGCACCCACTACGAAACTTTGACCGAGTTGATGCGGATGTTCGCCAAAGCGGTCGACGAGCGTACCGCCTATCTGCGCGGTCACTCCGAGCGCGTGGCTGCCTATGCGGCGGCAATTGCCTGGAAGATGGGTCTCGACGAGAAACAGGTGGAGCGGGTTCGCCTTGCCGCACTGTTGCACGATATCGGCTGCCTCGGCGTCGAGGACTACCTCGTAATGAAGCAGACACCGCTCTCGCCGGAGGAGTTCGAGATCGTCAAGGCACACACGGTGAAAGGCGCGGCCATTCTGCGGCCCATCGGCATGCTGCAGGATCTGGTGCCCGGAGTCGAGCTGCACCACGAGTCTCTGGACGGAATGGGCTATCCCTACGGTCTGGCGGGCGATCAGATCCCGCTGATGCCGAGGATCGTGGCGGTGGCCGATTCCTTCGACGCCATGACCACGCCGAGGCCGTATCAGGCAGCGATGAACGCCGACTATGTTCTGGATATCCTGGCGCGTCTGGCTGGCTCGCGCTACGACCCCAAGGTGGTAGCGAGCCTGGCTGAGCTGGTGAACACAGGCGCTCTCGAAGTGAAAAATGTGCGGACTCCGGTCACGTTCCGTATGAGAAAGCCTGTCCCTGAGCTGGTGTAGGAGCGTTCAGACTGCAACCGCGCACCCGCCGGGTTCGCTACACTCGACATCAGGTGCTACGAGGGCGCAGTTCTCATGATCCAGACGTTGTTCGGGAGCCTGAACGAAGAGCAGGAGCCACAAAAGAAAAGCATTTTTGAGCGGATGCGGCAGGCAGTGTCGCGGACCCGCGACACTCTGGGCGAGCGTATCGACAGCGTTCTGGCGATCACCCGGACGGTAGATGAGTCGGCGCTTGAAGAGCTGGAGATGAGCCTGATAGCGTCGGATATAGGCGTGACCACGTCTGCGGAAATTGCGGGCAACCTGCGCGAGCGCGCGAAGCGGCAGCAGATTCGGGATGGAGCGGAGTTGAAGGAACTGCTGAAGGACCAGCTGCGGGCGATTCTTGACGATAATACACGGCCGGCGGCAGTGGTTACGACAGGTCCGGAAGTGATCATGATGGTGGGAGTGAACGGCACGGGCAAGACCACCACAAGCGGCAAACTCGCAGCATTCTATCGGGCGAAAGGAAAAACGGCGCTGTTGTGCGCGGCGGATACCTTTCGCGCAGCGGCCATCGAGCAGCTGGAAATCTGGGGAGAACGCAGCGGCGTGGAGATGATCCGGACGAAGCAGGGCGGTGATCCGTCGGCGGTGCTATACGACGCGCTGCAGGCGGCGAAGACGCGCGAGACCGATGTGGTGATCGTGGATACGGCCGGACGTCTTCACACGAAGACGGGGCTGATGGCGGAGCTGGACAAGATGCGGCGCACCGCCCAGAGGATCATTCCCGACGCGCCCCACGAGGTATTGCTGGTGCTGGATGCGACGACCGGGCAGAACGGCCTGCAACAGGCCCGGATGTTCACGGAGTCGGCGGGAGTGACGGGCATTGTACTGACCAAGCTGGATGGAACGGCGAAAGGCGGCATTGCCGTTGCCATTGCGCGTGAGATGAAGCTGCCGGTGCGATTTGTGGGAGTCGGTGAGGCGCTCGATGATCTGCTGCCGTTCGACAGTGCAGCATTTGTGAACTCATTACTGGAAAACTAGCTGCCATTTCGTATGGAAAAGGGTGTTGTGCCGAAGCGAATCGAGGGCCTGGACGAAGGGTGGATGCAACGGGCGCTGGAGCTGGCCCAAAATTCTGTAGGCCTGGCTTCTCCGAATCCAGCAGTGGGATGCGTACTGGTGAAGGACGGCGTGATCGTCGGAGCAGGACGGCACGAGTACGACAAGAAAGATCACGCGGAAGTGGTCGCGCTGAAGAATGCTGGGGGCGCCGCGCAAGGCGCGACCGCCTATGTGACCCTCGAGCCTTGTTGCACCACCGGACGCACCGGCCCCTGCACGAACGCTCTCATCGAGGCCGGTGTCGCTCGGGTGGTGGCCGCGACCGTCGATCCGAATCCCGCGGTGAGCGGCAAAGGACTGGACCAGCTGCGCGCGGCCGGTATAGCGGTCACCAGCGGCGTGATGGAACGCGAGGCGCGCAGGCTGAATGACGGATTCGCACGGTATATCCAGACGGGTCTGCCGTTCGTGACGCTGAAGGCGGGGGTTTCGCTCGATGGCAGGATCGCACCGGCTCCTGGAACCGCGCCGCGTGGCGCTCCGGTTTTTCTAACGGGAGAAAAGGCTCGAGCTCAGGTGCAGGAGATGCGCCACAGTGTCGATGCGGTAATTACCGGCATCAACACAGTGTTGCAGGATGATCCCCACCTGACTGATCGCTCCGGATTGCCGCGTCGGCGGCCATTGTTGCGCGTGGTGCTGGATTCGGGCCTGCGCACTCCGCTGGATTCAAAGCTGGTGCGCTCGGCACAGGATGATCTGCTGATTTTTTGCGCCGTGGCGCCGACGCCAAGGCAGCGAACCTTCGAGGCGCTGGGAGTGCGGGTGGAGCGGGTAGACGCCTCCGAAGTGGTTGGCGACCAATTCGGCGCGGGACCGCCAGGGCGAGTCCAGTCCGTCCGCAAGAGTGGCGTGTGCCTGAATTCCGTCATGAAGCGGCTGGGTGCACTGGAGATAGTTTCGGCGATTATGGAGGCGGGAGGGCAACTCAACGCGTCGGCGCTGAGCGGAGGGCACGTGGACAAGCTCACGCTCTTCTACGCGCCGGTGTTTCTGGGGCCGGGTGCGGTGCCCCTGCTCCAGGAGCCGATCACGCGATCGACGTTGCCGTTCCCACCGGAGGTCGAATGTATCGACCAGGACGTGCGGGTCGATGCGTACCTGCGCGACCCCTGGGGAGAGAGCTGAAGTGTTTACCGGAATCATCGAAGCAACAGGGACCGTTGCGGCCATAGAGCCGCGCAAAGGCACCACCCGCATTGCGATTTCTGCGCCCGCGTTTGCAGACCGGCTGCGTACCGGCGACAGCATAGCAGTGAGCGGAACGTGTCTGACCGCGCTGGAGATCGTGCCGCCGATTTTCCAAGCGGACCTGGCGGCGGAGACGCTGGCGCGAACCTCTCTTGGACAACTGAAGCCGGGATCGGTCGTGAATCTGGAGCTGCCGACTCCTGCGGGAACGCCGCTGGGCGGCCACATTGTGCAGGGTCATGTGGACGGACGCGGGGAACTGGTGTCGTTCGATCCCGTAAACGCCGCGGCCGATCCGGAGCTGACGGATTGGTGGCTGCGGGTGCGGGTTCCGGAGAACACTCGCCCATACATGGTCGAGAAGGGATCGATAGCAATCGAGGGCATCAGCCTGACCATCGCGACCTGGGATGGCGAGATGGTCGGGGTTGCGATTTTGCCCCATACGCGCACCGTGACCAACCTGCGGGTGCTGGGACCGGGCGATCCGGTAAACGTCGAGGCAGACGTGATGATCAAGCTGGCATTGGAGCAAAAAAGATCAACCTCAACATTTCATGTAACGCTTGAATATATGCTGGCAAACGGTTATTAACAGTGCATATTATCCATGTCTTGAATCACGCTCCTGGCTGCGAACCCGGCGCAGGAAATCCGCGAGCGTCTGCCCTGCTCTCGGAGTGAATTGCTCGTCCAGGCAATCCGCGTGTTCAACCCGATCGACGCGGAAGCTGCGAAAGTCTGTGCGCAGTTCGCACCATGCAGCCAGGGTCCAGGTGCCACCCCAAAAGTAGAGCGCGAGTGGATGAACGCGGCGCACGCTGGGCTGTCCGTCTTCGCGAGAATAGGCGAGAAGCACGACCCGTCGCTGCTGAGCGGCGGCGTGGAGCGTGTCGAGCTTACGGCGCAGTTCAGGGGGCGACTTATACCCGGGAGCATAGAGCAGGACGTCGTCGATCTTCTCGCGCAGGTTGGCAGGGAGGACGGCTTCAATCTTGCGCAGAGCACGATTGGCGGCCTCGGTGAGCTCCGTGCCGCCCCAGGCTTCCACCATGCGGGCCCCGAGGACTAAGGCGGCGATTTCTTCACGATCGAACATAAGCGGCGGGATATCGAGGTCGCGGCGCAGGGTGTAGCCCACGCCGGCTTCGCCCGTGATGGGCATGCCGGAGAGCTGCAGGTCCTGAACATCGCGATAGATGGTGCGATGGGAGACCTGCAGCTTTTCAGCGAGGCTGCGCGCGGTTTGCAGGCGGCCGCCGCGTAGCAACTGCACGATACGGAAGAGGCGGTCGGCGCGGCGCATACCGGCATTCTAGACGGCGGCGTGCAGACCGATGCGGTTTCCCTCCGAGTCGTGGATTTGGGCGACCCATCCAACGTTGGGGATGTGGTTCTTTGGCTCGACAATCTTGCCGCCGGCCTTTTCGACGCGGGCAAGGATCTGGTCGATGCGGCCATCGCAGTTGAGGTAGACGACGACGCCGTCTGGAGACGGACGGTGGCCTTCTCCATGCGTGACGCACCCAGAAATGCCGGGGCGCTCGTAGGGAAAGATGCCCATCCCTGGAAAGTCGGCGAGGTGGACCAGCGGGGTGGCGAAGATGGCTTCATAGAAGCGCACGGCCCGGCCGAAGTCGGAAGCGGGGATTTCGAACCAGGTGATGGTGGAGGTGACGGTCTGTTCTGCAGTGGTCATCGGAGTTTCCTCTCGTTTCGGAAAATTGACTACGAGAGGAGCATAGGAGAGGGCTGCTGACAGCGTGGTGTCAGCAGACATATGCCCCCCTCCCCCGGGTATGGGACGGCGTGTGTCCCTGCTCGGCGACCTTGACGCGGCGGTAGGTGAAGTTTCATGGGTCGGATTCCATTCTTTCTAAGGCAAGAGTGGGCGAAGTTTTTGGCTGCGGCACCCCACCCCCCTGTTTGGGTGTTTGAAGGTTGCGTTGCGCAAGTATTTGATTCTGCGCCAGGGGTCGCTGGTAAGTGGGTCGTGCGCATTTGATTCTAAGGTGGATGTGGGTATTTATTTTGTTTTGTTATTGGTGCGTGTCGTTCACAAATGGGTGGCAGTTATGTATTTGCATTCAAAGTGGAAGTTGTCGTTCTATTTGTTTCCAAAATACTTAGGTCTGGCTTCGGGCTTCAGGGTCCGCTGAGTCACTCGGGTTCGGTCGCCGAAGACCGTCTTTTTTTCGGGCACTCGCAGACGATGCATTTGATAACGCGCCGGTTAGCCGATGTTGACAAGCTCGACAACAGTTGCCGGGTTGCGGAACCATTGGTTCGGGGCCCGGTTGGTGTGCGGCCATGAGAAAAGCCTCGCCCTGAATCCCGGGCTAGGCTATGTTTCTTTTTTACCCTCTATTATCAGAATACCAAGGTTGACGAAAAAAACTGCCAACTTTGTTGGCGTGGTTTGGCCCGTAAGTAGTTATAAGTCAATGGTCATTACTTCGGTGTTTGGGCGCGCCTCTTGACAAGTTTTCCACATTTGGCAG
>PMSS01000147.1 GCA_003167515.1 Acidobacterium sp. | reverse complement strand
CTATTGCAGAAACTGCTCTAGGGACTCTGGCCACTCTGCCAACTCGAAACAAAAAGGCTGCGCCCTGGAGCGCAGCCTTTTTTGTTTTGCAACTCCTACGACAGTCGACTGGAGACAGACTCTTCCGCATCGAGTTCATCCTCCGATTCGCGGTACACGCTGACCAGATTGCGTCCTTCGCGCTTCGAGCGATACAGGGCTTCGTCGGATCGAAACAGAAATTCTGTGGCTGTCTCCTTTCGCTGGCTCACCGCCACGCCGATGCTGGCTGTCAGGTTCACACTTCCCGGCAGCCCTGAAAGGGTCGCAATCTGCATACGAATGCGTTCGGCGGCGGACCGCGCTTCTTCAATGCCCACGCTGCGCAGCAGCACCACAAACTCCTCGCCGCCATACCGCGCCAGTACATCGGAAGGCCGTGTTCCGTCGCGCAATACCTGAGAGATGCGCTGCAACACATCGTCCCCGGCAAAGTGCCCCATCGAATCATTCACCTTTTTGAAGTAGTCGAGGTCGATCAGCATGATGCCCATGGAACCGCCGGAGCGGTCGTTGCGCAACAGCTCCCGCCGCAGAATCTCCTCAAAAGCCCGGCGATTCAGCAGGCCGGTCAGCGAGTCCGTCTGCGCGATCTTGCGCAGATCCAGCCGGTGTACCGTCAGCGCCAGCCATAGCAGGCCAATGACCGTCGCCAGCCCCAGCAGCATCGACAGATAACTGAAGCCGACATTGATCAGATCCGGATGGATAAAATTCGTGGCATGCGGCCCCAGCCGGGACTCAAACAGGCACCAGGCGCCCTGCAGTGCGGTGGCCAGAATCAGCAGCCAGGCACAGGCGCGCGCAGGCTGGCGTATCTCCGGGTCCCTCTGTCCCCGAAACAACATCACCGACGTCGTGATAAAGATCGACCCCAGAACGACGGCATGAATCAGAAGGCGCGCGAGCACCTCGTCATGGATGTAAGTGAACCAGACGAATGGCGGCAAAGCCAGAACGCAGATCCCCGCCGGCCAGGGAAAAAGGCGTGAGTTCCGTTCCAGAATTTTTGCTGTCGCGAGATATAGAAACAGACCGCCTGCGAACAGCAGAAAATTCGATACCACGATGCTCAGCAGCGCTGGCACCCATGGGCGCAGACCGATCAGCAATACCCCGAACAATGCGCACAGGATGAACCAGTTGAGTTGCCGGCTGCCAGGCAGGTCGGGTGTGCTGCGCCGAACTCCTCGAAAACCGAAGAGCATCAGGATCAGGGCCGCTGCGTATCCGCACATCAGAAAGGGTGTATACATCGCTGCTCTTCAAACACCTCCACTCACAACAAGCCCACTGCCCAGATTCAGACCCAGGCCCTTCCATTAGCCGGCAAAGTGCACAGGAATTTGCTTTCAGGATGTCACATTGTCAAGCGCGAAGTCACCAGAAAATATGCCCCGGAACCAGATCGGGTATGGCTAATCAGTGTCAGATGAGCGACTGTGGCTGTGCTTGCCCTGTACCGTGGCTGTGCCGTCCTGTTGAATAGAGTTCAGATGGTTCAGGCCACAAAGCAGCGCATCGTCCTGGTTTCCGGTCCTCCCGCCTCGGGCAAGACCACGCTCGCGCGTCCGCTCGCCGAGCGCCTTGGCTTTGCGCTCCTCACCAAGGACGACATCAAGGAGCCTCTCTTCACCGCCCTCGAGGGGGCTCCGGGCGATGTCGAATTCTCCCGCAGAATCGGCGCCGCAGCCATGGAACTTCTCTGGGCCCTCGCGCCCCACTGTCCCACCGTCGTGCTTGAAGCGAATTTCCGTACCCAAAGCAGCTACGACCGTGCCCAAGTCGCCCTCATCGACAGATCCGGAGCTCAGGTCGTCGAAGTCTACTGCCGCCTCCCCCGCGAAGAAGCCTCCCGCCGATTCGCCGAGAGAGCCCGCCTCGAGCGCCACCATCCCGCGCATGTGCTCACCGAGATGTCACCCGACCGCATAGCCGAATACGAAGAGCCCTTCGCCCTCAGCCCGGTTATTGAGGTCGACACGCAGAGCCCCGTCGATATCGAATCGCTCGTGAGGCGGGTCGAGGCTGCATGGACGCGATAACGGAAACCAAGTTGTCTTACAATGGAGTAAGACAGTTCTTATCGAAATGTAAGCCCATGCGATCGACAGCCGTGATTAGTTCGAAGGGCCAGATTGTAATCCCCGCCAGCCTGCGAAAGAGATATCGCCTGCATAAAGGGACTACGGTCGTGTTCCAGGAGGAACGTGGCCGGCTCGTACTTGAACCGAACACCTACGAAGCGATTTACGCACTGCGGGGCATCCTGCGGGAATTTCCGCTCGAAGCCAGCCTCCAGGAGGAGCGCCGTGCCGAGCTTAAACGCGAGAACGAACGATGAAAGAATACGTTCTTGACGCCAATGCTGTTCTTCGCTACCTGGGCGTCGGCGAGGTGCAGAGTGGCGAGAGGGTGCACGGTCTTTTCGAACAAGCCGAACGGAATCAGGCAACCCTTTCCATGTCCGTAATCAACTTGGGAGAGGCGCTCTACATTCTGCTCAAATACGTTGACGAGCAAAGAGCGGTTCAGTACCTTCAGACCCTTCAGCACGTGGTGACCGTGATCGATGCGAACGCTCGAGGCCGCGACTCTGAAGCATCGATGCAAACTTGCCTATGCGGACAGTTTCGCCGCTTCTCTGGCCCTCGCGTCGAAGGCCACGCTCGTTTCAGCGGATCCTTCGTTTGCAAAAGTCGGCAAATCTCTCAAGTGGATGAGACTCCCGGAATTGCATGTAAAGACCCGCTAGATGCATGGATACGCCTCCGTTGCATTCGCGGCGTGTGGTATGTATCATGATATGTATCGGGAGGAGTAATGCGCGCCAAGGCTAAGATCTTTACCACCGGACGGAGCCAGGCTGTTCGTCTGCCGGCTGCTTTTCGGTTCGACTGTAAGGAGGTCTACGTGGAGCGAAACCCCAGAACCGGGGACGTCATCCTGTCGCGGAAGCCAGCAAAGTGGAGCGAGATTTTCGCCGCTCTGGATGAAGCAGGTATTCCAGACGATTTCTTGTCTGATCGTGATGACAGCCTGCCCCAGGAGCGCTCAAACCTTTGATGGCTCTTGCCAGATACATGCTTGACACCAACACAGTCAGCTACATCCTCAAAGGGCAATCGGCCAGGGCCAGAAGGAAAATGCTGACCTTGAGCGAGGAGGAGGATGTTTGCGTTTCCTCGATCACTGAAGCGGAAATCCGATACGGCCTTGCGAAGCGACCAATGAAGCTCGAATTGCGCGCCCGAATTGAGCGCTTCCTCGATGCCATCGAAGTCCTGCCGTGGGGTTCGGACGCCGCCCGAGCCTACGGAACATCGCGCGCAAAACTCGAAGCGTCGGGGAAACCGGTTAATAATATGGACCTCCTGATCGGCTCACATGCAATGGCCGCGGGAGCTGTACTCGTGACCAATGACCGGGTCTTTCGATACCTCGCGGATTCGCTCAGGATCGTGAACTGGGCTACTGACCTGCCCGTCCGCGGCTGATCTGCCAGTGTGGGCGGGGAATGCGCGAACCCACCCATTTAGAATGAATCCTGCACCCAATCTCTCCCACACCGGCCGCTTCCGCCTGAGAAGAATTCCGGAAGCAGCCGCATGTAGGCACACAGGCACGAATGCATCGCTGGTCCAAACTCTTCATCCCCACACTCCGTGAAGCCCCGGCAGACGCCGAAGTCGCCAGTCATAAATTCCTCGTTCGCGCGGGATACATCCGCCAGCTCGGCGCCGGCATTTACTCTTACCTCTTCCTCGGACAGCGCTCCATCGACCGCATCATCGGCATCGTGCGCGAAGAAATGGACCGCATCGGCCAGGAATTCCTCCTGCCTACCATCCAACCCGCCGACCTGTGGCGCGAGTCCGGGCGCTGGACCCTCATGGGCGACAATATGTTCCGCCTCAAGGACCGCAAGGGCGCCGACCTATGCCTCGGCATGACACATGAAGAGGTCATGACCGACATCGCCCGCAACGAGCTGCGCAGCTACAAGCAGCTCCCGCAAATCTGGTACCAGATCCAAACCAAGTTCCGTGACGAGCCGCGCCCCAAGGGCGGCCTGTTGCGCGTCCGCCAGTTCATCATGAAAGACAGCTACTCCTTCGACATCGACGCCGCCAGCCTCGACCGCAGCTACGACCTTCACGATGCAGCCTACCGTGCCATCTTCACCCGCTGCGGCCTCAAATTCGTCGCCGTCGAAGCCGACTCGGGCGCGATGGGCGGCTCGCAGTCGCAGGAATTCATGGTCTACACCGACGCCG
>PMSS01000176.1 GCA_003167515.1 Acidobacterium sp. | reverse complement strand
CCATGGCCGGCGTCACCGATACCGTCTTCCGCCGCTTCATCCGCAACGCCAGCGTTTTCTCACATGCCACAGAACCGGCTGCCCCATGTCTCGATTTTGAGACATGGGTTGGCAATGCAGTTGACAAGCCGACAACCAACCAGCAATCCGGCTGCGGCCTCATCATGACCGAGTTCACCTCCGCCGACGGCCTCGCCCGCATGCGCGAATCCAAGCGCAAGCGCTACCTCACCTTCTACGACGACGAGCACCCCATCTCCGCGCAGCTCTTCGGCTCCAACCCCACCACCCTCGCCGACGCCGCCCGCATCGTCGAGCAAACCGGCTTCGACATGGTCGACCTCAACCTCGGCTGCCCCGCCAAGCGCGTCGTCTCCTGCAACGGAGGCAGCGGCCTCCTCCGCGACCTGCCCCTCATCGCCACCATCTTCGAAACTGTGCGCGCCGCGGTTACAATTCCGTTCACCGTCAAGTTCCGCCTCGGCTGGAACGACAACCACATCGTCTGCGTTCCCCTCGCCAGGCTCGCCGAAGACTCCGGCCTCAACGCCGTTGCCATCCACGCCCGCACCCGTGAGCAGGGTTACGCCGGCCAGGCCCGCTGGGAGCACATCGCCGAAGTCAAAGCCGCCATCAAAATTCCCGTCATCGGCAATGGCGACGTCCGCACTCCAGAGGACGCCTGCGCCCTCATCGCAAAGACCGGCTGCGACGCCGTCATGATCGGCCGTGCAGCCCCAGCAAATCCCTGGATTTTCCGGCAAATTGCCCAGTACACCGCAACCGGCCGCTACGACCTGCCCACCGACCAGGATCGCTACCGCATGATCCGCACCTACTTCGAAATGCTCCTCAACGAAGTCACACCCGACACCTCTCGCAGCCCCGCAGCCGAAGCCGCCGGCAAAATGAAGCAGTTCGCCTCCTGGTTCACCCACGGTGTCCGCGGCGGCGCCGCCCTACGCAAGTCCATCTACGAAGCCAAAACCGGGGCGGCGATCCTCGAAGCCGTCGACCTTTTCTTCAGCAGGGAACTCGTCCCCGATGAAGCGCTCGAGCCGCAGCCCGTCTATCCTCACGAGCCGCTGCCCTCGTTCATCGAGAGCTGATCCACAACGCGCAGCCCGCTACCTGCAATCTTCCAGGCACAAATTCCGACTGAAGAAGGGCAGCACGTGGTTCTGAAAACGATCCGCCACCGCACTCGTGTGCGTGCCGTGATAAATCTCCAGACTGTTCTCAATCCCGTACTGTTCCAGAGTCCTGTGCAGCTTCTCCGTGTCGAACCGCAGCCCATCCTCGTCGCCCACATCCATCGCAATCGCCCGGTACTGCCTCAGATTGCCGATGTACTGGTCGATAAAGGCCAGCGGCGCGTTCGCCGTCCACTTCGCCGCCACCTCCGGCTGCGACACTCCGTCCTTCATCGGCCAATCGAAATACAGCGGCGGATTCCGCGGGTCCGGCGACCATGCGGCCGCTGATGCCAGTTGCGCCTTCGTGAAAAACGGCAGATCGGCCGCATCCGCCGCCGACTTCATCGCCGCCACGTCCCCCTCAAGCTTCTTCTCGGCATCTGCATACCTTTGCGCGTCCATCCCCGGCGGTGGTCCCGCCGGCCGCGGCGCCAAACAGCATGGGCTCATGATGTACAGGCTCCCAAATACCTCCGGATACTTCATCCCGATCCGCGTGGCGCCATACCCGCCCATCGAATGCCCCGCCAGCCCCCGCCCTCGCCGGTCCGCAACCGTCCGGTAGTGCGCGTCCACATACGTCACCAGATCGCGCGCCACAAATTTCTCAAAGTCCCCCGTCGTTGCCGAGCTCGAGTACATCGACCCTCCGTACGCCGTCTTCGAGTCGGGCAACACCACGATCATCTCCTGCGCGCCCTCGGCAAACGCCCCCTCAATCGTCTGCGGCACATGGATCTCGTGCGTCCACTGCTCCGCGCCGATCGAGAATCCGTGCAGGGCATACACTACCGGATACCTGCGGTGCTTCTCCTTCGCGTAACTCGGCGGCAAAAATACGATCACGTCGCGATCCGCCGTCTCGCCCTCGAGATTCCCTTCAATCGCCTTGCTGTGCACCTTGATTCGCTCCACCATCACTGGCTTCGCATTGGGAACAACCGGGGGCACCTCGGTCTGCACCTGCGCCACAAGAGCGAACGGCCAAACAACACCTGCCATCGCCACCAGCACCAACCCAGAGCATCTCATCGCAGCCAACAATCCCTCCCGCAACATCCTACATCCGTGTTTTTCCGCGTGCTGAACAGCATCTCTCCGCCGAATCGACAGATAGAGAGCAGTACGTACACCGGTCGAAACGCAGCCCTGCAGCCTGAGCTCTCTCCTCTGACCCTCTCGTCGCAGGCGAATAGAATCGAGCCTGACCCATGAGCACCGACCGAACCATTCGCAAGTTCTCCAGTCACGAAGAGCAGCAGGCGGAGACCTATCGCTACTGGCGCAGCCGTTCCCCCGGTGAGCGCCTGGCTGCAGTGTGGGATGCAACGCTTGCCGCCTGGCAGGCAAAGGGCTTTCAATACGACCCATTTCACCGATCCGAACGAACCCTGACTCGCATCAGTCGGTCCGACAAGGGCGCTCGCTACGGGCCTTCGGGCTCCCGTTGCGAGAAGATAGACGGATAAAGTTCATTTACAAACGCAGCAACTCCCGTTCGCGGAACAATCCTGTCGATGAGGAAACAGTCAAGAGCGCTAGCGGCGGGACCTAGGATTAGGCCTGCGCCTGGCAGTACCCCTAGGCCGGTGGTGACGAGGTACCGGACGAATTTGCCCGGGCCGCTGCCGACCTTTAGCCCGATCTTGGCACGCAGGCTTGCGACCCTATCTCTGATCTCCTTATCATCGGGATCACATGTTGTCAGCCACGCGCGAAATTCCGTCACCTCATCGCTTTCGCGCACCTCTAATAGCCGACCCACATCCACGCTTCTTGGACCCAGGTAAAAGCGAGGGAGATCGGCCAGTTCGATTACTCGTTGGAAACTTGCTTCCCGCTTACCCGAGGAGACAACGTCAGCAAGCGACTGCAACTTAGTCCTGAACAAAGGAAGTTCCTCATCTCGAAACCCAGAAAGGGCTGAATATATTTTCATTTCGGTGACTGCTTGGGTCAGGCCAGCGACACCTAGTAGTCCAGCCTCCGCTATTTTGTGCGCATTCTCCAACCCCACGCCGTTCATCGTTGCCAAATCTGTCTCAGCGGTGAATACTTCCTCGGAATCCCTATGTAATTTGAGCTCAAATGGAAAACTATTTCCCGGCGCCATCTTCCTGAGCGCCATCTCTGTGGCAGCTTTGAGAATTATTGGATTCTGGACCTCTCCTTGAAAATCCGGCCACAATTGCCGCTTCGATTCCTGTGACAAAGGCTTGATCGCGTCTATGATCGCCTCTTTCAAAACCCGGATCTGGCGGTTTCTGAGTCCCGGGATATCAGCAAGACTGTCGAGAGCCTTAGCGATATCCTTGTCTCTGTCGTGTGCATCGATCCAATTGAATTGATACTTCAGCAGCGGCAACTTAGGGCTGCCAGCAAGGCCGGACTGGGCAACTTGGGCCAATTGGAACCACTCGCACCGAATTTCGAGTGCTCGTGAGAACAGGAGGTCACGAAGACCCTCATAGCCGAGGTATCGTACGAGGTGAGGAAACTCCTGAAGTCTTACGCTCACCATCACGTATTGATCGAAAAGGAGAAGCCGCCGCACAAGCCCCTCCATATCCACATCTGCCACTTGGCCTTTCGCGGCATCAATGGCCGAACAACCGATCAGCCTTTTCGTTATTTCCATGGTTCACTTGGTGGTCCCGCGCTCGTGTGCCTGCGCGGGACCTTTCGACAGCAATAGTCCGGACTCGCCTTCCTTATTATTGAGCCACGCGCATCGAGTCGCGAGCGTGGCTATTCAGCCCTAGCTCTCATCCGAAAATATCTCCTCAATCCTCATCCCAAACAACCGAGCCAGCTTGAAAGCCAGCGGCAAACTCGGATCGAACTTCCCCGTCTCAATCGCATTCACCGACTGCCGCGACACCTCCAGCTGCTTCGCCAGATCGGCCTGCGACCACTCCCTCTCCGCGCGCAGCACCCGCAACCGGTTCTTCATCACCGGTACCTCAGCCGGATCACCGGAAACACCACCACCACGAAAATCCAGAACATCGGACACACCCAGATCAGCCGCATATGCGGCGCCCGCGCAAAGTCCTCCAGATACCCCCAGATTGTCGTCGCCGCCAGCGTTCCCGCAATCCCGCCGAGGATCGCCTGGATATACAGGTTCCGCTGGAACTCATCCTTCTCCTCGTTCAGATAAGCCCCCGTCCCCACCAGCGCCCCCACAATCGGCAGCGCAGACACCACCGCCACCACCCAGGCCACCGCGCCCGTCAAATGCCAGACGTTAAAGGCAGCCGCAGCCAGCGCAGCAAACAAAATGCACAACACCGCCGCCACCAACATACGCACCCTATAACGACTCTGCGCAGGATTCGATACACACCACATAGTCCAGTCTCCTTTACATAACGACAAACACACTTTACACAACCAGCCAAGGCATGTCAAGTAGAGTTGACAGAAATTCTGAAAAAAGCCCCGCCGACCGTCGGCAAGGCATCGAGATTCCCCTAAAGTTGTACGGGCTTTGCCCCCGCCAGCGGTTGTCAGGAGGCTATCTTTCGGCCATTCTTGTCATCACTGTGGACACCGAACGCATCTGGCGCACCGCTAAGCCCCTTCTCGCCGACGACTCCGGTCAGGACATGATTGAGTATGCCCTCATCGCCGCTCTCATCGCGGTCGCCGCCATCACCGCCCTCAGGGGCCTGACCAACAAAATCGACAACGAATTCAATAGCGTCGCCAACAGCCTCTAATAACAGGCCACGCCGCCCCCGCTAAAGTTCTCACCGGACTCGAGTTCCCGATCTTCGTGTTCCTTCGCGACCGGCCTTGCTCGATGCGTGAAGCGTTACCGAATTACTTCATCCAGCCGCGCATCGTGGACCGGAACCTCAGCCCGCGCCCGCCAGGCCTTCTCCACCAACGCCAGCGCCTCTTCTGCGTCCCGAGCCACCTGCACCAGCCCCCGATTCTCCGCCTGAATCATCCCCTGCGCCACGCAGTGATCCAGAAACGCGAGCAGCCCATCAAAAAACCCGCCCGCATTGACAGTCAGGTTCACCGCCACGCACGGCTTCGCGTGAATCCCCAACTGCGCCCACGTTACCACCTCGATGAACTCATCGAGCGTCCCATATCCGCCGGGCAGCGCCACAAACGCATCGGCCCGCTCGGCCAGCAGAGCCTTGCGCTCATGCATCGTTCGCACCACGTGCAGCTCGGTCAGCCCCTTGTGGTCGATCTCCCGCTCCCGAATCACATCCGGAATCACGCCGACCACATCGCCGCCCGCGGCCAGAGCCGCGTCCGCCACCGCGCCCATCGCTCCCACCGTTGCGCCGCCGTACACCAGCCCATACCCGCGCAACGCGATCAACCGCCCCAACTCGCTCGCAGCCTCTAAATAAACAGGAGACGCCCCCACAGCCGAAGCGCAGAAAACACAAACCCACTTTTTCTCAAGGATTCTCGCAGCCATCCATGCGAGTCTATCGCTCGCCCCTGCGGAATTGATGCCAGCGAACCGACCCGCCCTAAGTCTGCCTGATGGAAATCCCAACCCGCTCCGGGTTAAGATTTGACTGCTGCCCGCATCGCTATGGTCCGCAAGCGCAAAATCATCGTCCAAATCGCCACCAGCGCCGACGGCTTTATCGCCCGCACCGACGGCGCGGTCGACTGGCTCGACCGTCCGACCCCGAAGGGCCACTACGGCATGGGTGCGTTCTATAAATCAATCGACACGATCCTGTGGGGCAGGAAGACCTGCGATATGGCACTCGACTTTCAAAAGAAAGGCGTGCCCGGCTCGGCCTTCGATACAAAAGTTAAAAATTATGTCTTCACGCGCGGTCCGCTGCCATCAACAGCGCCGGCGGGCGTGGAGTTCGCCAACGAACCAATCAAAGCCTTCGCAACCCGTCTGCGGAAGCAAAAAGGAAAAGACATCTGGATGATGGGCGGAGCCGCCATCATTGCGTCGTTTCTCGACGCAGGTGAGATCGACGAGTTCATGATTCACGTAATCCCAACGTTTATAGGCGAGGGCATTCCATTGATTGCGCCCAGCCGCCGCACCGTGCCACTAAAACTCATCTCCTGCACGAAGTTTCCAGACGGCGTGGTCGGCCTCCACTATATCGTCCGCAAGTAGTCTTCCCGCCTGTCACTCAAACGGCGCAACCCAGTCCCGGTTGCCCTTTACTTCGTCACCACATCGCCCGCAATGCGGTCGTACTTCGCCTGCGAAACCACGCCCTTCCGCACCAGATCATGCGGCGTGTCATAAGGACGATTCGCCTCAATCCTCCGCGCAGTCGCCACTGTCACACCGGGCAGCGTTTCCAGATCGGCCCGCGTCGCCGAATTCAGATCCAGGCCTCCACTGTTGCCCCCGCCCTTTCCGTTATGCAGACCAGCCTTCACCCCAGCCGCCACGTCGCTCGCCTCGCGTTCTGCATTCGCCGCCGCTACGCGCGCTTCCGCCGCTGCCTTGTCGGCCGCCTTCTTCGCGTTCTCCGTGACCTGCTGGGCCTGCTGCTGGAGCTGCTGATCCGACTCCGGCTTTCCGTCTGCCTTGCACGACGCCACCCACAGCAGCGCCGCACACAGCCCCACCGTCGCCGCCACCCGAATCGTCAGTTCTGAAAGGTTCGTTCTCCGCATCGTCGTTCGCCTCGCACTAGCATGGAATCCTCTGATTCGCGGAGGGTTGCCAAAAAGTAACGGTACGAGCGAAAAAATCGCTGTTCAATAGTATGCAAACAGCGCTAACATGCTTCTCCGGACGGCCCCTCCTGCCTTCCGAGCCTGGACCCAGGGTCTGTGATCACGTTTTCCGACCAGGGTTTCCGGACCCGCGGCACCAGGAGTCGGCTCAACCGTTTCGTGGCTCGGCCTTCCGGCCAGCGCTCGGTTGCAGCCGGTCAAGCGCTATCGACACCGGCCGCACTCCCAGCGACTCGCCGGAGAAACCCCGCACTCGAATCGGAATTATCACCCCCGAGGCGCCTATGAGCTCTATTCTGAGCTACATGCCCGTTGTCTGGATCGTTTGGGCCGCAGTCATAACTTTCCTGCTGGTCCTGCTTGTTTACCGCTCCAATCTCACTCGCTACGAAGAAGACCAGATCTTCCTCGACGAGGCCGCCAACCACCAGAAAAAGGAACAGGAAGATCTCCTGGCGAAGGTCAACAAAATTCAGCCCCTGATCCGTGTCGTCACCGGCGCTACCTGCGTACTGACAGTCGCGATTCTGGGCGTGTACGTGTGGGACGCTTTGCAGCACCTGCTCTAGAGGCTGTTATTGACTTTCGCGCGGCTGGCGTTGCGAGGGAAAATCGGGCCAGACGAAGCCGAGCCCGAAGGCTGTGGCGGGCCCACTGTCGAGGGCGAGAATGAAGTATGGCCCGATTTGCCCCGCAACCCACAGGGCTGGGACCCATTTTCCCCATTTCTTCGCCGCTCGCAGACACCCGGTATGCGCCTCTCGCTCCTCGAACTCAGAAAAATCGGCCCCAGCGCCGGCCGTGGGAAAGTTAATAGCAGCCTCTAAGCCGCGGTTGCACTCCCGGCGCCCCGTTGCGCCAGGCCGTTGAGCACGGCCCCGTTGTCGCGCGCGGCCGGACTCCTCTCCAGAAGTCCGGCCCGCCCAAGCTGTTTCCTTGTCCCTTGCAATCCTTGCCCCTGCAATCCCCGCCCGGCTCGTCCAGTTCTTACCTTCGTCGGCCGCTCAGTAGCCGCCCAACAACTGATAATTGTGCCCCACCGTCCACGCCAACGCGCCGACGTTGATCGATTGGCCCCATCGCGCCAGCGTCCGATGATGGTGCCGCACCAAAATCCGATAAACACAGTAGTTGGCGACAACCGTGCTCGCCTCGAAGGCCGCGAACCCCGCATGATTGTCCACCAGGGCCGTGGGAAGCATCGCTTCGTGAAACTGCGGTTTGGACAGCGCCTCAACCGTGCTTCTGTAATCGAAATAGCGAAGTGGCGCCACAGCGCCCAGGAGAATCCAGTCATCCACGCCGAGCGCGGACGACCTTTGTCCCCCCAAACGTTGTGGGGCAACCGCGACAATAGCGGCAAGCGGCGCAGCCGACTCTCCAGAATCAGGCAGCGAAGCCGTAGATGCAGCAGCCGGAGCGTCCACCAGCGCCATCTGCTGAGCAAAACACTGCGCAATGCTCAAACCCAACAACACCGGCAGCGTGAACAGGATTCTCATTCACCCTGCTCATCGGCGGGGTGACCGCAATGATTAGAGAATCCTAATTTCGGCCAGCAGAATCGCCCTCAAAAACCGCTGCTCCTCAAAAACCCACGAGCACCACCGAAAACCCAGCTACGCGTTATAAGTAGTCGAAGAAACCCGCCCGCCGCGCCCAGTCCAGTTCGTGTGGAAGAACTTCCCCCGCGGCGCATCCACGCGCTCATACGTATGCGCCCCAAAAAAGTCCCGCTGCGCCTGCAGCAGATTCGCCGGCAGCCGAGCCGTCCGGTATCCGTCGTAAAAAGCCAGCGCCGTAGAAAACGCCGGAGCAGGCACCCCCAGCGCAATCGCCTTCACCACCGCCTTGCGCCACGATGCCTGGTAGTTGTTCAGCACGCCGGCAAAGAAGCTGTCGAAAAGCAGATTGTGCAGCTCCGGCTGCTTGTCGTAAGCCTCTTTGATCTTGCCCAGGAAGCGGCTCCGAATAATGCATCCTCCGCGCCACATCAGCGCAATGCCGCCCATGTTCACGCGCCACCCGAACTCCTTTGCCGCCTCGCGCAGCAGCATGTAACCCTGCGCATACGAAATGATCTTCGAGCAATAAAGCGCGCGCCGCACGTTCTCGATGAAATCCGCTCGATCCGCAGTCGCCGCCTGGCCCGTCGGCCCC
The DNA here is from genome assembly GCA_003167515.1 of Acidobacterium sp. GTDB lineage: Bacteria > Acidobacteriota > Terriglobia > Terriglobales > Acidobacteriaceae > Palsa-343. The sequence goes on along the minus strand of PMSS01000176.1, from coordinate 356 downwards.
TGCAAAATCTTCGACGCGTCGACCCGCTCCTCCTTGATCGCCGAAAGACACCGCGAAAATACCGACTCGCCAATCAGCGTCACCGGCATCCCCAGATCGAGCGCGCTCATCACCGTCCACTTACCCGTGCCCTTCTGCCCGGCCGTGTCCAGAATCTTATCGACTATGGGCGTGCCGTCTTCGTCCTTCTTCGCGAAGATCTGCGAAGAAATCTCGATCAGGTAGCTGTCCAGCTCGCCCTTATTCCAGTCCGCAAAAACCGCCGAAAGCTCGTCCGCGCTCAACCCCAGCGCATGTTTCAGCAGATCGTACGCCTCGCAGATCAGCTGCATGTCGCCGTACTCGATGCCGTTGTG
>PMSS01000178.1 GCA_003167515.1 Acidobacterium sp. | reverse complement strand
AGACGTGAACTCCACCCCCACCTGCATCGCCGGGTCGCCGCTGCCGCCCAGCGTCACGATCCCCTCCACAAAGTCCGTTTTCTCCTCCGGCATCGGTACCGGATTCCACCGCATCTGGTTCGGCGGCGACGGCGCCTCCGTGAAAGGCCCGCTCCGAAACAACCCAAGGCCCAGTCCCGACCCAATTTCGGCGAATGGCTTGTGCGTAACCGACGGCCGAATCCGATACGTCCACGTCCGCCGGTTCGTCGCCCGCGGAGCCGTGAACGCCGTCCCGCTCAACTGCTCCGTATACAACCCCAGCGGCGCCTTCTGCGGCGAGTTCTGCCCCTCCGGCAGCGCCCCCTTCACCGCCTCGGTCGCAAATTCATTCCCAAATCCCGACTGATACTTCAGCTCTGCCTGAGCCATGCCAACCCTCCTCCATCGATCCTGCGGCGCACAAAACCTTATACGCTACCAGGACCACAGGAAGGTTGGCAACTCACTCCTCCGCCCTCCACTGAAAGCACAGCCCATACCCATCCGGATCGCGCAGCGACAGCTGCTTCATCCCGTAACGCGCCACCGTCGGAGGCTTCACTGCCACCCCCTTGTCCCTCAACTCCTCATACGCCGCATCCACATCCGGGCATCCGAAGAACAGCCCCGTATCCCCGTGCGCAGCCACCCGCGCGCGATCCGCCGGCACCGGCCGCTCGTCGTCGAATTCATACGCCGTGTTCAGCATGATCTCCGCCGATCCCCGCCGCAGCAGCGCCCAGTGAAACCGATCCGGCCCCAGCACCGGCGACGTCGTCACCACCTCAAATCCCAGCTTGTCCCGGTAGAACTTCACCGACGTCGGCATATCGTAAACCTGCACCAGAGGACACACCCCGCGCACATCGATCGCCATACCCCACCTCACGATGCCAATCAGCATAACGCGAGCCCCTCCACTCGCCACGCGTCAGCTCCAGACTCCGCGCTACCGGCTATTCCCTATTGGCTACTGGCTACTCCCTGCCTTTTCCGCGGCTCCCGCGTCTCCTCTTCCATCAACCACCGCCGCAATTGTAGAATGTCGTTCGCCCGCGCAATCCCGACCGGGTTCCGCAGCGCATCCCCCTCCACCACCACCACATTCTCCGTTTCCTTCCGCATCATCTCGCGATGCACCTGGTCCACCAGCTCGCCCGGATGCGCCAGCACATAATCCTGCCGCGCCAGCTCCCGCATCTTTAACGGATGTTCCGCCGAATCCGTCCGCAACAAATCGTGCGGCTCCACAATCCCCACCAGCGCGCCCGCCGCATCCACCACCGGCATCAACGTCGCGTCGCCCGGCACAAACGTCTCCAGCACCGTGCGCAATTCGTCGTCAGCCTTAAATATCGTGAACTGCTTCCGCATCACCTGATCGATCCGCGCCCGCATCAGCACCGGCGCCGAATAATCCTGCAACACGATCAGCCCACGCTTCACCAGTTTGATCGTCATAATCGACTCCCGGCTGCACAACCGAACCAATCCGTCCGACACCATCACGCACACCACCAGCGGCAACAGCGCATTCGGATTGTGACTCAGTTCAAACAGAAACACGATGCTCGTGAACGGCGCTCTCGCAATCCCTCCAAATACTGCGGCCATCGCCGCCAGAGCATAAAACGCTGGGTCGCTCACCAGCGTGGGAAATAAATGCTGCGCTCCCATCGCGAACGTCGCGCCCAACCCGCCACCCACCACCAGTGAAGGCGCAAACACGCCGCCCGTCGTTCCCGAGCCCAGCGAGATCACCAGCGCCCAGAACTTCGCAACCGATATCCCCACCAGATGCCCCGCTGTCAGCCGGTCATTCAGCATGTCGCGGATCGTGTCATAACTCGTCCCCAGCACCTGCGGATAGAAGTATCCAATGACGCCGAGGATCAGCGCCCCGATTACCGGTGACCAAATTAGCGCGTGCCTGAACGGAAGCTCGTCGAAGAAATCCTCCAGCCACGCCAGCACCCGAATCATCACCACCCCAACCGCGCCCATCAGCAGCCCCAGCACCGCAAACAACCACAGCTCCGTCATGCTCGTCAGCCGATAAGCCGCCATCGGAAACAACGGCGCCCATCCCGCAAAATGAATCCGCACCCCCGTTGCCACCGCCGCCGCAAACGCCACCGGAATAAACGACCGCGCGCGCAGCTCGAAGAGCAGCAGTTCTACCGCCACCAGAATTCCCGCCAGCGGAGCGGTGAACGTCGCAGCCATTCCCGCAGCCGCACCCGAAGCCAGCAGCACCCGCCTGTAATAAGGAGACAGCCCCACCGCCTGTCCAAACAGCGACCCAATCGCCGCGCCCGTCTGGATGATCGGCCCCTCCGCGCCAAATGGCCCGCCCGTCCCGATCGCCAGCGCCGTCGCCAGCGGCTTCAGAACCGCCACCCGAATCCGCATCCGGCTTTTGCCGAACAGCACAGCCTCCATCGCCTCAGGAATCCCGTGCCCCTTTAGCGTCGGCTCCAGGTAGTAGATCATCAACCCCACCACCAGCGCCCCGATCGACGGGATCAGGATTACCCACAATCCCAGGTGATTTCCGGCGGGATTTGTATCAGCAAATGAGATCTTTCCGTAGAAAAACAAATTCGTGAAGAAGTGAATCAGCTCCAGCAGCCCCTGCGCCACCAGTCCCGCCACCAGTCCCACGCCCAGCGCGAAAATCGAGATCCGGACCACCTCCGGCTCCAGCGCCACTCCGAACTGCCCTTTCCTGCTCGATTGCGATTCCGGCGTCGCCGCTATTTCGGGAATCGGAAACTCCGCCATCACGCCACTCCTCTCCGCACCGCACCGGGACGCGACGGTAGCCGATTCCATTTACGTCGCATCACGATCTATGTTACATCGTAATACGATGCTTTAGCCGGCACGCCGGATTCAGGCTCTCTGTGCGCCCGTCCATCCCTCCGGATTCATCGAGCGCGCTACAATCCAGGTTCGAGCCACGCTCGCGCTCGTTCGCTTGTCTCACCAATTCTCCAACCCGCCCACAATCCATTAAGGAGACCCCCATGCAGATCACCGGCAACACCATCCTCATCACCGGCGGCACCTCCGGCATCGGCCGCGCCCTCGCTGAAGCCCTCCACAAGGAAGGCAACCAGGTCATCGTCGCCGGTCGACGCAAGCCACTCCTCGACGAACTCACCGCCGCCAACCCCGGTATCAAGTCCGCCGCCCTCGACGTTGGCAACATCGATGAGCTTCCCCTCATCGCCGCCCAATTAGCCAGCCACTACCCCTCCCTCAACGTCCTCATCAACAACGCCGGCATCATGAAGCCTGAAGACCTCAACGACCCCTCAGCCCCCTTCGACATCGTCGACGACATCGTCACCACCAACCTCCTCGCACCCGTCCGCCTCACCACCGCCCTGCTCCCACACCTGAAAGAACAGCCCAATGCCGCCGTCATCACCGTCTCCTCCGGCCTCGCCTTCCTCCCTCTTGCCCTGACCCCCACCTACTGCGCCACCAAAGCCGCCATCCACTCCTGGACCCAGTCCCTCCGCTATCAGCTCCGCGACACCAAAGTCGAAGTCCTCGAACTCATTCCGCCCTACGTCCAGACCGAACTCATGGGACCGCAGCAGACCCAGGATCCCCGCGCCATGCCCCTCGCCGACTTCATCGCCGAAGTCATAGAAATCCTCCGCACCCAGCCCGACGCCAAAGAAATCCTTGTCCAGCGCGTCCTGCCTCTCCGCTTCGCCGCGGAAAAAGGCCAGGCCGCCTACGACGAATTCTTCAAAACCCTCAACGACTCCATGCACTGAGTCCGGTCTGTTTCAAAGCATCGCGCTACTATTCTCAACAATCCGTGTCGATGAAAACGAATTCTTCAAAATTTGATTCGGAATTATCGCAACTTCCCCTCACCACCCGCGTTTGATCCGTCGAACCACAATTTGATTTAAGCGAAGCTGTGCCGCCTGAGGAGATTCATGAACTCCCTTTGCCCGCCCCTCCGCCCACTTGCTGTCCTCCTGCCAGCCGTTCTCATCGCCACAACTATGCTGCCCTGCGCCACCGCCCAGACCATCCCCTCCGCCGACACGCCACCCACCCAGGAAGCACCTCCACCGCCCCCGCAAGCCCAGCAGCCGCCCATTCCCGTCCCCCCTCCGCCGCCCTACGACAAAGCCCTCTTCGAAAATCCCGTCCCTGCCCCAGCCCTTGCCTTCCTCACCCAGTTTGACGGTGCTCCCTCCGGAGCCCTCTACCGCGACCACCAGTTCCACAAGCTCCTCAACGCCACCGTCCCCAACTGCATGTTCCATTACGGACGCGACATGCCCCTCACCGACGCCCTCGACAAAGTGCTCCCCGGCTCCAACGTTCCCGTCCAGATTCGCGATAACCGCTACGTCCTCGTATCCGGGGAGCGCGGTCCCTACCTCGGCGGCCGCGGCTTTATCTGGATCGATATGCAGGACGGCATCGTCCTCGGCGGCTTCTTCTTTCACCCCACCAACGGTGAACCCACGCCTACTCTCGCCGCCTTCTCTCGTCAGATCAAAACCAGAGATCACGCCATCGTAATGAGCCAGCTCCCGCCCGCCTTTCAGGACGACCTTATCCAGTGGTCAACCCGGTCCGGCGTAGCTCCCATCACCACCCGCTACTTCCTCACCGGCAATAACAAACGCATCCTCCTCGAGCACACCGAGGACTACTGCGCCCCCGGCCCCGACCCCAATGCCGTCCCCCCTGCGCCCGACGAATGCGCCCAGATGGACGCCGACGCAGCCGAAATCGATATGAACGCCGCCTACTACCTCGAGCAGGTCAACTACGCCACCAACGCCACCGCCTGGATGATCAACGGCGAGGATCAGATCGCCTGGATTGCCATCCGCGACCGAACCTGCATCGGCCCCAATCCCCTCCCCTGCCGCATTCGCATGACCCGCGAACGCACCCGCGTCATCGTCACCCGTCCTCCCATCGTGCACATCCCCCATCAATGAGCCACGAAGCTAGCGAAGAATTTCAGCTTCGTCTCAGGGCACCGCTTCGCAGCTTGCGGAACAGCCAACTCACACGGCCAACCCACACAACGCCAGTCCACACCTAAGCCCAAAACCAGCGACGGCCAGGTTCACCCCATAGCAAGAAGCAAACTCCCCTGCCAAGGCGAACGTCAACGTGACTCAATTCCTGGTTCACCCCGAAGTGCTGCCCACCACCATTTTGAAAACGGGCACAGTCTCAACTGCGCCCAGCCCGATTTTTCAGCAAGCTCGTGAGGGCAGAAGCGCCGAGTTCTAACCTGGCGAAAAGGAGGCCTTCCCGCGGCGGCCTTATATAGCCCTGAGGCATGAATCGGCACCCCATTCTGATTGAGCTGCGATTGGCTCAATCGGAATGGGGTGGTTCCCGTTCCCTGTAACCTGTACCCTGTACCCTCGATGTCCCCTCCCATCCTCTCGGTCTCTCACCTATGCAAGCAGTACGGAGAGACCCAGGCCGTCGACGACCTCTCGTTCAAAGTCAGCAACCACGAAATCCTCGGCCTCCTCGGCCCCAACGGCGCAGGAAAAACCACCACCATCAATATGATCCTGGGCGTACTCGAGCCCACCTCCGGATCCATCACCATCGACGGCTGCGACCTCGCCAAACGCCGCCGCCAGGCCCTCGGCCGCACCAACTTCGCCGCCGTCTACGCACCCCTCCCCGGCAACCTCACCGTCGCGCAAAACCTCCGCGTCTTCGGCATGCTCTACGCCGTGTCACATCTCCGCGACCGCATCGAAACCGTCCTCCACGACTTCGACCTCCTCCAGTTTCGCGACACCAAATGCGGCGTCCTCTCCTCCGGCGAGCAAGCCCGCGTTGCCCTCGCCAAGGCCATGCTCAACCAGCCGCGCCTGCTGCTCCTCGACGAGCCCACCGCCTCCCTCGATCCCTCCATCGCCCGCGAAATTCGCGCCACCATCCGCCAGTTCGCTGAGCGCAACGGCGTCGGCGTCCTCTGGACCTCCCACAACATGATCGAAGTCGCAGAAGTCTGCCACCGCGTCCTCTTCCTCTCGAAAGGCAAAGTCCTCCTCGAAGGCGATCCCCGCACTCTCCCGCAGGAAAACAACCACCCCACCCTCGAAGACCTCTTCGTAGCCGTAGCCCGCGAGCCCCTCACCATCCGCCCCACTGACATGTTATCCTGAGCGAAGTCCGGTTCCGTCAGGAGCCGGACGCAGTCGAAGAGCCTGGCCTGAG
>PMSS01000033.1 GCA_003167515.1 Acidobacterium sp. | reverse complement strand
GGAGGGTTCGGGGCCTGGTTCTGCTGTTCTCCGAGGTAATTTGCCACCGTCATGGTTGCAATTTGAGGCGACGGAATCGATGGTGCGGTTTGTGCACAGCGAGTGCCGGGGGGAGGAGACGCGGGCGGAGCTGGGGGCGATGCTTCCGGGGGCGCGGAGCATTGAAATGGAGCCGATGCCGCTGCGGTCGATTTTTCTGGCGATTGCGAAGGAGAAGCGCGGACGCGATGTTGCCGGAGAAGGGAGCGGGCGATGAAGCAGGCGCTGCATATTTTCGCGAAGGACGCGCGACATTTCTGGCCGGAGATTACTGTTTCGCTGGTGATCACGGCGGTGTTTGCGTGGACGTATCGATACACGTGGATGGCGGATATGGTTCCGGGGATCCCGAAGCTGCAATATCTGCAGAAATTGGCGGAGATTGTGGCGGGTCTTGTGCCGGTGAGCTGGTGGATTCTCATCACGCGCGCAGTCCATGCAGAGAGCCTTGTTGGGGACCGGCAGTGGTGGATCACGAAGCCGTATGAGTGGCCGCAACTGCTGGGATCGAAGCTGTTGTTCCTGGCGGCGTTTGTGCTGCTGCCGTTTTGTGTGGCGCAGTGCGTGCTGCTGGAGGTCGCGGGATTCCACTGGTTCGAATATATGCCGGGGCTGGGGTTCAGTCTGGTGCTGGTGCTTGGAATTCTGGTGGGGCCACTGCTGGCATTGGCCGCGGTGACATCGGGCTTTGGCAAGATGACGCTGACGCTGCTGGGTGGGCTGGTTGCGGTTGTCCTGGTTGCGGTGCTTGGAGGGCAGATGGATACCGGGGGCATTGCCAGCTATGGTGACGACGCAGGTGGGGCCGCTTCGTTTCTGCTGGTTCTTGTTTGTTGTGGCGCGGCGATCGTGGTGCAGTACTCAAGACGCGTGTCGTGGATGTCGCGTCTGCTGCTGGCTTCGGTGTTTGTGCCGCTGGCAGCTGCTATCTTGCTGGGTTCCTCAACGAAGTTGATCGCGATGGCGTATCCACTGACGAGCGGTTCTGTACGGGTGGTCTTCGATCCACAAGGAGGGCACTCGCCAGCGACGGATGCGGGCAGCGGCCGGGTGGGAGTTTCGGTTCCGCTGCTGATGTCGGGGGTTGTGGACGGAACCGCTGTGCAGGTGAACGGTGTTCGTGCGACTTTCGAGAGCCAGGACGGGAAGACATGGACGTCGCCGTGGCTTCCGGTTTACGGGCGGCTGCACCTGCCGGGATCGAGTAAAGGCGGGTTGCCGCTGCAGTTGGACCGGAAGTTTTTCGATCAGGCTCGGTCGAAGCCGGTAAACGTGTATGTGAAGCTTGCGATTACGACGTTGAAGGCCGGTGTGGACCGGCGCATTGTTCTAACGGGACAGGAATTCGCTGTGCGCGGTGTTGGAATTTGTTCGTGGAACCCAACGGCGCAGACGATGTTTGACACGACAGAGATCACTTGCCTGTCGGCGATGGGCGAGCCGGATTTCACTTTTGTAAGCGTTCAGAGGAACGAGTCGTCGTGCACGGATGGCGACGCGAAGGACGAGGTTCGCAGCACGGGTTCTGTTGGCGGGACGATAGGCGAGTTGTCTCCGGCGCCGGCTGAGTTCGGGATCACATCGGTGTGGTCGCGGTCGGTATGGCTGAATGACTTCGGTACGGACGTGGAGCGCGGCGGGAGAATCCTTCACCCGCCGCCGCTGCTGTGTCCAAGGACCCCGATTCATTTCACACATTACACATTGATGAATCGGTCTGAGGTGGATGTGACGCTGCCGCAATTTCAGCTGCCGGACCTGGAGGCTCAGGTGAAGGGGATAGTAGTGCCCCGCCTCTGAAGTTCACTGAATGATCGACGCAACGAAGAACAGCCCGCAGGGGCTGAAAGCCGATCTGATTCTGGGCTATTTACGGCAGGACTGAAAAGCCTGCGGAAAAATCGGCATGGATGCAGTTGAGACTGAGCCTTTTCAAAATGGTGCACGGCAGTACTTTGGGGTGAACTCGGAACAGGATCGCGTTGACGCTGGCGTGGGCGGGGGAGTTTGCTTCTTGCTATGGGGTGAACCTGGCCGTTGCTTGGTTTGGGTGTGGGCCGCGTTGTTTGGAAACAATCGGCATGGGCAGTTGAGACTGCGCCTTTCCAAAATGGTGCACGGCAGCACTTTGGGGTGAACTCGGAACAGGATCTCGTTGACGCTGGCGTGGGCGGGGGAGTTTGCTTCTTGCTATGGGGTGAACCTGGCCTTCGCCTGGTTTGGGTTTGGGCTTCGTTGTTTGGGGTTGGGTGTGGGCTGCGTGGTTTGGGTGGGGTAGGTCGTGTGGGTCGTGTGGTTTTTTCCGCAAGCTGTGAAGTTGTGCCTGGATACAAAGTCGCTCCGTATCGGTTTTGAATTGAGCGAATAACAGGCCACCGAGAGATTTTTGCGCGAATTTTGTGGGACGCCTGATCGCCCAAGACCGTGTGTACGGGGTTCCCTGCAACCGATTTCCGCATTGCCGATGACACGTCCAGAATCCTTATGCACTGAGTATCTGCAATAGCATGCCCGCGCAATTACTTGTTTCTATGCGATCCTGGGCGTGACCTCCTGCTCACCAATAGCCGGACCAGAGCAGCAGGAAAACCAAAGCAGGCATCCATGTCCCCAGCACGACGATACTGACTACCTTTCTCCTGTCGATGAGGGCCCCAATCAAAGCTACAGGTGCCGAAACTGCAAATAATCCGAAGGAGGCCATCAGGAGGCGAAACCCCAGGTGCTCAGGAGTATGTCGGGAAAAGAATCCCCAAATACCCATTTCAAACAATTTGACCAAAATGAAGCCGACCGTCTCCATTGCGATGGAGATCAGTCCGATCAGAGAACTGCGCCATCTCGTAACAGAAGGATATGCATGCAAAGTCATTAGTCTCCCCCGTCGAGGGGACAGTTTATGTTGCCAGGAGTCTCTCTGTGCTTTGTGGACCAATTTTCATCATGAGTTGCTGGGTGGTCGGCAATATGGACATTTCTCCCCGAGAGCCGGTTCTGTCCGGATTGTTTGAATGCTAAGTCGAG
>PMSS01000151.1 GCA_003167515.1 Acidobacterium sp. | reverse complement strand
ACCTGCTCGTTGTTAATCCCGTTGATGATGGTCGTCACCGGAACGATGTCGACGCCGGCTTCGTGTAGGTTGTGGATCGCCTGGAGTTTCACGTCGAACAGGTTGCCGACCTTGCGGTGCGAGTTGGCCGCGTTGCCGATGCCATCAAACTGCAGGTAGGCGTAGCGCAACCCAGCCTCAGCAGCCGCGCGGCACAACTCCTTCGACTTCGCAAACTCAATCCCGTTCGTCGCTGCCTGCACCGAGTTGTAGCCCACCTTGCGCGCATAAGCGACTGCGTCGAGGAAATACGGCGAAAGCGTTGGCTCGCCGCCCGAGAACTGGACCGACATCTGGCGCCGCGGCTTGATGGTGATGGCGTTGTCCAGCATCGTCTTGATTTCTTCCCACGTCAGTTCGTGGACGAACCCGACCTGGTTGGCGTCCATGAAGCATGGATCGCACATCATGTTGCAGCGGTTGGTCAGGTCGATAGTCAGCACCGAGCCACGGCCGTGCGTCACCGTCGAAGTGCCATGGTTGTGCAGCTTGTCGTCGTTGTGGGCACGAATATCGCGGCCCGGAAAGACTTCTTCAAGATGACGGAAGAAAGCGGAGTCGATCGACATCACATCTTCAAAATGGCCGTGCTTCGGGCAATCCTTCACCATCAGAATCTTGCCGTCGCGCTCGATGATCTGCGCCTTGATCTCGCCGACTTTTTCGTTCAACAGGATTTCATGCGGCAGCTTGCCGTCGATAATCTGCTGCCGAATCTCGGGCACGCATTTCGGACACAGCGAGTCCGTGGTGCGTGGCCAGCCAAGCGGCGGCTTTTCCTTCTGCCACGATTTCAGCAGCGGCTTATCGGACCACTTCGGCGTGAACGACGGATTCGGGCGAATGCTGTTCAGCTTCTCGAACACGGTCCAGGCGCCCTGGGCCGCGATGGTCACCGCTCTCTCGGCATATTTCACAGTCTTCGACATTTGCTGAAATCTCCTGGTATTGCAGGATGCTTGCTGGGTCGCCTGGAGGGGAGATAAGTGGTTGCACTGCCAGGACTTTACCAGCATCCAGCATAGGGCACCGGGCACACCAGGGGAACGGACCTTGGCCGAACGGTGAAAAACCGAACTCAGGCGGCGATTGGAGCCGTCGAATGGAACAGCGTAACGGTTACTGTTGGGTGATTTCCTGCAATACCCTGCCCGTATCAACCATTTGCGGCGGCGGGCGATCCGCCGAACCCAGCCCCCCGGTGCGACAATCGTGACGTAGGGACGGCCCGGTCAAAAGCGGGGTCCTCCCGAGGAGAACGTTGCCATGAAGCTTTTCCTGATGTGTGCTTGTTGTCTCGCCCTTGCCTCCACCGCGTTCGCGCAAAAGCCGCCAGCCAGCCCGCCGGAGCAGGCGACGGCCACCATCGGCGGAAAATCGATCTCGATCCAGTACTCGTCGCCCGGCGTCAAAGGCCGCGAAGGACACATCTTCAGCAAAGACGGCCTCATCAGCCATGATCCCCACTATCCCGTCTGGCGCGCCGGAGCCAATTCCGCCACCGCGCTGCACACTGACGCCGACCTCACCATCGGCAACCTTGCCGTACCCAAGGGCGACTACACGCTGTTCGTCGACATCTCCAACCCTGATCAGTGGACTCTGATCGTCAGCAAGGCGACAAAGGAATGGGGCCTCGCCTACGACAGCTCGAAGGATCTGGGCAGGACCGCAATGACTATGAGCAAACCGCCGTCGCTGGTCGAGAACCTCAAATGGTCGATCACCGACCTGGGCGGCGGCCGGGGCGAAATCACGTTGGCGTGGGAAGACCACAGCGCATCGGTTCCTGTTGTCGCGCATTGAGGCCGGATCCCGGGATTTTTCGACGCCCGGGATTCGAATGTCCTGCCAATCGCCTGACACCATGCCCCGTTGCTTTCTGAGCGCGAAAAGCCGACCGTCTCAACTCTGCGAACGCACGCGCGGACAACAGCCCGTTACTATGGAACTGGAGGTTCTCCGCGCGCATGCTTTCTCGCAGGGTTTTGTGGTTCGTCGTGGCTTCTTTCTCCGTCTTTCTTCTCTGTTCGGCAGCGCGGGCGCAGAAGGCTCTGAGGAACGACGATGTTGCAGTTGGTGGCTTCTATCAGTTCACTTCGAACGCCAGCGGGAACGGCATCACCGATACCGCCAGCAAATCGCTCGGCGGAGAAGCGAGCTTTCGGCACAGCTTCCATTGGTGGCTGGGCTACGAAGCAGCTTATGACTACACGCGTTTTAGCGAGTTCTACACGGGACAGCCGTTCGCGTACCAGCACAACCTGCATGCTTTCAGCGGTTCGTACTACGTGCACGGCCCGAAGGCGCTGGGCATTCGGCCTTTTGCCGTTGCCGGGATCAGCGCGGTGCTCTTTTCGCCCACGCTGAACGGGGGCCAAAACGTTAGCTGGCAGGCGCGTCCGGGCGCAGACTTTGGCGCAGGCATCAACTATCCGCTGCTCGGCAGCGCGATTGGGTTGCGGCTTCAGTATCGCGGCCTCTATTACAAGGCGCCGGATTTTGGACTCACGCCGCTGACCACAAATAGCTATCGACTGACGTCGGAGCCGATGGCCGGCTTTTATATCCGCTTCTGATTGCGTTATCGGCCATGCGAGAGTGGGGTAAATGTGGACTGCATTTTCTGCAAAATCGTGGCCGGCACGATTCCGGCGAAGAAAGTTCGGGAAGACGAGCTGATTCTTGCTTTTCACGATATTGAGCCGAAAGCGCCGAAGCATATTCTCGTCATCCCGAAAAAACATCTGGTGTCACTGGCCGATGCGACGGCTGCCGACGAGGCGCTGCTGGGCCGGCTTCTGCTGACGGCGGGTGAAATCGCTCGCGAAGAGGGGCTTGGAAAGGGTTATCGAATCGTCATCAGCACTGGTCCTGAGGGCGGACAGACTGTCGATCATCTGCACGTTCATTTGTTGGGCGGGCGGCAAATGCACTGGCCGCCGGGATAGGTTTCTTGCTGCGGCACTTCTGAATATGCCCCCCCCGGGGGGGTGTTTCCGGTGGGCCTTTGCTTTGTTGGAGTTGGATAGTAACTCCTTTCTTTGGGTACCTTGCGGCATTGAAAACAGGTCAGTTGGGTCGCGCGTGTCATTGATTCATTCGCGAGTGTCAGCCGGTCGCCAGTTGCCAGTCGCCAGTTGCCAGTTGCCAGTTGCCAGTCGCCCTGGCTTCGCCTGGGTGCGAACAAGATGCCATTTGGTTTCTCCTCCTTTTCAAAATAAGAAGGCCGCCTGGATGGCGGCTTTTTCTTTTTTACTCTATTAAGTTAAGAATAACAGGTTGAGAGGAAAAAACTGCCAACTTTGTTGGCGTGGAAGTGCCCACTTATCAACGTTTGTTACTTTGGGTAAGTGGTGGAAACTTGACAAAAAAGCGGAACCCCCTTCCTATCCAGCCATACGCCGCGACCGCCGCGACTAGTTCATCCTCGCGATGTTCCGCACCCGGAGGATGAACGCAATATCGCAACCTAAACGGTGCGCGTCCTCTCCTTTTACGATCCGCTCGACGATGGCTTCGGTTCCTGTGTTTCTCTCCTGTCCGGGCATCACATCGCCGACCTCCCACGCGGTATCCTCCGGTCCCCGATCCTGACCTGAAGGAGTCAACTCCCCGTTATCCCCGATGTGAAAATAGCGATTCCTCACGAGCCTCTGGGCCGGATCAATAAGATCAGCTCCGCTAAATCGGAAACCCTCGCTCTGAGCAGTCTTCAGGAACACCTTGGCTTCCGCTACTGTGGGAAAACTCACTGATTTAAGTGTGCGTTCCTTTGCACGAACGGACAGCGGCGTGATCGTCCATCGTCCTCCAATGAGGCCTGCAGTGTAGTCCATACGTTTCAACTTTCACTGCCTCCAGTCTGGGCGGGGGTGCTATTTGCGCCTTCGCTTCTTCTTCGCCTATCATCGTAGCACGCGGAGACGCCAGCGAGGTTGAATCCATGGGCGAGATGAAACGTGCAATCGCGTGGGAGGACGGGCAGCGCAGCCGCTACGCGAGTATGGTTGTCATTGCCGCTGCCAATCATCGCCGCGGTGCGTCTGGCCCGCGACGACATCAGCACACCGAGCCCACGGATCGTGAGCGCCGTTGCCGACAGCATAGGACTCGCCCGCCTGATCTTGAAGGGGGTGTTGGGGCAGTAGACTGTACGAAACAACCCATGAACGATCCACCCAGGGCCGAAGCCGAACGCCTCGCGGCGACTACTTTCAACGCGCGACGGGAAAGAATCATTCGCGAGTTCGGGGAAGAACGCTACAAGGTGATAAACCGCGTGGCTCATAGTGGAAATGCGGCGGGATATCTCCCCGCTCTGATTCGCTGGGCGGTTGATCGCTTAAAGCAGACCATCTCTGCACAGGCGGATGCATACATCGACGCGTTCAATGCATACGGTTTGCCCTGCGATGATGCTGCTGAGAAGAATCTCTGGTCAACCTCGATTCAATCGGCGGCAGGCTCCATCTCAAACGTGCGAGGCGACCGGTCGGTGACGCGTAACCATTTAGGCGCAGGGGCACCGTGGCACTTAGACATTGAACGTGAGATGCACACAGCGGTAAAAGAAGGCATCGCGAGGATGCAGATGCAGCGTGCGACCGCTCTAAATGCACGGAAGGAGGCACCTGTGGGGCACACCATCACTGTTCACGGCCAAAACCCCAGAGTGAACATTAACAGCGTAGACAATTCGGTCAACGTGGTTCGTCAGGACAGCCAATTCTCAGAGCTGCGGAAGGCCATTGAGAGCAGTGTGTCGGATGGGATCAAACGGGCGACGATACTGGAGAGACTTGCGGAGCTTGAACGAGCGCCTGACAAAAAATCTGGAGCAGAAAGGTACGCCGCGTTTATGGCTGTCGTTGCGGATCACATGACGGTGATTCTCCCGTTTCTGCCGTTACTTCACGATCATATCGCCAAGCTCTTCGGGGGTTAATGCATGAGTCAGGATGCTATTCCAGCGCACAGACTGCTTTGCGAGTTCCGTCGCCACGTTGGCACTATGCCTCTGACTGCTCGCATCCGGCAAATGGAATGGGTAGCGATTGCGAAGACCGCTGGGCTGTCCGACGAAGGCCGAAGCGAAGCTATCAGGTATCTCCTCGCCAAAGGCTTTATTGAGTTCACCTCTCAAACGACTCAGATTATCGCGCTAACGATTGCCGGAGTGGAGTTGGCGGATCAGCTTATCACTCGACTCGTGGGTCCGCGTCCGGACGATCCCCTTCCGACTTCAGCAGAGGACATCCGCACCCATTTGGCGTATTGGCAGGGACGCCAGTTCAACGGAGAGCCACAGTCGAACTGGTGGTATCAGGTGCAGGCACGTATCGATGCGCTCAGGCACGCCGAACAACGTTTCATGCCCGGCGCCGGTCAGACGATCACCGCGCACTTCGCCGGCCCCAACGCTCGGCTGAACGTGAACAGCACCGATCAGTCCATTAATGCGGTAATCGCGGAAAAGGACGAGCAGGAATAGGCTGGCGGACTCAGCTCTTGCGCCAGCAGCGCCTTAATGCGCGGTTTGCCGCGTCGACCAGGCGACTATCCGGTGCGGATTTGGAGACGATGTGTGGCACCATTGCGCCAGTCACGGCGGGGGATGAAAAATCTGCGTACACCCAGCCGATGAGGTCAAAATCCGAGCGCTCTTCGTAGTGCTGCTCCAACTCAACAGGTTCATCATGGCTGGGAACGGGCTTATGAGGGGTAAAGGCAGGTGGGAAGAAGATTGGCATGGCAGCCTCCTCCGTAATGATAGAAAAGGCTGGCGTAGTCTAAAACAATTTACCGAACGCGGCTCTCCGGCCCCGTGCAGTCGGGATCAGACGAAAGGGAGGATTGTATGAGAAAGACGTGCTCAAAATGCGGAGAAGCATTTGAACTGTTGCCGGGCAAGCCGGGCTTCGTCAGTGTCTGTCCGAGCTGCACTCAAAGCCCGGAAGCGTCGGCGAGAAAAGCGGCGGATGGGGACAGGCAGCACAGAGAATGGGCCGCAGCTTCGCGCGATTACAGCCGCAAGCTCGAACGAACGCGCACGAGTGACCTTGTGCTCGAATCGCTCGGATTCGTCAAGGTGCTCGGCAAGAGCTTCACCGTCATGGTTCCGAAGGATCAGTGCTGATTCACGCACGCGCGCATCGCGAATCGGCTGTTTCGGAGATTGCGATTCAGGAACGGGGTTGTTCGTCGATGGGGAGGAAGAGGGTAAAGACGGTTCCGGAGAGGTGGGGGGATTGGCGGGAGCGGACCCTGAGAGATCCGCGATGGCGTTCGACGATTTCGCGGCTGATCCAGAGACCGAGGCCGGTGCCACCGATATCTTTGGTGGTGAAAAACGGCTCG
>PMSS01000163.1:7607-44955 GCA_003167515.1 Acidobacterium sp. | reverse complement strand
CCGATGCCGGTATGCGCGCTGATACTGACAGAGAAGCTGGCGGAAACGGCGATGCGGTCGGCGACCAGCGCGGAGGTGACTTTGTCGAGCGCGAGGCCACCGTACTGTTCCGGGACGTCGACGGCGAGGAGGCCGAGCTGGCCGGCTTCGAGGAGAAGCTCGCGGGTGACGGCGAAGTTTTTCGCCTCGATTTCGGCGACGCGCGGCAGGATCGATTTTTCGGCGAACTCCGCGGTGGTACGTGCGACTTCCTGCTGCTCTTCGGTGAAGTCTTCAGGGGTGAAGACGTCTTCGGGAGCGGCGTTTTCGATTAGAAAGCTGCCGCCGGGGATGATCTTGGGCAGAGAGGCTGTGGCCATGGAGGGCTCCGAAACCATCGTACGCTGAGCGGAGCGAAGCGGGGATGAATCAGGAGGTCTTGAGGCCGGTGGCTTTGGACTTTTTCCCCGGTTTCCTTCGAATGATTTCGGGAACCGGCTCAGCCCGCGCGAAGGCGCGACCTTTGTCGTCTTCGATGATGATGGTTTCACCAGAACGAAGCGCGGCTGCGACCTCGCGGTGGTTGAGGAATACGTCTTCGATGTCGAGTACACGATCGGCCTTGGGTTGTTTCCTGATCACGGTAGGTCCTTAAGCGGCTAATTTCGACTGACTCCCAGTCATTATCGGCAGTTCGCTGCGGCTCTCCGGAAAATCTGCGGACCATCACATCAGATTCTCAAATATCCCCGCCGCACCCATCCCGCCGCCGACACACATGGTCACGAGTCCGTAGCGGGCTTTGCAGCGTTCCAGTTCGCGGAGGATCGTGGCGGTGAGTTTTGCTCCGGTGCAGCCGAGGGGATGGCCGAGGGCGATGGCTCCGCCGTTGACGTTGACCTTGGGGGGGTCGAGGCCAAGCTGGCGAATAACGGCGAGCGCCTGGGCAGCGAAAGCCTCGTTCAACTCGATGATATCGATCTGGTCGAGGGTCAGGCCTGCGAGTTTCAGCGCTTTCGGTACCGCGTAGACAGGGCCGATGCCCATTTCTTCGGGATCGCATCCGGCATACGCGAAAGAAACGAAGCGGGCGAGGGGCTGGATGCCGAGTTGCGCGGCGCGCTCGGCGGACATGACGACGGCAGCGGCGGCTCCGTCGGAGGTTTGCGAGGAATTCCCGGCGGTGACGACGCCCTTCGCATGGAAGACGGGCGGGAGTTTCGCAAGCGCGTCATACGTGGAGTCGGCGCGAGGCCCTTCATCGACGCGGAATTCGGTGGTTGTCGATTTGGGTTTGCCATTGCCGTTCGGCGATGAAAATGTCACAGAGACAGGCACAATTTCATCGGAGAAGTCTCCGCGCTCGATAGCCGCGAGAGCCTTTTGATGGCTCTCGAGGGCGAATCGGTCCGAATCTTCACGGGAAATACCGTAGTGCTTTGCGACGCGTTCGGCGGTGAGGCCCATGGAGAGATACGAGTCGGGGTAGTTCTCGACAAGCCATGGATTGACGGCGATTTTGTTGCCGCCCATGGGCACGAAAGACATCGACTCTGCGCCACCGGCGACGATGACATCGGCTCCTCCGCCGCGGATGCGCTCGGCGGCAAGGGCGATCGCCTGCAGGCCGGAGGCGCAGAAGCGGTTGACGGTCATGGCTGCGGATTCGATGGGCAGGCCGGCGCGCAGGGCAACGATACGGGCGAGGTTCATGCCTTGTTCGGCTTCCGGCATGGCGCAGCCGATGATAACGTCGTCGATTTCGCCGGGGTCGAGTTGGGGCACGCGGTCGAGCGCACCGCGGACCGCGATGGCGCCGAGGTCATCGGGACGAGTGGAGCGCAGGGCTCCGCGAGGTGCTTTGCCGACCGGGGTGCGGACGGAGCTGACGATGACGGCGTCTCTCATGAACCTGGCCTCGCTCGAGATATTGAGGACCTACTTTTTCGTGGACATTCCCAGGTGCAGCAGGATGGCATTTTCGACTGATCCAATGTCGCGAGCGGAAAGCACGCCCATCCGGTTTCGAAGCCGCAGCTTTGACGTAGTCATAATCTGATCGGCCATGGCCTTCCGCTTCTCACCATTGAGAGTTACATAAGCCTCTCCAGGATAGAGTTTCGCAGTGCTGCTGGTTAATGGAACGACGACGACCCTGTTCAGCACTGCATTGGCCGCATCATTGCTGACGATTACTGCCGGGCGCGTCTTCTGAATCTCCCCGCCGAGGGAGGGATCGAAGGAAACCCACCAGACCTCAGCTCTGGTCACGAGCGGGATCTCCAATCAATCCTTCGGACCACTCTTCTGCTTCGCGTTCCCTCTCTGAATCGCGGGCCATTTGGAGATAGCCTGCCTTAAGCGCGCTTCGACCGCCGTCTGCAAGTTCGCGCGCCTTGTCGAGAACGGCATCCTGGAGTTCTTCGGGCACGATGAACCACGTAGGCACTCCTCTGGCCTGCGGTGTGCCAATTCCGCTTCCGGAGGGTTCGCCGTTCCAACGAATCCCCACGGTCTCTTTACCGTCCCACTTTAACTGGGCTACCGACCAGCTCCCTTCGATCTCATGGGTGTCGAAGACCACATGAACATCGCTGACGATTCGCTTGGGGGCCGTAACCTTGTTTGGATCGACGTAGCTCATGTGCGCCCTCCTTTCGATCATTTGTATCATACGGATGATCGACAGTCAATTCCTCAGTGGCCTGCCGGCCTTGAGCGTGTGGGCGATGCGCTCCTGCGTTTTGCGCTCGCCGCAGAGCGAGAGGAAATGCTGGCGTTCGAGATCGAGCAGATATTGTTCGCTGACCGGCGTGCCAGGCGTGATGTTGCCGCCGCAGAGAATTTCGGCGAGGCGCGTGGCGACGGTGACGTCGTGGTCTGTGGCGTACTCCCCCTCGTGAAGCATGTGGATGCCGAGGCGGAGCGCGGCGAGGACGCCGTCGCCGGGCGCGAGAATGCTGGTGAGGTGCAGTGGCGTGTTATAACCAGCTTCGGCGAGAGCGATGGTGTGGGATTTTGCGTCGTGGAGCAGACGGTCGCGGTTCATGGTGATGCTATCGGAGGGGCGCAGCAGGCGGAGATCGCGTGCTTCGTAAGCCGAGGTGGAGACTTTCGCCAAGGCGAGGTTTTCGAAGATTGTGCGCATCGCGTGGTGGAGTTCGACAGAGTCAGATCGCGAGGCCGAGGGCGCCGCTGCTGTGGCGATTTCGATGGCGCGGAGTGTCATCTCTTTGCAGCCGCCGCCTGCGGGGATGAGGCCGACGCCGGCTTCGACGAGGCCCATGTAAAGCTCAAGATGAGGCTGACGGGCGGCTCCGTGTAGGGAGACTTCGCAGCCGCCGCCCAGCGCCAGGCCGAACGGAGCGACGACGACCGGGCATGGGCAGAACTTGATGGCCTGGGTCATCTCCTGAAAGGCGCGGATGTAGAGGTCGATCTCGTCCCACTCCTCATCCTGAGCAGCGAGAAGAAGCTGGACGAGGTTGGCGCCAGCGGAGAAGTTGGTTGCGTCGTTGGTGATGACGAAGCCGCGGAAGTTGCGGACGTGGTCGCTCTCGGGGCGAAGGGTCTGGCGGACGAAGCTGACGATGTCGCCGCCGAGCGCGTTCATCTTGGTGTGGAACTCGATGCAGGCGATGCCGTCGCCCACGTCGATAAGGGATGCGCCGGAATTTTCTGCGACGATGCCGCCGGAGCGTTTCGCGTGGCTGAGAGTGATGACGGCGGAGGGCGGCGGTTCGATGGGGAGCCACGTCGACGATTGCGGATCGAAGTATTCGGCTCCGCTGTGCCGATACCACGATGTTTGCCCGGCGGCCAGCAGCTTTTCGAGTGCTGGCGGGAGCGTGCGACCCTGGGCGCGCAGCTTCGAAGTGGTATCGGAGACTCCGGCAGCGTCCCACATTTCGAACGGGCCCAGTTCCCAGTTGAAGCCGGTGCGCATGGCGCGGTCGATGTCTGCGATGCTGTCGCTGATTTCGCCGATGCGGTTAGCGGCGTAAAGCCACAGGTCGGGCAGGATCTGCCAGTAAAAAGCAGCCGCTTTGTCCTTCTCGGGATTGCCGCCGAGTAGCGTGCGAATGCGCTCTGGGAGCGATTCGATCTGCTTTGCGACGTCGAGGGCGGGAAGCCTGGGCTTTTGCCCGGAGCGGTAGTCGAGTGTGGTGAGGTCCAGAATGAGACGGTCCTCACCCTGCTTGCGATAGAAGCCTTGGCCGGTCTTGTCGCCAAACCATTTGCGCTCGAGCATGGTGTCCAGGAAGGCGGGAAGGTGCACGTCAGAGCGCTCGTCCTTCGTGTTAGCGGCGAAGTTTCGAACGACGCTGCCGAGTACATCGAGGCCCACCATATCGGCGAGGCGGAAGGTTCCGGTCTTTGGCCAGCCGAGGGGCTTGCCGGTGAGGGCATCGACTTCTTCAATGGTGAGGCCGAGGTTCTGCATCACGCGGATGGTGTTGAGCAGAGAAAAGGCGCCGATGCGGTTGGCGATGAAGTTGGGTCGGTCGTTGGCGGGGACAACAGATTTGCCGAGGTGAATCTCGGCGAAGCGCGCGACGGAGGCGACGGCGGCGGGATCGCTGTCGGCGGTGGCCACGATCTCGAGCAGTTGCATGTACCGCGGGGGATTGAAAAAATGCGTGCCGAACCAGCGTGGGCGAAGATCCTGCGGCAGGGCCTGAGCGATCTCGGTGACCGGAAGGCCGCTGGTGTTGGTGGTGAGAATGGCGTCGGGGCGTAGATGCGGCGCGACTCGAGCGAGAAGGCCGTGCTTGATCTCCATGTTCTCAGCGACAGCTTCGATGATCCAGTCGCACTCTTTGAGTTTCGGTAGGTCGTCGTCGAAATTGCCGGTCGTTATGCGTGCGGCGAACTCGGGTGAAGCCAGGGCTGCGGGTTTGGATTTCCTTAAGGCCTCGAGAGCCTGAGTGGCGAGACGATTGGGGTCGCCGGGCTGAGCGACGTCGAGCAGAAGGATTGCGAATCCGGCGTTGGCGATATGCGCGGCGATGCGCGATCCCATGGTTCCTGCGCCCAGCACAGCGACGCGGCGAATCGGATAGGCCGCGGCGTTTCGAAGAGCGGTTGAAGCGACTTCAGCGACGGATGAGGCATGCATAGGAGGCTTCTTTCAGATGAAACTGGCTAACTCATCACCCTACCCGATTCGGACTCTGCTTGCGCGCAGGCGTGAATTCGGAAGAAAGTCAGGTAAATGAACGGAGCGGTTTAGCGGACCTGCCCAGCAGAGTTCTCGAGGACGACGTTCGAAAGGACAGCGGTATCGGAGGTCGTAGGAAGATGCGAGCAGAAGCCGAGGCCAACATAGAAGGGCGGATCGAGGTGCAACTGGATGGGTGGTCCGAACTGGTGCATCGGTTCGCCTTCGAGAGAGACGAAGAGCGCAAAAGAGTCGCCGCGCTTTTCGATTCCGATCCGCCTGGCCATGACGGGGACGAGGCTGTCGGCCGAAACTCCGCCGGGGCGGCCGCGGCCGCCGATGCGATATTCCATATCCTTCACGCGAACGTCTTTCTCCGGCCGCAGCGCCAGTTGAATCATGCCGAGACCATGCAGCGCAACGATTGCTTCTTTCGAATCGTCATCAAGGCTCTGGCGGATAACGAGGACTGCCTTCCGGTCGCCGTATCCTTTGGGGTCGGGGAAGGCGATGTCAGCCGCCAGCGAGACGTCGCCGGACATTTTCTTCCAGAGATAGCGGAACTCATCGCGGGTATACCAGATGTTATAGCCGGCGGNNACGTCCGACTGGCCTTCAAAGATGCCAATAGGCGAGTTGAAGTTCGTGCTCGGGCGATGGAAATCCGGCGGTGGAGCGACCTGCGCGTGTGTTGCTGAACCGGGCTGCGCCCAGTCCGGAGCTTGCGGACTCTGCCCGCCCGCCGGCGATTGAGCGCAGACGACGCGCGGCGCGAAGCAGAACGCGACAACGATGACCAAGCGGTGGGCGGAGAACTTCATTAAGCTGCTTTCTTCGAATGGGATTGTAGCGCGCAATTTGGATCGCGAACCAGTAACGAGGGTTTCAGAAGAAATGACAATAGAACAACAAAGTCAATGCTCTCGCGTGATTCCCCGAAGCGTCCAACCCCCTGTGACGTTACGCATCGCCGCATTCCTGNNGTCCGCACTGCCGCAGCGAGATCCCAGAGGACACTATTCTGCGCCTCTCCCGGGCCAGCCTTCGTGCATGCTGCGCATTCAAGTGACCGGATTCCGCGATAACAACGGGACCGCGGGAGGCGTTCTCTTTTCGTCTCCTGCCGGATGGCCGGAGGACAAATCAAAAGCGGCGGTGCAGGGAGGGTTTCCCATCGCGGACAATCAGGCTGTGGAGGTTTTTCAGGTGCCTCCAGGACGTTACGGCGTTGTGGTGATCCACGACGAGAACTCCAACATGAAACTGGATCGTAACTTCTTTGGCATTCCGAAGGAGGGTTTTGGATTTGCCAATAATCCGCGAGTGGTACTGTCGGCACCTTCGTTTCAGGCCGGGTCGGTGGCCGTGAAATTTCCGACGACAGAAATCGCGATCAGGCTCATCTACAAATGAAGAAGCGAATCGCCGGAGATTCGGGCGATCAGGCTGCTGTGCCGCCGGCATCGGATTGGCTCTTCGCCGCTTCCGACGGTGGTGGAGCAGAGGCGCCGGGGTTCACGAGGTCCCGCAATTCCTTGCTGGGCTTGAAGTAGGGAACCTTCTTTGCCGGGACCTCAACCTTGGTGCCGGTCTTTGGATTCCGTCCAATACGCGGCTTACGCTGACGGATGCGAAAACTGCCAAAACCACGAATCTCGATTTTGTCGCCGGACTTCAGCGCGCCGATCACGGAATCGAAAATAGTCTCCACGATGGTCTCACTGTCGCGCCGCGTCAGATCGCCCAGCTTGGTCACTTCCTCAACAAGGTCAGCTTTCGTCATGGTGGGGGTGGCTCCGATTTGGGTTAGCCCTCTGTTCACCATAGTAGATGCAATCTCCTGGGCTTGCAAAGTCAAGCAGTTGCGGGATTTCTCCACGCTCCGGCCGCTGGACGGGCCCGAAGCGTGGTGCCGACCGCGAGACTGCCGGCCGGCTTAGCGCCAGAGGAAATAGAAGCCCGCGTGTCTTTCAAACACTTTCCCGGGGTTGTGGAAGAGGTCGTCGGGATCGGAAAGCACATCCCAGATGGTTCGATGGCGGATCAGCGGCTTGACCACGCTCGGTTCGCCCGAGATCCCCACCGATTTAGCCGTTTCAAGCAGCGCGTCCCGAAAGCCGCCCTCCTTGTCGATCAGGTGCAGCGGAAGCGCCTGCTGGCCGGTCCAGACTTGTCCCGTGGCCAGCGCTTTGATCTGGCTGGCGGGCAAATGACGCCCGTTTGCAACGTCGGTAACAAACTGCCCGTACATATTGTCGACCAGTCCCTGAAAATAGACGCGTTCCTCGGGCGTCATTTCGCGTGACGGGTCGCCGGCGTCCTTGAGAGCACCGGCGTGGATGACTTCAGGCTTGAGCTTGGCCCAGGTGAGCAGGTCGCCGTAGTTGGTCCACTCCATGATGACGCCGATGGAGCCGACCACGCTGGCGTCGTTGGCGTAGATTTTGCTGGCGCCCGAGGCGATGTAGTACGCCCCGCTGGCCCCGACGCTTTCGATCGAGGCGATGATCGGCTTGTCCTTCTTCTCACGGATGCGCAGCACTTCGTGGTAAATCTCCTGCGAAGGCGCGGCTGCCCCGCCGGGCGAATCGATGTGAAGGACGATGGCTTTGATGGAGCTGTCTTCGTCGTATTTGCGTAGCTGGTCGACGGTTGACTCGGCGGACAGGATTTCGCCGTCAATGTCGATAACGCCGATGTTGTCGCCGAGGGACGTAAATCCGTCGTCCGACCCCCCGAAAGAGCGGGCGGCGGCATAGATCAGCAAAGACGCCACGGCAATGAAGCCGAAGAGCAGCCCACCACCGACGACGAACCAGATCCAGAAGCGCCGACGAGGCTTTGCGTATTGAGGAGTAAGGGGTTGCGGGGTTCCGCCTACCTGTCCGAGTGGCTCTTCCATATTGGCGAGTGTAACACCTGGGTGGGACAAAATAACCCTTGGCAGCCGGAGTTAGATGCGCTTATCATTAAGATGGATTTCCCTGTCAGCCACTGCCTTGCTGCGACGCCGACCGATCGGACGCTGTCGAAGTGGGCAAATCGTCTGCCAGCGAAGCAATTCGAGCATAACGTGAACCCTCAATACAGCATCGTCATCCCGGCTTACAACGAAAGCGCCCGCATCGGGCCTGCGCTCGTCGAAGTGCTGCGTACGCTCGACGAGAAGCGTTGGGATGCCGAGGTGCTGGTGGTCAATGACGGCTCGAGCGATGACACAGCGGCCATCATTCAGGGATTTGCGGCCAAAGACAGCCGTGTCCGGCTGATCCAGAACCCGACCAATCGCGGCAAGGGCTATAGCGTGCGCAACGGGATGCTGCGCGCCAGCGGCAACATCGTGATGTTCACCGACGCCGATCTTTCTTCGCCGATGGGTGAGGCGGAGCGGCTGTTTGCGGCCATTCGCGAGGGCGCGGATATAGCGATCGGCTCGCGCTGGCTTGAGGTTAGCCGCCAGACGATCCATCAGCCGCTCTACCGGCAGTTCTTCGGCCGCTGTTTCAACGTGGTGACGCGCATGATCATGCGTCTTCCGTTTGCGGACACGCAGTGCGGCTTCAAGGCGTTCCGGCGGGACGTGGCGCAGACCATCTTTCAGCTGCAGCGCATCGAGCGCTGGGGCTTCGATCCGGAGATTCTCTTCATTGCCCTCAAACGTGGTTACAACATTAAAGAAGTTCCGGTAACCTGGGGCCACGACGAGCGGACGCGGATGAGCTATCTGCGCGACGGAATCAAGATGCTCGAAGAGCTGCTTTACGTCCGCTGGAATTCGCTGATCGGCGTCTACGACCGCAAAGTGACTGAACTGGCGCCCGAGCGCGGCTAGTCTTCTTTTCACCCTCCTTTCTTCGCACCCAGGACCTCGAGCCTGCTCCACGCGACCGATGAATTTCTCGCCGTGCAGCTCCAGCGGCTGCTCGGATTGAGGGACTCTGGAGCCTACTGAAGCGGGGAACTGGCGGGGTGTATCACACGGGTTCCCGGAAACACCTCCAGAGCTACCTGGGCGAATATGGGTTCCGGTACAATCGGGCGGGGCCTAACGAGCCGATTTTGTTTCGCTCTTAGAGCAGGTTCGTGAGGGGGCAAATTGACCGCTCGTCTCAAAAGTTGTGGTAGTCATCCCGCGTGAACGGGCGTGACTTTGGTTGGAGAGCAGGAGCTGGCTGGTTTGATCGTGTCTTGTCCATAGTGTGTCGTCGGTGCTTGCAAGACCGATCACAAACGTTCTCCCACAAGCGTAACACTGGGAGGAAACATGCCTAAGCACAACGCAGCGTTAGATGAACCCATCCTTATTGTGAAGCTTCAAAGGGGTTTGGCCGAACGGCAACGTCTCCCCCTCGATCATGTTCTTCGAGTTCTTGAGGAAGTCCGCCAAATGGTGGCAGATGCAGGTCGCGATATTCACCGCAACATGGGGCTGGAGCACCAGACCGTGGAGTTCGGTCTGGAATTGCTTGCGGGAACCAGCGGCGTTCTTTTCCGCAAAGGCAGCGTACAGGCGCAGATTGCAGTAACAAGCAACATTCAGGCTGGGGTACACGCAGCTCATCACATCGTGGAGACGATCAAGTCTTTGGAAAACAGGCGGTACACCCCAAAAGGGGAGGCCGACAGGACTATCGTTCGTCGCCTGAATCGAATTGCGAAGATCCAGGAGACTGACAAGACGGAATTGCAAATTACTCTTAGGACGCCTGGAGCAAAGCGGCCCACTGCAGCCATTTTTGGCGAAGCGGCCATTGCCACAGCGATATCTCTGCAGGCCCCGGTCTTCCAGATGCAGGACACCGCTATTAGCGGAAAGCTATACGAGTTAAAAGCAGATGTTGCTGATGAGGAAGAGCAAAAAGGTTTTTGGGGGGAACTCCGGCGAGACAACGGCGAGACATGGCGCGTTCAGTTCCCTCAGGAGAAAAGACGCGAAGTAGCTGCGCTCTTTAGTGAGCAGGTTCAGATCACCGGTACCGCGAAATATTATCGGATTGCTACGCCCAAACTGATTGCGAAGACGATCACGCCTGATACAGAGCGCGACTATGAATCTGCCTTCGATGAGCTGTACGGAAGTGATCGAAAAGCTTTCCCAGAAGGATTCGCTCAGGCTCTGCTGGAAATGAGGGGTGATGACGAGTGACGCGGCCAGTCTATTTCGACAGCAGCGTCTTCCTGTCGATATTCACGGGGGATGCCAGCGCTGCCAAGATCAAGGACTTGCTTAAAGAGTTAAAAAAAGACAAGGTGAGAATCTACACGTCCATCGTCACGATTCAAGAGGTGTCGGTTCTCTCATACCGAAAGGGAACGAAGGCGGAGGACAACTACACCAAGGTTGACAAGTTGGCTCGGATCGAAGGGGTCACGAAGGAGGTTGCGCTAACAGCAGCGAAGCTTGAGGCCAACATCATCGACCAAACCCAGAAAAAAGACCGAGAGGACAACAAACGGAGAAAGTGGGACTGCTTCCACATCGCTACAGCCATGACTCTTGACTGCGGCGTCTTTTACTCCTGCGATGAAAAGCAGCTGAAGCGCAAAGACCAATTCAACATTGCAGGCATCATTTTCATGCCCCCAGAACCCTCCAAGCCTCCTCTGCCCTTTCCCGCCACACAGAAACAACCCGCCAACCCGATCCAGTGAAACATCTAATCCGGGAACGGGAACTTCTTCTGTAGCTTGCGGATGAATTCGGGAGATCCTTCGCCACGCCACGTTTCCCGCACAGTTACTTCCTCAGCCGAGTACATAGACCGCTGATAAACTTTCTGGGTCATCGTGAGAATGCGATCCGGCGGGACTGATTTCTTGCTCGTGGTCTTTCCCATAAAGCGCCTATCGCCGTCCACCCATCCTTTTCGGAGTGAGGTGATGGTCAGTTTCCAGATTGTCGTAGGCCATAAAATGTCCCTCGCTGCGCTCTCAATTCTACGCTTCGTCGTCCCTATTCCGAGCGATGCATCACAAGCGCCACGCACCTGCCATGTCTTCAATCAAGTAGCACATGCCTTGACCATAGCGGGAGCCTCTCGCCCCAAGGTTCATGTGCTATCATGAACCCATGCAGCTTGGGTTATTCAGACCCTGGGCTCGCTGACTTTCGATGGCATCCGATTTGTCGCTTACTCGAACGACCATCCTCCGCGTCACGTCCATGGCTTCCTCGGCGAAACCGAGGTCATCGTTGATCTGCGCCACGATGGCAACGTCGCCCTGGCTGACCGGAACGATTGTGTTCGCCCCGCCGATGCCAAACGGTCCGATGTCCGAAAAATCCTGAACTCAGCGGCGATTCACTTCGAAGAACTCGTCGCGCTCTGGGAGTCCATCCATGACCAAACATAAAGTCCTCACCTCCGACGCCGAAATCGACCGAGCCATTAAACGAGCTGCAAGTCTGCCTGACGAACCCCGCGTCATCACCGCAGACTACAAGTCCGGCCCCGGCTTGAACCTGCTCATTCTCAAACTCAGTAACGGCCAGCGCCGCGTCATCCCGATCGAAAACATCCAGGGCCTCCAGCGAGCCACCAAAGCGCAAGCTTCCCAGGTCAGGATCACTGGTAACGGTACCGGACTCCGCTGGCCCGCCCTCAATCTCGATCACTACGTGCCCAACCTCCTCCGCGACGTCTACGGCACCAGCCAATGGATGGCCGAGATCGGCCGGCGCGGCGGCGCCGTAACCACTCCCGCCAAGCGAAAATCTGCACGCGCCAACGGCCGCAAAGGCGGTCGCCCCAGAAGACAAGCCATAGCCGGCTGATCTTCGCTCTCCGCCAATCCGGCCGCCCCATGTTATGGCGTTGGGACGTTCGTACAAGAAGCGAATCGCCTGCTTCCCTCCGAAGGTGAAAAACTGTCAACCCCCGAGCACTTACCCAAAGTAACGTCCTCCTCATTCCAAACCACTTCCCCGCCAAAACACCTAAAGAAAGTTGGCAGTTTTTTCCTCGGAACCTGATATTCTGAAGTTAAGAGTAGAAAACGAAAAGCCGCCATTTTCTGGCGGCTTTTCTACTTTCAGGAGAACCCTGTGACCATGAAAACAAACCCGGAGATGTCGAGCGGGCAGCAACCCGTCGCGCTGGCGAATGAATCACTCGCAAGCGGCACGCACATGCCATGTTTTCAATCACTTGGCCCCATCGCGAGCACCAATGACGCATTCACGTACGTGAATGAACCAGTCAAAGGCGTCATGCAAATGACATCTTTTCAGAAGGTTAATCCGGTAACGAAGGTTACCTCTACCATAAGCCCAGCAGAATCAGTCACCACCCCGCAGTTTTCCACCGGGGCAATAATTGAGCGAGTCGGCAACGACCCAGACCGCGCCTTTTGGAGTTTATCGTTGCGGGCGGTCGGTGGGGAGGACGCGGAACCTGCGTCTGCCTGCGATGCGGTAGGTGGTGAAATCGGAGTGGTCCACCGTGAAGATGGTGGAGATGGATTCGCGCTCGGCCAGGTAGACGAGGGTTGCGTCGGCAAAATCCATGGGGTGGTCGGAGTAGCGCGACATGAGTTCGTGGAGGCGAGGCAGTTCGTCATCGGCGATGGTGGCGACGGTGAGGGCGCCGGAGCGGATGAACTTCCAGGCCGATTCCGCGTCGCTGCGAAAGCGGCCGACCAGGTGAAACAGCTCAGTGAGGACGGCTTCAGAGGTAAGGAGTGGATAGGGGAGTTGACCAATGGTTTCCATGCAGAGCTCGTGCCACGGGTCCTTCCGATTGAGGATGGCCAGAATGGCGCCGGTATCGACCAGGGTGACGGGCGGGTCAGCGGGCATAGCGTTGTTTCACGCGGCGCCGGACGGTTTCACGCAGGATTTCGGGCGAATAGGGGATGATCCTCGATATGCTTCCAAGGAGCGGAGCCACGGCGGCGTGGAGACGCTTTTGCTCTTCATCGTCGGCGATGCTGGCGCGGCTCTTCGCAAGCCACTCGCGGGCGGCGGTGTCGAGGATAGAGGAGATGGAAGCTTTGCGCCGGCGCGCTTCGCGCTCGAGGTGCTGCTTGAGCTCGGAGGAGACACGCCAGCTATAGACTTCGGTCTTCATGCACTACAGTGTAGTGCATTTTGTGGCCGGTTCGACGAATTAGTTCGACTTGGAGGGGGAGTGGTTGAGGGAGCCGGCGACGACCCAGGCTGCTCCGGCCATGGCTACAGAGACAGCGTTGCCGGCCCATGAGAAATGATCGTGGGGCGCGGCGAGGAGTTTTGGAATCCAGATGAGGAGTTCGAAGCCGACGATCATGGCTGTGAGCAGGCGCGCGGCGAGACCGGCGAGGATGCCGGAGAGAATGGCGGCTGCGGCCAGCAGGAAGCAGACGGTGGTGGCAATGGCCCAGAACATTTGCCCGGGGGGAATCCATTTGGGGACCCAGGTGGCTACGCCCTTGAGGTAAACAAGTTGATCCAGGGCAAAGGAGACGGCGCAGATACCGTAGAGACGGCTGATGACTGTTCTGCGGGCAGCCCAGACTGAGCCGGGCGGCGCCAACGATGCCCAGAGGACGAGGGCCGCGATGACGAGCGAAGACTCCTCAAAGAAATTGCCCCATGAGTCGTAGATAGCGGGAGCGCGGAGGATGGGGGGCACCCAGAGCGACACAAAGACAAAGTAGAGGATGGCGAGCGTGGCGGCGGCGGCACGAGCGGTGCGACGCCACAAAAGGGCAGCGCCGGTGGCGAGCTCACAGACAGCGGTGAGGTAGGCGAGCGTCTGGCGAAGGGGCACGTTGGCCGGGACGCGCTGCCAGTTGGTGGCGAAGTCGCTCCAGACGAGGCCGGTGACGCCGAGCACGATGGCACCCAGCGCATAGACATAAATGCCTGGGGTCGACGATATTCCGCTGTGGGTGATCGACGAATGTTCGTTGGGGGTGGACGTTTCGTTCAGAAGATGGGCGCTGGGCATTTTACGAGTGTCTTCGGGACATGTGCGGCTGGCCATAGCCACATTTTGCGGATGCGGCATGCCAGTTGGGGTGCGGGTGCGATCCGCGTTATTGCGGTTTCCGGGGACGAAAGTCGAGAATGCAGGTCCCCATTCGATTCGCGGTCTTCGGCCACTCACTCAGGGCAGGCTTTCGACTCGCGACTGGATTGTTTGTTGCGCCCAACGCGGGCGCAACGAGTTAGGCGGCTTCGCTCTGGATGACAGCTTTTAGGTGGTGCTGGTCTTCAACATTTGTTCGGCGTGGCGGAGGGAGGTTTCTGTGACTGTTGCGCCGCTGATCATTCTTGCTATTTCTTCGGCTCGTTCTTTTGGCGTCAGGAGGCGGATGGAGGTTTGGGTGCGGCGTTGTTTTTCCTGCTTCTCGATCAGGAAGTGTTGGTCGGCGAAGGCGGCGATTTGCGGAAGGTGGGTGACGCAGAGGACTTGCTGGGCGCGCGAGAGGGCTTTGAGTTTTTGGCCGACGGCTTCGGCGGCGCGGCCTCCGATGCCGATGTCGATTTCATCGAAGACGAGGGTGCGTGGGGTTTGGATTTTGCGGGCGCGCGCGCGGTTGGCTCCTTCTTCGACGCTGACTTTGAGTGCGAGGAGGACGCGGGACATTTCGCCGCCGGAAGCGATCTGGTCGAGGGGCTGCATGGGCTCGCCGGGATTGGTGGCGATGCGGCACTCGACCTGGTCCCAGCCGTGCGCGGTCCAGGCGGCGGGGTCTTCATTGGGCGCGACGGCGATGGTGAAGCGGGCCTTCATGGCGAGGTCGTTGATCTGGGACTCGGCTAGCTTCTCAAGTTTTCTTGCGGCGGCGAGGCGCTCGGTGGTGAGGGCGCGAGCGGCTGTTTTATAAGTCTCGGCGGCTTTGGTGAGGTCGGCGCGGAGGGATTTCAGGATTTCGTCGCGGTTCTCGATTTCGGCTAGCTTGCGCGCGGCTTCTTCGCCTGAGGCGATGATGTCGGCGAGAGTCGATCCGTACTTGCGCTTGAGGCGGTCGAGGAGGGCGAGGCGGTTTTCGATTTCGGCGAGGCGCTCGGGCGAGGCGTCGATGCGATCGGCGTAGACGCGGACGGTGGAGGCGACGTCCTCGACGGTGGCGCGGGCGGCGGCGATCTGTTGGGCTGGTTCGGCAAAGGATGGGTCGTAGCGAGCCAG
Organism: Acidobacterium sp.; assembly: GCA_003167515.1. Taxonomy (GTDB): domain Bacteria; phylum Acidobacteriota; class Terriglobia; order Terriglobales; family Acidobacteriaceae; genus Palsa-343. Next base: position 29,700 of record PMSS01000163.1, on the reverse strand, counting down.
TTCTTCGAGATGCTTCTGCGCGGCCTGGAGCGCGGTTTCGGCGGAGTGGTCGTCTTCGTAGAGAACGTCGTTGACGCTGATGGCGGCGGCCTGGAGTTTTTCTGCGTTGGCGAGGACGCGCTTCTCGGTTTCGAGGGCTTCGTCTTCGCCGGGTTCGGGAGAGGCGGCCTGGATTTCGCGGGCCTGGAAGGTCCAGAGGTCGGCGAGGCGGAGGCGGTCCTGCTCGTTTTTTTCTAATTCGGAGAGGCGGTCCTGAATTTCATGCCAGCGGGTGAAGGCGTCGGATGTGGCGGTGAGGGCGGCTTCAAGCGAGGGGCCGCCGAAGCGGTCGAGGAGGATGCGCTGCTGGGCGGGATCGAAGCCGGAGACGGTTTCGCTTTGGGCGTGGACGAGGGCGAGTTCGGGGGCGAGGGCGCGGAGGACGGCGACGGTGGCGGGCTGGTTGTTGACGTAGACGCGGCCTTTGCCGTCGGCGAGGATTTCGCGGCGGAGGATGACTTCGTCGCTGTCGGTGTCGATGCCGTTGGCTTCGAGGATGAGCTCGGCGCCGGGGGTGGATTCGAAGACGCAGGAGAGGACGGCGCGGTCGGCCCCGTGGCGAATGAGGCCGGTGGAGGCTTTCTGGCCCATGAGCAGCGCGAGGGCATCGACGAGGATGGATTTGCCGGCGCCGGTTTCGCCGGTGAGGAGATTCAGGCCGGGGCCGAAACCGGCGATGGCGTGGTCGATCACGGCGTAGTTTTCGGCTCGGAGTTCGAGCAGCATGGCGAGTACAGGGTACAGGATGTGCAGCGATCAGCGATCAGCGGTCAGAAAAACCGGAGACAGGAGGGAGATGGGAGACAGGAGTGCTCCGTTTTATCGCAGCGGTTATAGTTTTCTTTCGTAAAAGGGGGTGTTATGCGGGAATCGATACGGGTGGGTGTTGTTGGATTTGGGTTGGCGGGGCGGATTTTTCACACCGCGGTGGTGGAGGCGACTCCGGGGCTGGAGCTGGCTTCGGTGGTGCAGCGGACCGGGGATGAGGCGGCGAAGGCTTATCCGGGGGCGAAGGTGGCGCGATCGGTGGAGGAGATGCTTGGGGATGTGGGGATCGAGCTGGTGGTGATTGCTACGCCGAGCTATTCGCATTATGAGCTGGCGAAGCAGTGTTTGCATGCGCAACGGAATGTAGTGGTCGATAAGCCCTTCACGCTGACGTCTGCGGAGGCGGCGGATCTGATCAAAACGGCCCGGGAGCGGAAGCTGCTGTTGACGGCGTATCAGAATCGGCGGTGGGATGGAGATTTTCTGACGCTGCGGCAGGTGATCGCGGACGGGGAGCTGGGGCGGCTGGTGAGCTATGAGGCGCACTACGACCGGTTTCGTCAGCAACCGCGGCTTGCATGGAGAGAGATGCCTGGGCAAGGGAGTGGGACACTGTTCGATCTGGGGCCACATGTGATCGATCAGGCGCTGACGCTGTTTGGGGCACCGGAGACGATCTTTGCGAGCGTGCGGGTGGAGCGGGAGGCTGCGGCGGTGGACGATGCGTGGGACATTTTCCTGGAGTACGCGAAGCCGCCCAAGACGGTGCTGCTGCGGGCGACGCTGACGGCGTGCGCGCCGGGGCCGCGCTATGTGGTGCATGGGACTAAGGGGAGTTTTGTGAAGTGGGGGCTCGATCCGCAGGAGGATCAGCTGAAGGCGGGGATGGGTTTCGATTCGCCGGGATTTGGGGAGGATCCGGAGACGGACTGGGGTGAGCTCCGGATTTGCGAGGGAGAGGGTGGTCCTCTGGCTGGTCCGGTAAGCAGGCGGGTGCGGACGCTGAAGGGGGATTATCGGGGGTTCTACGCGAACCTGCGGGATGCGTTGCTGGGGAAGGCGGAGCTGGAAGTAAAGCCGGAGCAGGCGTGGCGGACTACGCGGTTGATCGAGCTGGCGCGGGAGAGCAGCGGGCAGGGGAGAAGGCTGAGAGTGGAGTTCGGTGGGCAGTCCTGAGATCAGGGGACGGCGCAGGATACGTCCGTGCGAGAGAAATCGTCGCCCTTGAACAGAAGGGGCTCACCGAAGTCCTTAGCCAAGGCATAAGCGAAGCAATCCGCAAAATTCAACCTGGCGGGGTGACCACTTCCTTTGCCAAAATCGCGATATGCCTGCCGCGCAATGCGAGCCTGGGTTTCGGTGACCGATTCAACGGCTATCTGCCCGCGCTGAATCAAATCATCGAAGCGACGACTGACAATTGGATCTCGAACGCTGTCCATCACGACTGCTGCCTCGACATAGTTGACTGCGGATATTCGACAAACCGCATCTTCGATGAAGAGGGCGAAGGCGGCCGCCTCAGGTTCGCCTCGAAGAATGGCGACCAGCGCTGAGGAGTCCACAATCATTTGGGCATGCCATTCTCGTCGAAGAGCAGGTCGTCGGGGTTCATGGAGCGGAACGGTTCAGGCAGGCGGGCCGAGCAGTCGGCACCAATGGCCATCAACTGAGCGGCCATGCCTTTTCTACTTCGTTGCCGGAGCCGGTCCAGGCGCTCACGAACCGCCACGGTGACCGCGCCAGTGATGCTTTCGCCGGTAATTTCTGCCAATTCGCGAGCTAATGCGTGGGTCTGTTCGTTTTTGATGTTGAGGCTCATGGAATTTCCACCATTCTACCATGGATAGGATGCTTTCTACCAGGTCTCAGGCTCCGAGCAAGAAAAAGCTAAAAGCAAAGGGTTTATTCGTTGCGGAGGACCTGCATGGGGTCGGTTTGGGCGGCTCGGCGGGCTGGGATAAGGGCGGCTAGCAGGGCGGCGACCACAAGGAGAGCGATGCTGGCGGTGATGGCGGCGGGATCGGCTGCGCTCGTCTGGTAGAGCAGGCTGCGGACATAGCGGGTGGCGGCGAAGGCGAGGGCGAGTCCGGCGAGGATGCCCCCGGCGACGGGGAAGGCGGCTTGGCGGGCGACCAGAGTCATCAGGGCGGATTTATCGCAACCGAGGGCGATGCGGATGCCGAATTCCTGCTGGCGGAGAGAGACGGAATAGGCGAGGACGCCGTAGATTCCGAGGAGAGCAAGGAGCAGGGCGGCGGCGCCGAAGCTGGAGAGCAGGAGGGTCTGAAAGCGCTCGGTGGACACGGAGTCGGAGACCTGCTGGTCGAGGGATTTGAGGGTAGGGATGGCGACTTGGGGGTCGACGCTCCAGATGGCGCGGCGAATGGCGGGCGCGAGGCCAGCGGTGGCCTGGGGGCTGCGGATGAGGAAGGTGACGCGCCACAATGGATTCTGCCAGTAGGGGATGTAGATCATGCTGGCGGCGTGATCGAGTTGGTTGATGCGGGCGTCGGCGAGGATGCCGACGACGGTGAAACCTTTGTCGCCGCCGAGATCGACTTTCCTGCCAATGGGGCTGACGTCATCGGGAAAGATGGTTCGGGCGGCCTCCTGGGAGATGAGGATGTTGGTGGGGTGGTTTTTGTCGTCGGCAGTGAGGTCGCGGCCTGCGAGGAGCGGGATGCGGAGGGTGGCGGCGTAGGCGGGGCTGATCCAGCGGATGTTGGCAGTGGGCTCGTGGCCGGGATCAACTGGATGGTCGGGACGGATGACGTCGTCGATCCAGGTATCGCCGCCGAGGGGAAGCTCGGAGATGGTGGCGACGGATTGCACGCCAGGAATTTGCGCGACGGCGGCGAGGGAGCGGTCATTGAAGGCGGCGCGGGCGAGGTCGGAATGGGCGACCTCATCGCCGTACTGAGGCGCGTAAAGGAAGACGCGGGCGATAGTGACGCGGCTGGAATCGAAGTCGCGATTTTGGCCGAGGAGTTGGGAGAAGCTGCGGACGAGCAGGCCGGTGACGATGAGGAGGGCGACGGTGCAGGCTACTTCGGCGGCGACGAGGAGATGACGGGTGCGCTGGCTTTCTCGCCCGCTGGAAACACGGGTGGTGCCGGTTTGGAGGGCGGATTGCGGATCGACGCGCATAGAGCGGAGCGCGGGCAGCAGGCCGAAGAAGAGGGCGGTAAGGATGGAGAGCGTGGCGGCTCCAAGGAGCACGGGCCATGAGACGTGGATGGCATTGATGCGGGGCAGGTCTTTGGGGGCTGCGGCGACGAAGAACTGCACGCCGACGAAGGAGAGCAAGATGCCGAGCGCGCCTCCGATGACGGCGAGGACGAGGGAGTCTGCGAGAGCGGCACCGACGAGGCGATCGCGGCTGGCGCCGAAGGCGGCACGGACGGCGAGTTCGCGTTCGCGGGAGACGGCTCGGGCGAGCTGGAGGTTGGCGAGGTTGACGCAGCCGATGAGCAGGACGGCTCCGACGGCGGCGAGGAGAAGCCAGAGCGCGGTGCTGACGTGGCCGGCGACGTCAACGATGAGGGGAACGACCAGGACGGTGGGATTGGTGGAGAGGTGACGGGACTTGTTGAAGGCAGATTGAATGGTGGCGAGCTCGGTCTGCGCCTGCTGGGCGGACACACCGACGCGCAGGCGGCCGAGGGCCATGAAATTGTAATCGCCATTGTCGCTTAATTGATTGGGAGGGATGACCAGGGGGGCGAAGATCTCGTAGGGCTTTCCGGAGCTTTGCGCTGTGGGCGAGTACATTTCCGTGACGAGGGGAAAGGAGAAACCGTGGGGCATGACGCCGACGACGGTAGCCGGCATGCCACCAGCGCGGAGGGTCTGGCCGATGGCGGCGGGATCGCCGTGGAAATAGCGTTGCCACGCGCTCCAGGAGAGGATGACTTCACTGTCGTGGCCGTTGGTGGCTTCGATGGAGAGAAAGGAGCGGCCGAGGACGGGGTGAATGCCGAGGACGTCGAAGAAGTTGGGTTCGACATCGAGGCCACTGACGATTTCAGGGTGGTCCGTGGTGGCGGAGAGGCTGTAGTCGTGGTTTTGGATGAGGGAGACGCCGGAGAATGTCTTCGTGTTGCTCTGCCAGTTGAGAAAGTGTTTGGGATTGTCGGGCAGAGGGCCGGGAGTCAGCTCGGGCAGGTATTCGCGCAGCATGACGAGGCGGTCGGGGCTCGCGAAGGCGAAGGGTTTGAGGAGAACCGAGTTCACGACGGAGAAGATGGAGGTGACTGCGCCGATGCCGAGAGCGAGGGTGAGGATGGCGGTGAGGGCGAATCCTGGAGACTTGCGGAGGGTGCGGGCGCTGAAGCTCAGGTCCTGAAGGAAGCTTTGCATGGAGGCCTCGGGCGGTATCGGTGGGTATGGAGCACATGATGGGCCATAAGGCAGGGAGCAGGCAACTGCAAAAACAGGCAATAGGCAACAGGCAATAGGCAACAGGGAACAGCAAGGCAGCGTTCAGCGATCAGCGTTCAGGGGACAGGGAGGGAATCGGTGTCCGGGAGTGGGCGTTGGTGTTCAGGGGTGGACAGGGAAGGGCAGGGCACCGGGCACCGGGCACCGGGCTCAGAAAAGCAATAGGGAATCGATGGAAAGCGCGGAAAGCCTGACGGCGAGACTGGCGAATCGTTTGGGGTTCCGAGGTAGAATTCGCAGATGCCGAAACAGCATTACTACATGAAGCTGATTCCGCCGCGTCCGAGCTTTGCGCAGGACGCGAATGCCGAGGAGCTGGCCATTATGAAGCAGCACGCCGATTACTTCTATGAGCAGTTCAGGGTGGGAAGGGTGCTGCTCTACGGTCCGGTGCTGGCGCGGGATGGGACATTCGGCGTGGGGATTCTTGAGGTGGAGAGCGAGGCGGAGGCGCGGGTGTTTGGGGAGAACGATCCGTCGGTGCTGGCGGGGCTGAATCGTTTTGAGATTTCCCCGATGCGGGTGACGGGTGCTCGGGGGAAAGACGAGCAATAGGCAGCAGGTAAGAAAAACGGGGATCAGGGTTCAACGATCAGGGACACCGCGCACAAGGCTTCAGGGTTGGAAGACGAGGCGCGCGTGTTCGTGGGAGTTCCAGAGCTTTTCGACGTCGCGGAGAGGGGCGGCGGCGAGTTTGATCCGGAAGGGCTGCTTGGCGGCCTCCTGGAGAACGGCGCGAAGGGACTCGAAGATCTTGTCCATGGAGACGCTGCCGAATCCGCTGCCGATGAGTTCGAGGCCGGAGCTGCGGAGGGTGGCGGCGTGGAGCGAGAGGTTGGGGCCGGCGCTGTTACCGATCTGGATGTAGCGGAGGCGCCGGGATTCGTGGTCGAGTCCTTTTTGGACGACCGCGGCGAGGAGGGCTTCGGCGGGAGGGCCCCAGAGGTAGTCGAGGATGACGTCGATTTTGTTATTGGAGATTTCGTCGCGAAAGGCGGAGACGAGGCCGTCGCGATCCTGATTGAGGAGGATGGTGGCGTCGGCGCCGAGGGATTTGGTTTCTTCGAGGGCCCGGGGGTTGCGGCCGACGGCGACGATGCGGCGAGCGCCGAAGCGGCGGGCGATTTGCACGGCGAGGTGACCGGAGCAGCCGGTGGCGCCGAGGATGAGGATGTTTTCTCCGGAGACGAAATGGGCGCGATGTGCGAGGGCGGCCCAGGAGGACATGGCAGGGTTGATCATGGCGGCGACGATGGCGTCGTCGAGGGCGTCGGGGAGGGGGGTGCACATGGAGCGCCGGGTGATGGAGCGCTTGGCGAAGGTTCCATAGGGAGGGCGAGAGGAGCCGAAGAGGACGCGGACGCCATCTGGCGTGCGGCCTACGCCGTCGACGCCGGGGACGAAGGGAAGCTGGCCGGTGCTGCCGTAGTGAGTTCCTTTGGCGAGAGATTTGACGATGGGATGGAGGCCGGCAGCGGTGACGGTGACGAGGATTTCGTCGGCCTGGGGGATGGGGTCGGCGAAGGTTTCATAGCGTGGCGGGGCATCGAAGGAATGGACGACTGCGGCGTTCATGAGAACTCTCCAGTGACAATGTATTTCAATCGGTGCGAGACGCGGGGGTGTACGGCGATATATTTCTCTGACGGGCTTGTGGTGGCATAGGAGGAACGGCGTATGGATGCGAAGAGTGCGGCGCGGGAGCGGTTCGATGGGGCGCGTGAGGAGCTGATTGGGCTCAGCCATCGCATTCATGCGCATCCGGAGATGGGGTTCGAGGAGGAGAAGGCGTCGGCGTGGCTGAGCGAGGCGCTGGATGCGGCGGGGTTCGCGGTGGAGACGGGTGTCTGCGATTTGCCGACGGCGTTTCGGGCGCGGATTGGGTCGGGGCCGCTGCACATAGGCATCTGCGCGGAGTATGACTGCCTCCCGGGGATCGGGCACGCGTGCGGGCACAACATCATTGCGGCTTCCGCGGTGGGCGCGGCGCTGGCTGCCGCGAAGGTGGCCGATGAGGTGGGGCTGACGATCAGCGTGATCGGGACGCCGGCGGAAGAGGTGGGGAATGCGAGCGGGAAGATTCTGATGCTGGAGCGGGGCGGGTTCGCAGGGATCCATGCGGCGATGATGGTGCATCCTGCGCCGTTCGATATGGTGAAGGCGAAGATTATTGCGGCGTCGATGTTCGATGTGCACTGCACGGGGAAGGAATCGCACGCTTCGGCGTTTCCGGAACTGGGCATCAATGCGGCGGACGCGCTGACGATTGCGCAGACGGCGATTGGGTTGCTGCGGCAGCATATTCGTTCTACGGATCGGATCCATGGGATTGTGACGAACGGCGGGGCGGCTCCGAATGTAGTTCCGGCGCATACTTCGGCGCGGTACATCATTCGCTCGGAGACTCTGGATCAGCTGGCGGAGTTGCGGCCTAAGGTTTATCGGTGCTTTGAGGCGGGCGGATTGGCGACGGGGGCGAAGGTGGAGATCACGGGGGGCGATAAGCCGTACGCGGAGATGCACCACGATGCGGATATGGCGGTGTTTTATCGGGCGAACTCGGAGGCGCTGGGGCGGCCGTTCCCGAATCTCGGAGAGTGGGAGACGCGGCCGACGGGATCGACGGATATGGGGAATGTGTCGCGGGCGATGCCGTCGATTCATCCGATGATCGGGATCAATTCGCTGCCTGCGGTGAATCATCAGCCGGAGTTCACGGCGCACTGTGTGACGGCGGATGCGGATAAGGCGATGATCGACGGGGCGCTTGCGATGGCGTGGACGTGCGTGGACCTGGCGGGGAATGCGCGGGTGCGGGAGCGGTTGATAACCAAGTAATAGCCAATAGGGAATAGGGAATAGCGAGCACCAAGCAGGCAGCAGGGAATAGCACGCACGGATCGGTCGAAGAGGACGGTGCGAGAGCGATTAATGGCGGGCTGTGATCGCTACGAAGCTCGCTTCTCAACCTCCTGGAAGTCTGCGTTGGTGGTGATGCTTTCCCAGGCGGCGATTTCTTTTTGCCACTGCGAGAGCTTGTCGCGGAAGCGTTTGAGCGCGATATTGCCGAGGATGAGGTGCAGGGGCGGATTCGGCGAATCGACCACATTGATGACGGCTTCGACGGCTTTTTGCGGATCGCCGGGCTGCTTGCCGGCCTGGGTCTTGAGATATTCGCGCGCTTTGCCGGCGGTCTTCGCGTAGTCGGGTAGTTCGAGTTTGGCAAGTTTGCCGGAGCGGCCGAGGAAATCAGTGCGGAAGGGGCCGGGCTCGATGACGGTGACGCGGATGCCGAGGGGCTTTAGCTCGTCGGCGAGGGCCTCGGAGAATCCTTCGACGGCAAATTTGGATGCGTTGTAGTAGCCCCATCCCGCTGAGCCGATCAGGCCGCTGATGGAAGAGAAATTGACGATGTGGCCGCTGCGGCGTTGGCGGAAGTGGGGAAGAAAAGCGCGCGTGGTGCGGATGACGCCGTAAATGTTGGTCTGGAGCATGGGCTCGAATTCGTCTTCGGAGACTTCTTCGATGGCGCCGTTGAGACCGTAACCTGCGTTGTTGACGAGGACGTCGACCTGGCCGAAGGCGGCGATGGCTTGCTTCGCGACTGAGGTGATCTGCGCGGGGTTGGTGACGTCGAGGGCGAAGGCGCGGGCTTGATCAGGATACTGCTTTGCGAGGTCGGCGACTTTGGGGAGGTCGCGCGCGGTGGCGATGACGCGTTCACCGCGGTGGAGCAGGTCTTCAGCGAGCAGGCGACCAAAGCCGGTGGAGGCTCCGGTGATGAACCAGACGCGGGAGGGATTGGATGCAGGCATGAGTGTTCACTCCTCTGGTGTTTGGATGATCGGGGGTGGCGGATGGCGTCAGGGATCTGCGGTTGGGAGTGAATTTGCATCGTGGGGGCGGGTATGGTATTACAGAAACAGTTCATGTTTGCTCCAAAAGAGCGAGCCTGAATTTCATGCAGAGTGGCTGAGGGACGGGCCCTGTGACGCCACGACAACCGGCCTGAGCAATTCAGGACAACGGTGTCAACTCTCGCTCGCCGTTAGGCGGGGAACATGAGATTCGGGGTGCAGGCTGTAACGCATCTCGCGCAATCCTCAGCAGTGCCGGAAGTATTGAAGTAAAGCGTCACGCGTGCCCGTATTTGTATCTCGACGCCGCTCTCGATTGCGAGGGCTGATGGCTGCTGCTTACGAACTGCGATGTCGGGAATGCGGGAAGCGTTACGAGAACGCTCCGCTGTCGATTTGTGACGAGTGCTTTTCTCCGCTGGAAGTCTTTGTCGACCTGGATGCCGCGCGGCATAGGTTCACGCGCGAGGCTATTGCGGACGGGCCGTCGAGCATGTGGCGCTACCAGGCGCTGCTGCCCGTTCCGGATGATTACGTGCCGACTACGCCTGCTGGATGGACTCCGCTGCTGCGTGCTCCGCGACTGGCGGAGCGCATTGGGGCGCGGAATCTGTGGCTGAAGAATGATGCGGTTTGCCTGCCGACGCTGAGCTTTAAGGATCGCGTGGTAGCGGTGGCGCTGGCGAATGCGCAGACGTTTGGGTTCGACACAGTGGGGTGCTCGTCGACGGGGAACCTGGCGAATGCGGTGGCGGCGCAGGCGGCGCGGCTGGGGCTGAAGGCTTACATTCTCGTGCCCGCGGATCTGGAAGCGGCAAAGATTCTGAACACGCAGGTGTATGGCGCGACGCTGGTGCGGATCGACGGCAATTATGACCATGTGAACCGGCTGTGCTCGCAGATCGCGGATCGCTACAACTGGGGATTTGTGAATGTGAACCTGCGGCCGTACTACGCGGAGGGTTCGAAGACGGTGGGGTTTGAGATTGCGGAGCAGCTGGGGTGGCGGCTGCCGGATAACGTGGTGGTGCCGATGGCTGGCGGGTCGCTGATCGTGAAAATCCGGAAGGCGTTTCAGGAGCTGATCGCGCTGGGGCTTGTAGAGGAGAAAGAAGTGCGCTTCTTCGGGGCGCAGGCTACCGGGTGCTCGCCGATTGCAACCGCGGTGAAGACGGGCGCGGATCACATCGAGCCGCAGAGGCCGGCGACGATTGCGCGGTCGCTGGCGATAGGGAATCCCGCGGACGGGATTTACGCGACACGGGCGATTCGCGAGAGCGGCGGATGGGCCGAGGATGTGTCGGACGTGGAGATTGTTTCAGCGATCCAGGAGCTGGCGGAGACGGAAGGCGTGTTTACGGAGACAGCGGGGGGCGTGACGACGGCGGTGACGGCTCGACTGTATGCGCATGGGCGGATTCGTCCGGACGAGCTGACGGTGAGCTGCATTACGGGCAACGGGCTGAAGACGACGGATGTGTTGCAGGGCGCGTACGAGCAGCATGCGGCGATTCGTCCGCGGCTGGGGGATTTTGAGACTTACCTGGCCGAGAGGAAAGAAGAAGGCGAGCTAGTGGCGGGAGGGGAATATGTCCGTTAGGGTTCTGTTGCCGAATGCGTTTCAGAAGCACACCAATGGGACGCGGGAGATTCAGTCGAGCGCAGGGAATTTGCCGGCGCTGATCACGGAGATGGAGACGACGTTTCCTGCGCTGCGGTCGCATCTGCGCGATGAGTCGGGACAGGTACGGAAGTTCATCAATTTTTATGTGAACGAGGAAGACATTCGGTTTTTGGGGAATGAGAAGTATTCGTTTCAGGATGGGGATGAGGTGCTGGTGATCCCATCCATCGCCGGCGGGTCCTTCGCGGAAGGCGATACGCGCTTCGGGCAAGAACAAAAGCAAATGCCAAACGGCGGTCAGTGCAAGTGCTGCTCATATTGCGGGCAGGAAGAGTGCGTCTGCGGCGACTAGCCGTCCGGGCGGACGCGCTTCGCGCAAAGGCACTGGCCGAGACCTTGCGGTAACTAGACCGATGAGCCGTCGCCTGACGGGTAGTCGCGATTGAAGGGGAAGACGAGGTCTTCGACGGAGGCGATGGCGGTTCCGTTGAGGGTGGCGGGTTGGAATCGCCAGGATTTCACAGTGGTCAGGACGATTTGATCGAGGTTGTTGCCTAGGCCCTGGACGAGCTTCTCGCCGGTGACGTCGCCGAGCGCGCTAACGTTGACTTCGACGACGATTTTTTTCTCGGCGGCGGGCAGGAGGGAGCGGTCCGTTACGCCTGGAGAGGGGTAGTAGACGGGAAAGGCAGGCTCGCCATCCTGAGTACCGGTGCCGGTGCCGATGGTGGGTTGCTGCTGAGGCGACGCGAGGCCAGGGACGGACTGGGGTGACTTGTTCAACGCGATGGGTGAGGCGTTGCTGGTTGTATCCGGCGCCGACCTACGGGACGGTCTGCGCTGCTTTGTCCGGGCGGCAGGTTTGTCTTTGGGCGTGTCCGCTCCGGTAGCGCCGGTCCAGTAAAGGGCGGCGGTGCAGCAGCGGCTCTCGTGATAGATGGGGCGCACTCGGCCGTACTTGAGCGTTAGCAGGAACGCGACGCCGATGATGGCGGCGTGCGTGGCGAGCGAGAGCAGAAGGCCTTTCTGCCGCCGCTGGTTGATGCCTGGCTGACTTTTTCTCTCAGGTGAAAAGAACATGGTGCTCCTGCTCGCAGGGTCGAACAGCCGCGTTGTTTATTATGTTACTCGACAAGCCGGGGGGCGATGCGATGGCGTGGGCTGAGACGTTTCGCTGCGATGTTTGCAACAAGGCGATGCGCGAGGAGTCGGAAGACTGGTGGCTGGCGTGGACGGAGACGCTGTCTCCGGCTGAGGGCGAGCCGGAGCAGCAGGTGATTAAGGTGACGCCGTGGCATGGGTTTCTGTCGCATTCGGCCGATGTGCGGCATTTGTGCGGGGCACGGTGCGTACACACGATTATGGATCGGTGGATGCTGGCGCGGGATTAGGGGAGATGCGACGGCGTCTACATCCAACTCAGGGATCCGGCAAACGGGCTGAAGTACGAATCATTCTGCGGCGGTGACGGCACAAGTGTAAGAGCTTGCGGAAAAAGGCGCTTTCCCAAAGAAGGTCAAGGAGTTTCTAAGGACAGTACTTTGGGCTGAAACACCGCGCCAAATGTCTTGATGGTTCGGTAGCAGGAGAGTTTGCTTCTTGCTATGGGGTGAACCTGGCCTTCCAGCAATTGGGGTGGTGGTTGGAGTTTGCGGGCGATGGGCCAGGACTTTGACTCGTGCCCTGACACAAAGGTGGAGGAGAACCTGAAGCAGCGGTGAAGTTCGACGGCTCGTTGGCTCCTTCACTGCGCTGCGCTTCGTTCAGGACGACGGCAAAAACAGACGGACGTCCCTCGCTGCGGCTTCGCTCACGATGACGTTAGTTAGTTCGTGTAGATGCGGACGTAGTCGACGAGCATGGTTGAGGGGAAGACGGTGGTGGAGTCAGGATTGCCGGGCCAGGTGCCTCCGACGGCTAGATTGAGGATGATGAACATTGGTCCCTGATCGAAGGGCCATGTGCCGGTGCCGGGGTTGGTGGTGTTGAAGGTCTCGTAGGTATTGGTGGGCGAGTCGATGTAGTACTGGATTTGTCCTTTGGACCAGATCATGCCGTAGGTGTGCCAGGAGGCGGCGGAGAAGCCGGTGGTGGTAAAGGGGACGCCGCCGTTGAGGGTGGTGCCGTGGATGGAGGATTGGGTCCAGTCGTAGCCGAGGCTTTCGGGATTGGCGCCGTCGATGTGCTCCATGACGTCGGCTTCGCCGCAGGCGGGCCAGGGGTTGATGGCGATGTTGTTGCCGAGCAGCCAGAATGCGGGCCACATGCCCTGCGACTCCGGGAGCATGATGGTGGCCTCGATGCGGCCGTACTGGAAGCTGAAGAGGCCCTGGGACTTGAGGCGGGCGGAAGTGTAGACGCTGGCCGAGGGGTTCTGCGCGACGATGTGGAGGTATCCGTCGGTGCCTACGTAGGCGCTGGGGTTGGAGGGGGCGCAGGGGCCGGTGGTAGAGGCCCAGGCGCAGTAGGTTTCAAGCTCGTTGTTGCCGCAGCAGTCGGTGCCGACGTCATAGGTCCAGGTGGACGGGTTGGGCCGGGCGTTGGCGGCGCCGGAGTTGGAGAACTCATCGCTCCAGACCAGAGTGCCGGAGGCGATGTTGGGCGAGAAGGTCTGGATGGCGACCTGACTGTTGAGAACGCCGGGAGGAGCGGCGGCGATCGCTTTCAGGGTGATGTTGGAATCGACCAGGAATGGGGCGATGTATTGCGTCGAGGCATTGGTGGGGGTGGTGCCGTCGGTGGTGTAGTAGATGGTCGTGCCCGAAGTGCTGTCGCTGAGGGTGACGATGACGGCGCCGTTTTGGGCGGCAGTGGTGGCGATGGCAGGGGTTGCGGCCTGCTGTTCCGGAGTCACGACTCCACTGCTCGCGGATCCGCCGCAACCCGCGGCGACGAGAAAGCCAACGGCGCCGAGAGCGATCCTGCCGGAAAGATGGACGATCGTTTTTCTCAGCGATGCAAGTTGGGGAAGCTTTCCATTGTTCATGGTCACGACTTCGATTCTTCTCCGGACGCCGTCAGGAGCGACGGCTGCGCGGCCGATTCGCCATTTAATGTACTGCTTTCGAGAGGCGGCTGGAAGGAGAATCAGCCGGGCGGGGGTGCCTCTGGTAAGCTGGCGCAATGCCGAGCCCCTTCCGCAGCCTGAGCTCGCGGCAGCGACACGCTTTTGTGGCGTGCTTTCTGGGGTGGTCGCTCGACGCCTTCGACTATTTCATTCTTGTCTTCTGCGTATCGGCGGTAGCGGCGGATTTTCGCGTGGCGCGAACCGACGTGGCGGCGGCGCTGTCGGTCACGCTGATGTTCCGGCCGGTGGGCGCGTTTGTGTTTGGGATGATGGCGGACCGGTTTGGGCGGCGGCCGACGCTGATGTTCAACATCGCGAGCTACTCGGTGCTGGAACTGGCGTGCGCGTTTTCGGGATCGATGCACAAGCTGTTCATACTGCGGGCGCTGTTTGGCATTGCGATGGGCGGCGAGTGGGGCGTGGGCGCGGCGCTGGCGTTTGAGACGCTGCCGAAGGAGAATCGCGGATTTTTCTCGGGATTGCTGCAGGAGGGATACGCGGTTGGGTATCTGGTAGCTGCTGCGGCGTACGCGCTGCTGTTTCCCTGGTTCTCGCATTTCACATGGCACGGACACGATTTTGGATGGCGGGGGATGTTCCTGATGGGCGCGGCTCCGGCACTGCTGGTTTTCTACATTGGCGGCAAGGTAGAGGAGTCGCCGACGTGGAAAGAGGGGAAGGCGCTCGAGGCCAGGACGATTCCGAGTATCGGATTGAAACGAGGGCTGCTGCAGTACGCGGGAACGTTTGTGTTTCTGGTGCTGCTGATGACGGGGTTCAATGCGTTTTCGCACGGGACGCAGGATTTGTATCCGACGTTCTTACAAAAGGACCATGGGTTTTCGGCACAGCTGACGGGGGCGATTGCGATTCTGTACAACATTGGAGCGCTGGCGGGCGGGATGGTGTTTGGCACTTTATCGGAGCGGATCGGGCGGAAGAAGGCGATTATTCTGGCGGCGCTGCTGGCGCTGCCGGCGATTCCGCTATACGCGCTGTCGCACTCGGTGTGGGTGCTGGCGGGCGGGGCATTCGTGATGCAGTTTATGGTGCAGGGTGCGTGGGGTGTGGTGCCGGCTTGGCTGAGCGAGTTGTCGCCGGGGCCGGTGCGGGCGACGTTTCCTGGATTGGCGTACCAGCTGGGGAATTTGATTGCATCGTGGAACGCGGTGATCCAGACGAAGGCGGCGGAGCGGTTTGGGTTGGGCGTGGTCCTGGCGTGGACGGTGGCGATTGTGGCTTGCTACGTGGCGCTGGTCGCGGGGTTTGGGCGGGAGTCGCGGGGTGCTGATTTGAGGGCAGGATAAAGCCTGGGCGCCGGGCGGCTTATGAAAGCGAAATGTTTGTCGCTCATTCAGAGATACGGATGACAACGGTTTTTGTTCTCTGACTTTTATCCGCGAGAAGGGTGGACTTTGAGGATTTCGCGGCCGATGACCATGCGCTGAATTTCGCTGGTGCCTTCGCCTATGGTGCAGAGCTTTACATCGCGGTAGAACTTCTCTACGGGGTAATCCTTGATGAAACCGTAGCCGCCGTGGAGCTGGACAGCCTGGTTGCAGATTCTGACGGCGACCTCGGATGCGTAGAGTTTCGCCATGGCGGATTCCTGGGTGACGCGCTTGCCGGCATCTTTTAGTACTGCCGCGCGGAGGGTGAGGAGGCGCGCGGCGTCGAGTTCGGTGGCCATGTCGGCGAGTTGCCATTGGATGCCCTGGAATTCAGCGATGGCTTTGCCGAACTGGCGGCGTTCTTTGACATATTTGACGCTGGCGTCGAGGGCTCCGCGCGCGATGCCGAGGGACAAGGCGGCGATGGAGATGCGGCCGCCGTCGAGGGTGCGCATGGCGTCGACGAAGCCTTCGCCCTCTTTGCCCAGGAGGTTTTCGGCGGGGATGGCGCAGTCTTCGAAGATGAGCTCGCTAGTGTCTGAGGCGCGAAGGCCGAGCTTGTTTTCTTTCTTGCCGGGGCGGAAGCCGGGGGTATCTTTTTCGACGATGAAGGCGGAGAGCCCGTGGGTGCCCTGGGACTTATCGGTAACAGCGATGATTACAGATACGTCGGCATAGTGGCCGTTGGTGATGAAGGTCTTGTTTCCGTTGAGGACCCATTGGTCTCCGCGGCGGATGGCGGTGGTGCGGGCTGCGGAGGCGTCGGAGCCGGAGCCGGGCTCGGTGAGTCCCCAGGCGCCGAGGTGCTGGCCGGTGGCGAGTTTGGGGATGTAGTTTTTCTTTTGGGCTTCGTTGCCGGCGAGGAAGATGTGGTTGGTGCAGAGAGAATTGTGCGCGGCGACGATGATGCCGATCGAGCCATCGACGGCAGAGAGCTCTTCGATGGCGAGCATGTAGTCGGTGTAGCCGAGGCCGGCGCCGCCGTATTCGGGGGGGAAGATGACGCCGAGGAGGCCCATCTGGCCCAGCTGTTTAACGACGTCGTGGGGGAATTCGGAGGCTTCGTCCCAGCGGAGGACGTTGGGGGCGATTTCGCGGGCGGCGAAGTCGCGGATTTCGCGGCGGAGCTGTTGCTGGTCCTCGGTAAGGGTGAAGGGGAAGGTGGCGGAGTGAAGGTCGGGGGCGGTTTGGGTGGTGGTGGTCATTTGGGCTCGCTGGAGGAGATGCGAAACTGGTCAGGGTAACAGGCGGACGGGACGGTTGTCGCCGGGGTTCTGGATTGGCAAACCTTGCCAATTGCGCTATGGTCTTAGTGTCTGGAAATTCTCCTTCTGGAGCGCGAAATGCCGACCCGTAACGTAAGCCTGACAAATGAACTCGATCACTTTGTGCACTTACGGATCAAGAGTGGGCGCTATGAGAATGCAAGCGAAGTGATCCGCGCGGCGTTGCGGACGCTGGAGCGCGAAGAAAGAGAGTATGAGGCGAAGATCGCGGCCCTGCGAAAGGCCATCGAAGAAGGTCTGGACAGCGGCATTGCGACGGGCGACGTCTTTGCCAGGATTCGCAAGAAGCTCAATCTTCCGAAAGTGGAAGAGTGAAGGGGCACAAGCTCCGGTTCTCAGAGCAAGCTGAGGCGGACATGCTGGGCATCGCGGAATATTCGCTCCGCCAATGGGGTGAGGCACAGGCGGCCCGTTATCTGGCGCAGTTAGGGGGCTGCTGCAGGCGAGTTGGCGATTCTCCTATGATCGGCCGGGCCTGCCCTCGGATTTTGCCGGGATTGCGCAGAATCGAGCAGGGGCGTCACGTGGTGTTCTTCCTTGTGGCAGACGGTGACGTCCTGATCGTGCGTGTTCTTCACAAGAGCATGCAGCCCGAGCGCTGGATTCGTGGTGAGGAGGAGTAGCTTGTCCTCGCCACGAATCCTTAGCGCAGGCTGGCTGGGGGTGAGGTGACGGCTTCGAGTTGTTTGTAAGCTGCTTCGGGGAGTTTTAGGGACGCGGCGGCGATGTTTTCCTCGACGTGTTGCGGCGATGAAGTGCCGGGGATGGGCAGCGTGACCGAGGAGCGGCGCAGCAGCCATGCGAGGGCGACCTGGAGGGGTGTGGCGTCGAGGTCTTTGGCGAATTTGTCGACGCGGTCGTGGGCGGTGTCGCGTACCTGGCCGAGAGGCGCCCAGGGGATGAAGGCGATGCCGTTTTTTTCGCAGTGGTCGAGGAGGTAGTCCCACTCGCGATCGGCGAAGCTGTAGCGGTTCTGGACCGAGACGATCGGCGTGATTTTGCGGGCGCGCTCCACGTGTTCAACGGTGACGTTGGAGAGGCCGAGGTGGCGGATTTTGCCCTGCTCGCGGAGTTTTTCGAGGGTCTCCACGGAGGCGTCGAAGGAGACGGCGGGGTCGGGGATGTGGAGCTGGTAGACGTCGATGCGGTCGAGCTTGAGGCGCTTGAGGCTGCCTTCTACGGCTTCTTCGAGATGTTTGGGGCTGGCGTTGTGGATCCATTGGCCGGGGCCGACGCGCTCCCATCCACCCTTGGTGGCGATGACGAGGCCTTTGGGGTAAGGGTGCAGGGCTTCGGCGATTAATTCTTCAGAGACATTGGGGCCGTAGGAATCGGCGGTGTCGATGAAGTTGATTCCCAGCTCGACTACGCGGCGGAGGGTTTTGATCGAGGCGTCGTGATCTTTGGGAGGGCCCCAGATGCCAGGTCCTGTGATGCGCATGGCTCCGTAGCCGAGGCGGTTGACGGTGAGGTCGCCGAGATGGACCTGGCCGGCGGCGGAGGCGTTGGGAGTGGTGTCGGTTACTGGCATTATCTTCTCCTCTATGGCTTCGATTCGCGGGATGGCGCTTTGGGTGCGGGAGAAGGGTACAGGTACGAGGGTAAGTTGTGGCGGTCGGCGGTCACCAGGCAGAAATTTTAGAATGGCTCTGGCTTTGATTGTTCGCGGCAGAGCTTAATGGAGTGATTGAAGGCATTAAGGATGCGCTGGCTAAAAATAGAATCGTCGCTGAGAAGGACCATAACCTCGCTCGTTCCGCGATCGTCTGACGCCTTGGGTTGCGCGTAAGCGCTGCTGTCGACGGTATGGGATATCCAAATGATGTTTTCGCGCGCACTCTGAAGTGTGAGTGCCATGTAGTACTCGGGCTCAAACGTATTGATCCTGTTTCCTTGAGTGGCTGCGTCTTTACGGCGGAGCACCTCCAGCTTGGCAGCGTCAAGCTTGTCGATTGGAACTTGGTAGGTAGTGGTTTCGGCAGAACTCCAATCACCTGCGTCAGTCGTTTCCCGTTCGACCAAGGTGAGCGCGCATTTGTTCATGCTCGCCTGGAGGATGGCGCCGGAGAGATTGTAAGTTTTCTTTGTTTTCTCGTCGGGCTGCTTCTTTTTGGGATCAATCTTCACCGTGGTCCGGGAATACGAATAGTGCAGGGTGATGAGATTGGATGAGAGCCAAGTCGCAGTTTCGTCGAGAGTGGGCGCGGCGGTGACCTCAGTTTGTAATTCGGTGAGTGGCCCTGATCGAGCGGCTCTCAATAGCCAAAATGCGGGTTGAAGCAACAGGCTAATTAGGATCGCGTGAAGAAACACGATTGCACCTCTTGGGCAGACCACACCGGAGCAAGGGATTGGGAGGAGTAGCCGGCACTTTCTCACGAAAACAAGGTCGAACGATATGAGGACCAGGTGGATTCGACCTCCATTCGCGTGAGGGTCCCTAACGGATGACTCGACGACCGGAAGGAGGTAGCAGGCGGATTAACCCTCCTCGGTGGGTTTGTCGGGTTGGGAGTTGTAGATTTCTTCGACGCGCTGGAGGGTGTCGATTTCTGCAACGGGCTTGTCTTGTCTGATTCTGAGGATGCGGGGGAAGCGGAGGGCGAATCCGCTGGCGTGGCGGCTGGAGCGCATGACGTTGTTGAAGGCGACTTCGAGGACGATGGTTGGCTCGACGGTGCGGAAGTGGCCGTTGTCCTCGATGGTGTGGACTTTGAACCAGGCGGTCATGTCGGCGATTTCCTGGTCGGTGAGACCGGAGTAGGCTTTGCCCACGTTCTTTAACGGCTCATTCGGATCGTCAGGGTCGCTGATGGCGAAGGTGTAGTCGCTGAGGACGTGGGCGCGGCGGCCGTTGCCGTACTCGACGCCGGTCACCACAACGTCTAAGGTGGCGAGTTCGCGTTTGAGCTTGAGCCAGGCGAGGCCGCGGCGGCCTGGTTGATAGAGGCTGGCGAGGGATTTGATCATGACGCCTTCGTTGCCTCGGGCTCGGGCGTCGATGTAGGCCTGGTCTAGCTGCGTGGCCGGGTCGAGGCGGCTGGCGCTGGTGAGGATCAGGCGTTGGAAGGTGGGTTCTTCTCGCTGGTCGAAGAGATGCGACTGGCCGCGGGTTTGGATAGAGGCCGTGGTGGGGGACCAGCGGTTGGCGAAGTCTTCGAGGATCGCGCGGCGTTGGGTGAGGGGTTCGTTGAGGAGCAGGGCTTCGTCGCGGTAGAGGATATCGAAGACGATGAGGACGGCGGGGATGTCGCGAAGCATTTCTGGAGAGACGCGTTTGCGGCCGAGGCGCTGGGCGAGGGTGGCGAAGGGTAGGGCGCGGCCGCCGGCAGCGGCGTCACCGGAATTGCCGGCGGGATTCCAGGCCGGATTCCATGCCAGGATTTCGCCGTCGAGGATGACGGGCTCGGTAATGGCGGAGAAAGCTTCGACGAGGTCGGGGAAGGATTCGCTGAGGTCTTCGCGATTGCGGGAGTAGAGGGCTACTCGGGTGTGGTCGACGTGGAGTTGGGCTCGGATGCCGTCGTACTTGTCTTCCAGTTGGGCGGCTTTCAAGACCGAAGACCGAAATGCAGGTCCATTCGACTCGCGTCTGGATTGTTTGTTGCGCCCCACACCACCCCATCGGGCCAAAACCGGGCCCGCTGGGGGCCCCGGGTCAGCGGGCGCAACCGATTCGGAAGCTTCGCTCAGGATGACAGAGCTTTCTTTATCCGATGGATTCCCGGCTGCGTCGAGTTCGTCCGCGATTTCTTCGGTGAAGCGGGTTATGGCTTCTTTGGTGGTTTGGACGGGGCTGGCGAGCATGAAGCCGATGGGGTGGAAGAGCTTCATGCGGGCCCGGTCGAGCTGGCCGGCGGCTGCGAGGGCGACGACTTCGGGGAGTGAGCCGAGGAGCATGGAAGCGCGGCGGACGGACCCGAAACCCGCCGCCTGGGCTTGCTTCGGGGCGGATTGATCGGCGGGGAGGGAGTACGCTCCTACGATGGCTTCTTCGACGAGGGACTGTTTGACGCCGGTACGCATGTCGCCGGTGGCGAGCTTGATGAGGTATTTGGCTTCGACAGGTGTCGCGCGGCTGAGGAGGTCGAGGAGAAGGCGGAGTTTGGGTGCGGGGCCGCGGGCTTCGGCGATGCTGGCGAGGGCGGACTCAACCTGTTCCAGAGTCAGCGCGAGGGTGACGATGGCTGAGGCGGGCGCGCGGCCCTTCTTCGAAGTCAGGAGGAGGTCGGCGGCGGCTGATCCCATGTCGCCGTGGCGGCGGTAGGCGGCAGACATGGCGGCGGGGCTTGCGCCGGAGAGTTCGGCGACGGCTTTCGAGAGGAGCGCCCCGCCGATTGAAAGGACGCGGCGGTCGGTTTCAGTGAAGGGGGTTCCGGAAAGCCAGAGGGCGGCTCGGCCTGCGTCGTCGATGGGGAGGGTGCGGAGGTAGTCGGCGATGTAGGCGCGCTTTTCTAGTTTTTTGGTGGTGGCGGCGAGTGCGTCGTTGAGCTCGGCGAAGGATTGGAAAAGAGACATGGAATGGCAGCTCTTAGCTGCTAGCTTTTAGCCTTTAGCTTTCTGTGGTGTTTTGCACGGGATTCTGTGTAAATAGAAGCCCAGCTTCGATTCGGGGGCAAAGATTGCACTTCCGGCGCCAGATGGGCTGATCTGGAATCCGCAATCCTCTGCGATGGCTTGGGCTGCGAAAACCTCCGAAAGGAACCTAAATCCATCCGCATCCGCCTCAATAAGGACGACGTTGGGATCCTCCGGGAGTGGGTGTACTTTGATTTGGACATGATCGGGTCGGTTCTCGCATACGCGATCCGGATTGGCGTTGGACATACACCTTTCCTCCTGGGACGAGAATAGCAATAGGTCTGGATCGTGAGCGCGTGTCAATGGAGCAGTGATGGCCTTTGAGCGGGTCCGAGCGGGAGCTTCTCAGGAAGTGGAACATCGAATCGCAGTAGAATAGAAGTGATGCGGCGGCCTTTTCCCATCGGCGTTCTTCTCTAGCGGCTCCTGCCGCCTGCGCATTGCTGCGTCCTTTTTTCCATCGACAATTTGTTATTTGAACCGGTAATACACCGGGAGGGTTTTATGTTTGAACGTCTGGAGCAGATTGAAGCTCGGTATCAGGATTTAGGCCGGCAGATGGCCGATCCGGAGGTGCTGAGCGATCACGAGAAGTATCAGAAGATTGCGAAGCAGCATCGGGATCTCGAGCCGGTGGTGGAGAAGTTTCGCGAGTACCGGCAGGTGAAGACGGGGATTGCCGATGCGCGAGCGATGCTGAACGAGAGCGACGCCGATATTCGCGCCATGGCGCAGGAGGAGCTGACGGCGCTTGAGGCGCGGGAGCCGCAACTGGAAGAGGACCTGAAGCTGCTGCTGCTCCCGAAGGATCCCAACGATGAGAAGAACGTGGTGGTGGAGATTCGCGCGGGGACGGGCGGCGATGAGGCTTCGTTGTTCGCGGCGGAAGTTTTCCGCATGTACACGCGGTTTGCGGAGCAGCATCGGTGGAAGGTGGAGGTGCTGTCGTCGTCGGAGTCGTCGGTGGGCGGGTTGAAGGAAGTGATCGCGATCATCGAGGGGAACCGCGTGTACTCGCAGATGAAGTACGAGAGCGG
>PMSS01000163.1:0-7502 GCA_003167515.1 Acidobacterium sp. | reverse complement strand
TGCGGGCGCGGCTGTATGAGATGGAGATGGAGAAGCAGCAGGCGGCGCTGGCGAAGGAGCGCAAGCAGCAGGTGGGGTCGGGCGACCGCAGCGAGAAGATTCGAACGTATAACTTTCCGCAGAACCGGCTGACGGACCACCGGATTGGGCTGACGATCCATCAGCTGGCAGAGATTATGGAAGGCAAGCTGCAGCCGGTGGTGGACGCGCTTATCGCGCACTTCAACTCGGAGCGGCTGAAGGCGGAGGCGGAGGCTGTGGCGTAAATTTCCAGGGAGCGTGCCCGCGTGAAGATCAGGGAAGCTGTGCCGGCGGACGCCGAAGCGATTGCGTGGGTTCATGTTGAGAGCTGGAAGACGACATATGCGGGGATTGTTCCACAGGATTATCTCGATAGTTTGAACGTAGCGGATCGGGCCGCGCAGTGGGAAAGGCATGTGGCGGAGGGTGTGGCAGCGATTTTCGTTGCTGAGGATGAGGGCGGGGTGTTTGGGTTTGCCGCAGGCGGGCGTTCGCTGCATCCGGTGGCCGATTACGATGGGGAACTCTATGCGATTTATCTGCTGGCCTCGCATCAGGGGAAATGCGCGGGGGCGGCGCTGGTGCGTGAGACTGCTGGGGAATTGTGGCGGCGAGGTTTCCGGAACATGGTGGTTTGGGTGCTCAGGGAGAATCCCGCGTGCGGGTTTTATCGGCGGCTGGGCGGGGTGCAGGTGGGTGAGCAGTCGATTGAGATTGGCGGGACGGCGCTGCCGGAGGTTGCGTTTGGCTGGGCGGATTTGCGGGTGCTTTGCGAGCCGGAGTCGTAATTCTTTGCCCTGGCGAAGCTCCTCTCTGAGTTGCCTGCGTCTCTCCAGCGTAAGCTGAAGGCGCTGAAGGCTGGGCGTGACAAATTGGGAGTGAAGGTGGAAACATCTCTGCGCGAAGCGCTTCATAGCGCGGCCACTCGTCTTTCTGGATTGGCAACGGCGCGGCGGGACGCTCAGCTCCTGCTGCTGCGAGTGCTGGGGCGGGATCGGGCGTGGCTATTTGCGCATCCTGATGGGGTTTTGAGCGAGGCGCAGGCGCGGCAATTCGATGAATGGATCGAACGGCGCGCGCGGCATGAGCCGGTGCAGTACATCGTTGGCGAGCAGGAATTCTACGGCTTGAAGCTGCAGGTAACGCCGGATGTGCTGATCCCTCGGCCGGAGACGGAGCATCTGGTGGAGGCGGTGCTCAGGCGTTTTTCGCCTGGAAACGTGGTGCGGATCGTCGACGTGGGGACGGGCTCCGGAGCGATTGCTATCGCCCTGGCGCATGCACTGCCGCAGGCAGAGGTGACTGGGCTCGATATTTCCGCGGCTGCCCTGGAGATTGCGCGACAGAATGCGGCGCGTTGCGAGGTTAACGGCCGGATTCGATGGCTGAAATCCAATCTGTTGGCAGCAGTGCGGGGCGAGAGCTTCGATGCGATTGTGTCGAATCCGCCCTATGTGGCGGAGGCGGCGACTCTGGAGGCGCAGGTGCGCTTGTACGAGCCGCGGGAGGCGCTGTTCGCGGGGCCGACGGGACTTGAGATTTACGAGCGGCTGATTCCGGAGGCTCGAGAGGCGCTCCACCCCATTCGCGCAAACTACGGCGCGATGGGGACGCCGGCGTTGGCGCCCGGAGGATGGCTGCTGCTGGAAATTGGGCATGGGCAGCGGGATGCGCTGCGGGAATTGCTGGTCGATTGGGGCGGAGTGGAATTCGTTGCCGATTTGCAGGGAATCCCGCGCGTTGCCATTGCACGGCGGCGGCTGACGAAGGAAGCATAAGCGCTCAGAATCGACGAGTGCACCAACGATCACTGCAACGGCGCCTGCTGTCGCCTGAATTCCTTCATCCACGCAGCATCTTGAAGAGAACTCGACCGCCTTGCACCGAACTGGGTTCATTCGGTGCCGGGGCCTGCGTCTCGACGGTGGCAGTGAAGCAGGTGAAAGACGCGCAATTCTCGATCAATAACCGCGTTCCATGAGCAGCCGGATGGGAGAGTCACTATGGTAATCAACCCGACGGCTTTCTGTTGTTCAGAAGACAGGTTGCCGAGTTATCATCACGCTAACTTCGTTGGGAAAGATAAGTTATGCGTGAGGGTGCGCTCGGCAAGGTTGTATATTACGCGGTTCAGGCTGTATGGTTTCTTGCGCTGCTCTGTTCTCTTGCTCGACCCGCGCAGGCGTATGTCGATCCTGGATCGGGCCTCCTTTTGTATCAGGTAGGCGGCTCTTTATTCGCTGGATTGCTCCTGCTGCTCAGGAGGCGTGTCGGCAAAATATTCGGCATGCTATCTGGAAATACGAACAGGGACACGGGAGGGGCCGGGCCGCGTTGAGACGCGGGTTGGTCCGGCGAATCAGGCATGACTCCCCGAGGATGGGGATGAGGTTCAGGCTGATGAGGTAGCAAATGAAAGCCCGCTGGATTACGGAGGCGATCGGAGCAACACTGATTCTTCTGTTTCCGGTGCTCGCGCCACTTATCTCTCCTGGGCACCTGTTTGTCTATCATCATCAGCAGCCGCTGACGCGCCTGATGGACGGCCTTTTGCTGGATGTTACGGCGCTGGCCGTTGGCGGGGTGTTGGTGCTGGCACTGCTGCCCCGCTTGCCTGCCGCGCTCGGAAGAGCGATCGGCGGTTGCCTCACAGGTTTGTTCCTCTGGACCATCGCGTGCGATGCGATCATTCTTCTGACAGACTGGAGCGGGAGGGATCTTTCACAGCTTCCGCACCCGACGGTATTGTCTTCGGTGGCGGTGTGGTGGCACCGATGGGGCTTCCGGCTGGTGGTTGTCATTCCGCTGCTGTTGGCGGTAGTGGCGTGGCTAAGAGCGGAGATAGCGCGTCCGATGGCCCGCGCAACGCGACTTGGAGTCACGGCAGCGGCCTTCTGCGCACTGTGGATCGTTCCGGAACTTATTTATCTGGATCTCCGATCCCACGAGACGAGAACGTTTGCGGCTTCGCATGCAGGAGAGCAGCCGGGCGGGAAACCGCGGATAGTCTGGATACTTTTCGACGAGCTGTCGTACAAGCTGGCACTGAGCCAGCCGCCGGAGGGGCAGGAGTTCCCCAATCTGCGGAAGCTGCATGCGGAGAGCGTTTCGTTTGGGAATCTCTCGCCAGCGGGGAACTTCACAGATGTGATTATTCCTTCGCTGCTGGCCAGACGTCAGATCAGCGAGATTCGCAGCACACCCGAGGGCAGGCTCTTGTATCTGGATCAGGCTCGGCACGAGTGGGCGGCATACGATGTAGGGGGAACTCTGTTCGGGGTGGCCCACGACGAGGGGTGGAACCCGGGCGTTGTGGGCTGGGATATCCCGTATTGCCGGATCTTCGGCGGGGTTTTGACGCGATGCTTCTGGGTTCCGGGAAACAGGCTGGCATTTGTGCCGTGGGGGAGTGAAGGCGACTCGGTTCTTTCATACGCGCTGGCGCTGCCCAGGGCATTCATGGCTCAGGTGTATTCGCAGAAGCAGGCCAACGAGAGCCGTTTACAGGGGATGATCCAGGACGATGCGAGCCTGATGGAACAGGGGCAGGCGATACTCGAGGACGAGCGGGTCCGTTTTGTTTACATCCATTTGCCTGTGCCTCATCCGCCGGGAGTTTACGATCGCAGGACACACCGGCCATGCGCGTGCGGCAATTATCTCGACAATCTGACGCTCGCCGACGACATGCTGGGCAGGCTGATGGAGGAGATCGGACAGAGCGCGGGGGCGGAGGGAACGACGGTGATTGTGTCTTCCGATCATTCCTGGCGCGTTCCGCTGTGGAAGAGCATGCCGTACTGGACCGCGGAGGAGGAGCGCATCTCGGGAGGACGTTTCGATACCCGGCCGGTTTTTATGATTCACTTCGCCGGAGAGAAATCAGGGAGTGAGGTGCTGGCGCCTCTGCCGGAGCTGGTGGAGTACGACGTGATAGCGGGGATGCTGGAGGGAAGGATCAGGGGGCCGGAAGATCTTAAGGAATTGGCGCAGCCGCGGGCGCAGGTCGCGGGGGCGGGGCTTGAGCGGCACTGAACCGGGGAGGAGGGCCCTGGTAGATGTCGGGCGCAAAAGCGGCGATTGAATCGATGGCCGCGTCTGTGCGCGTTCCATCGTCGCGCTTAGGCAAAGCCTTGAGCCCTCTTTCTAAGCAGTGGGCCAATGCCTGACAATAGGAAGCATGAGCGCTACAGAATCGATGGCCGCGACGGCAGGTGCTGTCGCCGAAACCCCCTCATTCACACAGGACTTTGAACAGAAGCTGGATCGGCTTGCGCAGATCGCGGTGCACTCGGGGCTGGGGCTTGCGCCGGGGCAGGAGCTGGTGATGACCGCGTCGATTGACGCGTTGCCGCTGGCGCGGCGCATCACGGAGCATGCGTATAAAGCGGGTGCTTCGCTGGTGACCACCTTATTTGCGGACGAGGAGTCGCAGCTGCTGCGCTATCGGTATGGCGCGGACGTAACGTTCGACGCGGCGGCAGCGTGGCTCTACGAAGGCATGGCGGCGGCGTACAAGAGTGGGGCGGCACGGCTGGCGATCGCGGGCGGGAATCCTTCGCTGCTTGCGAGGGAGGATCCGGAGAAGGTGGGACGGGCGAATCGGGCGATGTCGAAGGCGTACCGGCCGGCGCTCGAGCTGATTACGCGACACGAGATCAACTGGACGATTGTGTCGGCAGCGACTCCGGCGTGGGCGGCGGCAGTGTTTCCGGATTTGCCGCGGGAGCAGGCGCTGGCGAAGCTGTGGGATGCGATCTTTGCGGCTTCTCGCGCGGACCAGGCGGATCCGGTGGGGGCGTGGAAGAAGCACGATGCGGGACTTCATGCGCGGTCGGAGCAACTGAATGCGAAGCGGTATGCGGCGCTGCATTTCAAAGGGCCGGGAACGGATTTGAAAGTTGGGTTGGCGGACGATCACCTTTGGCTGGGTGGTGGGACGCTGGCGGGCAATGGGCGATATTGCATTGCGAACATGCCGACGGAAGAAGTGTTTACGACTCCACACAAGGACCGGGTGGAAGGGACGGTGACCAGCACGAAGCCGCTTTCGTATCAGGGCACGATGATCGAGGAGATCTCGGTGCGCTTCGAAGGCGGACGGATTGTGGAGGCGCACGCGACGAAGGGCGAGCAAGTGCTGCAGCGGATGGTCGAGACGGATGAGGGGGCGCGGCGGCTGGGTGAGGTTTCGCTGGTGCCGGATTCGTCGCCGATCTCGGCGAGCCGCCTGCTGTTTCTGAACACGCTGTTCGATGAGAATGCTGCGTGCCATATTGCTTTGGGGCAGGCTTACAGCACTTGCCTGAAGGATGGCGATAAGCTGACGCCCGAGGATCTGGCGGCGAAGGGAGCGAACGACAGCCTGATCCATGTGGACTGGATGATCGGGTCGAACCGGGTGGATGTGGATGGGATTACGGCTTCGGGGAGCGCGGAGCCGGTGATGCGGAAGGGCGAGTGGGTGTAAAGGAACAGGGAACAGGGAATAGGCAACAGGAAAGCAGCTCATAGCGTATTAGGTTCAGGCAAGCAGAGTATTGGGGGCCGGACCCAGAAGAGCGAATGGCCGGCCACAGCAAGCGAAAGAAAAGGCAAGTACAGGGGTAGAGTGGAGCGCTACTTTTCGGGTGGGACCGCGTCTCAAGGGATTATGACGAATCGCCGCATTATTCTGTTGGCCGCCGCTGCTCTGCTTTGCCTCCCGGTTGTTCGGGCGCAGGAACCCAGCCTTGTGCCGCGGGGGATGGAGGCGCTGGGTGCGCGCGCCACGCTGCGCAACGATTTCACCTTTGACAAGTCGATGCTGGATGCGGCCAGCAGGATGATGCCGGAAGAGGATCGGCCGATTATCGCGAAGCTGAGGAGCATCAGCGTTCACAACTTTCGATACTCGGTGGCGGGGTACGATCCGGCGGCGCTGGAGGCGGTGCGGGCAGAGTACTCGGGGCACGGATGGAATCATCTGGTGACGAAGCAGACGCATCCGCCGGCGGAGGCGGTTGCCGGGACGACGGCAACAGCGACGACCGCGGACCCGACAGCGGCAGCACCGACGACAGCAGGTCCGGCGACATCAGGCTCAGGCTCGACCGTAATGTTAGCAAAGCCGTTCGACCCGACACGGACGGATGTGTGGGCGCGGATGGATCACGGAAATTTCGATGGCGTGGTTCTGCTGGTGGCGAATGGGCGCACTGTGAATCTGGTGGTGATCGATGGGATGATCAGTCCGCTGGACCTGCTGCATCTGCGCGGTCACTTCGGGATTCCGCGGTTTGGCGGGGATGAGTTTGTTGAAGGCAGGCAATAGCCAACAGGCAACAGGGAATAGAAAAGCAGGGCGTATTGGTGAAAAGGCAGGGTGTTGGATAGGGTTTAGGGTGTAGAAAAACGGAAGTGCGGGATGAGCCCGCGCCTTCCGTTGTGCGTGGCGAGAGATGCCGAGAACAAATGCAGGTTCTTCGACGCGCTGCGCTTGCTCAGGAGGACAGCTCTGGTTAAATGTGGCAGCTTATGGCGCCTCGTTTTTCGAGGTATTTCTGGTGGTATTCCTCGGCGCGCCAGAAGGTCTCGGCGGGGACGACCTGAGTGGCGATGGGCTTGTTGAAACGGTTCTCGGCGGTGAGGCGGGCGATGGTCTGCTTCGCGGCGGCTTCCTGCTCCGGGGAGTGGAAGAAGATGGCACTGCGATATTGCGTGCCCCAGTCGGCCCCCTGGCGGTTGAGCTGGGTGGGGTCGTGGAGCTTGAAGAACTCGCTGAGGAGTTTTTCGTAGGTTATCTGCGCCGGGTCGTAGTCGATCTCGACGGCCTCGGCGTGGCCGGTGCGATCGGTGCAGACATCGTTGTAGGTGGGATTATCGAGCTTGCCGCCTTCGTACCCAACGGCGGTGGCTGCGACGCCGGGGAGTTGCTGGAAGCAGGCTTCGACACCCCAGAAACAACCGGCGGCAAATGTGGCTTTGGCCATTGTGACCTCCGAGGCATTAGATTCGCGAGGGGCCGCATCGGACGCTTTGGGGGGAGACTACGCCGCTCCGACGTTTTTATCCTACGGCATATAGATGCGGCCTGGGCCGGATTGCGGCGAGGGATGGAGGGCGGAGCAACGGTGTGGCTGCTCCGCCCGGGTTTGGCGGCAGTGGTTTATTGGGGCCGGAGTTCGTCGGGCTTGGTTTCTCAAAGATGGTGGAGTGAGTGAGGGAGCACCACTTCTCCGCCGTCGGCAGCGCGGGCCGCTTCGACCTGGCGGACGCGATTTTTGAGCGTCGACGCCCAGGGTGGGGGGAGGGGTGGTTGGGCAGGTCCCGTGTTTTGTTGGGGTTAGGGGGTAACTCTTTTTTTACGGTACCGGGTAGCCTGGGAAAAGAGGCCGGTTGGGTCAGCCAGATTTGTTTGGAACTCGGCAGCATAGTCTCCTCCTCTCGCACAACAGAAAAGCCGCCTGGATGGCGGCTCTTTTTGGTACGCCGTGCATGTT
>PMSS01000306.1 GCA_003167515.1 Acidobacterium sp. | reverse complement strand
AGCGTTGTGCCGAGTTGTTCAAGATGAACGAACAACAGTCAACGCGGCGCGGCTGGATCTTCATCACCTCGCGCCCGACAATGCGCGAGGCACTTCGTCCCCTCATCAGCCTTTGGATCGACACGCTCGTTTTGCGTCTCTTGAATGAACCGATGCCGGACCAAAAGCCGGTATGGTTTGTGATCATCCAGCTTCGCCGTGTGCATCCCGGCATACTGCAACTGCTCGAAGGGTCGGCCTGCTTCGACTCCCTGGTGCTGCCGGATGTCGCCAATGAGGAGCACGCGACTATTCGGGCCAAGCCGGGCTAGAAACTCTAGTATTTGGTTGGTACTGGCAAGACTTGATTCATCGACGAAATAGAAATGCTTCCGATCCGGCGCGGCGTCGGCTGGAACTGAGCATGCAAGAAATCCCTGCAAGGTTCCTGCCGCGATGCCGGCATCGCGGAGCTGGCGAGCGGCACGCGAAGTCGGCGCGAAACCCTGAACTTCGTAGCCCTGCATCTCCACGGCGTCGCGCACCGCTGACAGAGCCGAAGTTTTGCCTGTTCCTGCAAATCCCTGGATACCTTGGATACGGTCGGCGGAGCTGAGGACGTCTTCGACGACGCTCTTTTGCGCGCGATTCAAATGCGGGTACCGATCAGCAACCTGGATTCCATCGGCGCGGCTCATCGTGGGCGTTAGTACATTTTGACCTTCCCGCATCCGGCGAACGATCTCCTGTTCCGCTTCGATGATCTTCGCAGTCGTGAATTGGCGTCCAGGCATGAAGGCCCGTTCCACCGTCTGGAATTCTCCTGAAGCGAGCCGGGAATCAAGGTTGCCTCGCACCTGGACGTAGGTGATTTCCCCCATGCCACGGCGAAGCGCATCGCGCACAATGGCCCGCTCGTCCACGACGGCTTCGCGCTCGAAGTTTTTGTCGCGGGAGAAGGTCACGGATTCCCGCACTCGCTGTTGTGGGTTGATCTCCTGTGTCGGATGTTGGGCGCGCTCCCGCGCCGCGCGGACAACCGCATCGGCCTGGTTGCCGTGCTCGGCAGCGAGCTTGCGATGCGCGGCCATCACTTCGCCCAGGGAGTGAATTTCTTTGCGGTCACGTGTCGAATGTGCGGCAATCTCCGCGGCTTCCTTCCCATCGCGACCGGTGCGCTCCAGGTATTCGCGTATCTGCTGACTGCGCGGACTGGAGGCATCAAGGTACTCCTGCGTATAGCCCTTGATCTCTGGGGCGCCGCTACGTCCGGCGGTGATCTCATAACCAAGTTGTCGGAGCCGGTAGGTCAGCTCCGATTGATAGATGGCCGTGGCGAACTGTTGCGAGGCGAAGAGATTCTGTGGCTGAAGGGCGCGGTACTGGCCGTTCTCGCGCTCAGTGATGTTGAAGATGACTGCGTGGGTGTGGAGCTGCGGAGCGGCATAGCCATTCACCGGACGGGCGGTGTCATGCTCGAACTTCGCGGCTACGAATTTAGCCGCGGGCTCCGCCGGATGGTTCCCGCCAATGCGGGCCATCGTGTAATACTCCAGATGCTCCAGAGCAGTCCTGACACTCTCCCGGTGCGCCTCGCGGACTCGGTCGTCGCCGCCCACGAGAGCAGTTACCGATACCGACTTGGGAGCGGAAAAGGTCGCGTCCCACCCGGCGCGGTGATCCATTGTTTTGACGGTCTTTCCATCGGCGTCCTTATATTGATACGAAGCCCTTTGGCGTACAAGTTGCTCGCCGGTCACTGGGTGCTGGCCCTGGCTGAGCCGCGCGAAATCTTCAGCAGAGACCGCACCGGCAACGCCGAACTGTGCCGCGAGGCGACCCTGCCACTCGCCGGCAATCTCCCCGCGCTGTGACCAGTAGTTTTGCTCCTTCGATACGATTCTTTCTGGTGGTAGCTCTGCGCCTGGCCAGCGGAGAGCGGCTTTGAGATGGTCAGCATTGCTATCTACTCCATCTGGTGTCCGGCCGACTGGACCGCGTGTTCTGGTAACAGGAGATTGCCCTGTGCCGCTTCCGGCTCTACGGCTGGAGGCGTGCTGGGTACGATCAGGTCATCCATCTTCCGTTCATCGAAGCCGGGGCTTCTTTCCTCAAGCGCGATGAACGGGAACGAGAACCGGGCGACATGATTCCCGTACTTGAGGAATCCCCGCAGATCGTCAAGGCCCGAGACATCGGATGGCAGCACGAGTGGCTCCGTTTGACGATCAAGCGCGAAGTTGCGCCCGGCGCGATTACCGTCATAGTGGGTTTCCCGCAAGCGTTCGACTTCAACTTCGCCGATTGCTTCACTGACCCACTTTGCGGCGCGCGGTTCTGTGGTCCGAAGGAAGATCTTCGTGGCCGGCTGAGACAACATGGCTTCCGCGTCTTCACCGTAGCGAGCCTCCATCTGGCTTCGACCCTGAAAACCAAGGATGACCGGGTTCTGTGATTTCCGATTCTCCGTGATGGCCGTGTGCAACTGCGGTAGCCGTTGCAGACTGGCTAGCTCGTCGAAGCGAAAGCCATTGGAGAAGCCGCGGAGCGGGCGGGAAAAACACCAAGTGAATGGGCGCGAGAGATCCTGCTGCAGGGCGATGTACTCGATAAACACACCGAGATGGAAATGATGGTGCTCATCGTCACATCTTCGAACATGCCCGCGCCGAGTTCGAGAAAGTCGGGACGTCTGATTGGTGAGGTCCGGTGAGGGTCTGTGACCGGTCCGATAGTCACGAATTGGTCACGATTTTCTCATAGTGCGGCCCGACTCTGGCACCTTCTCTCGAATGGTAGGGGTGGGGTTCGGCATGAAAAGCCTGTCATGAATCCATGAATCGCAGGGAACAAGGGGCGGACCATAAATGGGGTAGGCACGAGCGGAATCGAACTCAAGACCTCTACCGTGTCAAGGTAGCGCTGGAGCAACCGGATAAAGGCAATAAAGGAGTTAAAAGCCGGTGGATGGCGATGGCAAGAAACGGGCACTCCGGGCGCTATTTGCTTCCAAATTGCTACCAAAAAACCAAGTGGGTCCAGGAGGCTGAGCCGTGGGGGCTCAGCCGAACTTTCGTCCGTGTGTGCTACGAGACCACGAGACAACGAAATATCGCCTGATCGCCTGTTTTCGCCAACGACGGAGTCAGAATGGCCAGTGCAGGGACGCAGTCCCATCGATAAACGTTGGTCATTACGACGCACTGGAACGCTTCTATGATTTTTGTGGATTACCGGCGGGAATTGGACCGCGACTTTGGTTCCACATGTGAGATAAGTATAGTAATATAAATTACTTGCGCAGGCTTTGCCTTACTGGGAATCCCCCCAAAATGCTTAACGGAAAGGTTGTTCGAACGTCTTGTACTTTACACACGGGCACCGAGAAAGCGTTTTCCGGTATGCTGTTGCGCAAACGGGTTTTGGCGACGGAGCGTGACGGGACGAGGAAAACGCCACCCCATCGCATATTGACTTTTAATGTTTGCCAAGGACGAAGAAAATGGGAGTTTCTGGAATTTTTCTGGCTGCTATTCTTGCCGGTGGTTCGGCGACAGCGGAGCCGCCATTGGCGCCAACCGTGATGCCGGTGCAGGCCGAGCTTCTTGCCGACCTGCAGGCACGCCAGTTGAAAGTCGGTGAACTGGTGTATGCGAGGGTCTTCTCCAACTGGGAAGGCCCGGGTTGCAGTCTTGAGAGGGGCGCCATCCTGGAGGCGAAAGTCGTCGCTGTGGTGCCGCACAGCAAAACCTCGCGCGCATCGCAGGTAGCGCTGTCGTTTGACGGGGCACAGTGCGCCCACGCGCAAATGGGGCCGTTCTCGCTGATTCTCGCGGCCGTTGCCGTTTCCGAAGAAGACAACAGCTCGAGAACGCTGGATATGCCGCGAGCGTTCGGTTCGGGGAACTCCAGCGGCGCCCCCAACGGCATGCGCTCGCTGACGTCGTACAACTCCGACGTGTGGTGGATCATGCAGAACGGATTCGCCCGCTTTGCCAATGTGCATACTGGCGGTGTGTACGGCATTCGAGGCCTGTCGCTGTCCGTCGCCACCGGGCCCGAGAAGAGCTCGGTGCTGTCTTCGAGCGATCGCGATGTGGCGGTGTTCAAGCACACCGAGTTGCTTTTGATTCCTGGAGCCCTGGTCCTCGAGA
The DNA here is from genome assembly GCA_003167515.1 of Acidobacterium sp. Classification (GTDB taxonomy): domain Bacteria; phylum Acidobacteriota; class Terriglobia; order Terriglobales; family Acidobacteriaceae; genus Palsa-343. The sequence goes on along the minus strand of PMSS01000306.1, from coordinate 2,320 downwards.
AAGGTGCCGGAGCCGGTGCGGCGTTTGCGAGTGCGGCCACACCTGGGGTGATCGCCTCCGCGTCCGCAAGCGGGAACAGTGCAACCGCGCCCGCTGCGCCTGCTCCGGTGGAAGAGGCGCTGCTCGAAGATGAAACCTGCGCTCCGCCGGATTGCAGCGTGGCGTTGCCGGAGGGTGAGGCGGCGGATGGACATATCGCGGCGAGCATCTCGCTCGGATCGCTGGGCTATGCGCAGCGAACCGGAGTTGAGATGGATACCCTGGGACAAGAGGAGACGCTGAGTTATCTGAGCCCGAAGGAGCTGCTGGTTACGTTCAATCATCATGGGATGGTACCGCGCCTGGGCGGTATAGATGGCGGCGGCACGGTTCGGATCATTCGCGCGGCGCTGGTCGACGCCGATACGCACAAGGTGAAGCGGATCGTCGACTGGCATCTGCCGGACGACAGGCAATACCTCTGGCCGCTCGCCGATCATCGCGTGCTGGTCCATGTGGGGAACGAACTGCGCGTCTACGGTCCGGGGCTGAATGTGGAAGAGAGCATGGTCCTGGACGGGCCGCTTTGGTTCCTTCGTACCGACCCGGCGGGAGAGACGATTGTGGCCGGCATTGTCGAGGAGAGGCATTCGCCGGAGTTACATGCCAAACTACGCGAGAATCTTGAGAAAGAGCCGGACGAAAACATCCGCGTTCTGGTGCTCAACCGGCGCTTCGAGACCACGGCTACAGCTACAGCTTCAACTGAATTTTTGCCGCCGGTTCTTCTGAACGAAGGCGAGGTCAAGCTGTATCGACAGTCGGAGAAGCGTTTTCATCTGGTGATGGAGACCTGGGATAGTGAGCGGCGGAGTCTGGCGCGCTTCAGTTCGAGCTGCAGGCCGGAGATGTCGACATCGTCTCCCGACCTGCTGTTCCTGGTGAGCTGCAATGCGCTCACGAAGGCGCGCGAGTATCGGATTCTGCGAGCGGATGGAAAGGTGATCCTGCAGGGACAGATTCCGGTGCAGGAGATCGGTTACGCTGCACTCGGCAATGAACAGGTGAAAGAAGTGATTCTGAAGACCGTCGAGACCGCGGAGCCGGTCGAGCCTGGGGCAGTGTTTCATCCCGGCGATCTGAAGTCGGAGCGACTGCGGGTGTACAGCGCGGTGAATGGCCGGCGTTTGTTCAGTGTTCAGGTGAGCGCGCCGGTGGCGAGTGTGGGTGGTTATGCCATGGCGCCGGATGGACGCGAACTGGCGGTGCTGACGCGGGACGAGATCGCGATCTACGCCTTGCCACAGGAGTAGGTTCAGCCGGGTTGAGGCAACTCCCTTGTTCCAGGGCACTGTGAGTAAACCTTTACTATTGACCGGACTTGCGGCCTGCTATATAACCGGAGTTGATCTCCTGGCAGCCCGTTACGATCATGTTTTGTCGACGAAGTCTTATGCTCGCAAAGGTGTGAATACGTTTACGTGTAGTCGTCTTCCGAGGACTCTCCCCGTGCATTCCCATCGCGTTTCGTTTTTGGCCGCTAGCGCTCTGGCGGCCGTTGTTTTCTTCCTGTCCGGATGTGGAGGAGGTGGCTCCAATTCTTCCGGGAGCAGCGGAGGGTCCGGCGGGAGCGGCGGTTCAGGCGGTAACACGACTCCAGACATGGGAACGCTGACCTTTGTTAGCGACAACTATCAGTACAAAATCACGAACGCCGCGAGCGGACTGCTGCTCGGCATTCAGGGACAAACCCAGGCAGCAGGGACCTCCGTCGTACAGGGCTCCGCCGATAATCAGAACGATCAGCTGTGGCATTTCATGCCGATGAATTACACGGCAGAACAATTCAACGTGGAGAATTTGCTGACGCATCAGGTGCTGGGTATCGAAAACGCGTCGACCGCCAGCGGCGCGCAGGCTCTGGATTGGGCGGACAACGGGACAAACGATCATCTGTGGGAGTTTTTCAAGCTGACCGACGGCAATTACCTGATCGAGAACGTGAACAGCAGCCTCTATCTCACGGACAGCGGCTCGGGCTCGACGTCTTCAGCCACGATCGATCAGGAAGCGCGCGCGACCACGGGGACGGGCTGCACGTGCCAGGAATGGGCTCTGACCTCGACCGGTGTCTCGCCCTATTCCGCGCCGCTTGCAGTCGCGGGCACCGGCATCTACGTTCACGATCCCAACATGCTGAAGGACGCCAGCGGAACTTACTGGCTGTATGGAACCCATCAGACCATCGCTTATTCGACGGACATGGCCACCTTCACCTACACCACCACGTCCTCCGCCCAGGGAGCGTGTTCTGCCGCTGCGGGTACTGCGTGGCTAACAC
>PMSS01000350.1 GCA_003167515.1 Acidobacterium sp. | reverse complement strand
AGCTGGCGCTTAAGCCGGGAGCGTACCGCGTTTTGCTGGGAGTGAGCGATCAGAACAACCATAAAGTGGGCACCATCGAGATGCCGATTACCGTGCCCTCCGACCAGGCAGTCGGCGGAAATCAAAAAGGACCTGGTCTTCCGAATTAACCCGCTCTCTGCAAGGTCACGGAGACAAGTCATGTCCCGGATTCGTCGGATTGCCGCGTTCTTTCTGCTCCCCGCAAGCGCTTTGGCTCAATTAACCGCCTCCAGCCCCGCCGAAGCCAATCCCACTTTTCGCACCAATGCCCGCCTCGTTTATGTAGACATTGTGGTGCGCGATGCGCACGGCAATGTGGTTCGCGGGCTCACCCAACAGGACTTCAGGCTTTTCGAGGACGGCCACCCGGAGAAGATCGCATTCTTCCGCGCAAACACGCCAAAGCCCCTCGTCGCGCCACCGGCTTCGCCCCCGGCGGACATCGCTCAGAAGAGAAATCAGTTCACGAATGAGACCAGCCTTGGTGAATCGAATCCGATGACGATTCTTCTCTTCGATCTGCTGAATACACCCAATGACGATCAGACTTTCGCCATCCAGCAAATGCTCAAGTTCCTGCGGAGCATACCGCCGGGCGAGCATGTGGCGCTGTTCACACTAACGAACGGCCTGCACATGACCCAGGGGATAACCGGCAGTCCGGAGCTGGCGGCTGCGGCCACCAAAATGCTGGTCGCGAAGGATCAGGGCCACGACCCATCGAGAACGGAATCGGCACAGGACATGGCAACCGCGGCCGAATTCGCACGGCAGGGCGGGGGCCAGGGAGCCATGATCAACGGCATGAAAATCTCAGAGAAAAACGACTATGCCTCTCGCTCTATCACCACTGTCTCGGCCCTCGCGGAGCTGGCGCAGACGGTGAAGCCTTATCCGGGGCGAAAGAGCCTCTACTGGGTGTCAGAGAGCTTTCCCTTGACCGTCAGGCCCTTGCAAGGCGTGATGAGCGAGTCCCCGGAAGGCAACATGGGGGGAAGGCTGCAGAAGGATGCGGAGGAGACCGCCAATTTACTTTCCGATGCCCGGATCGCCCTGTATCCCACTAGCATTCTGGGGTTGTTAGCGATCCCAACGAGAGCGACTACGGCTGGTCCGGGAGACGGGTTCTTCAACCTGGGTAATCTCAAAGATGAGATGAACCTTCTCGCCGGTCGCACCGGTGGGGAAGCGATCTTCGGAACCAACGACGTCGCTGGAGCCATGCAGCGCGCCATGATTGAAAGTGCCAGCTACTATAGGCTGGCCTACACACCCAGTAACCAGAAATGGAATGGCCAGTTCCGGGCGATCCGTGTCGAGGCTGCGAACGGTGATTCACTGAGCTACAGGAAGGGCTATCTTGCCACGCCCGATGAAGGAGGGAAGGAGTCCGGCGATGACTTCCAGCGCGCCATGGTTCCGGGCTTCCCCGAGCAAACGGCACTCACGCTGCACTCGAGGATTCTGCCGCCGGATCCGCAGCATCCGGGATTGCTTGTTGAGTCCAACCTTAATGCTGCTGACGTAGCTTTCACTGTGACGCCGGGCGGCCATCGCCAGGCGAAGCTCTTCGTCCAGATGATTGCTTACAGCAATGCAACGCATCAGCCGAAGAACTTGCCGCAAACCTCCGGCACACTCAACATCGACCTCGACCCGCGGAAGTATCAATTCATCCTGTCCGCCGGAATCGCCTTCCGACAGCAGCTGGCGCTTAAGCCGGGAGCATACCGCGTTTTACTGGGAGTCAGCGATCAGAACAGCCATAAGGTGGGCACCATTGAGATGCCGATCACTGTGCCCGCCAGTTAGTCAACGCGACTCTGACGATTTGCAAGGAGTACCGTCCATGAGCAGGCCGATTCTGGTGGCGATCCTCGCCGTGACAATCTGTCCCGCACTGCCAGCCCAGCACATGACCGTCGACCAGTTGCGTGGGATGCTCGCGGCGCAGAAATCCGCCCATAAATCGGATGGCGACATGGCCGGGAAAGTGGCAGCTGCTGATCTGATAGAACAGTTGACTCCCACGGCTCTCGACAAAATCGAAGCCGACCTCCAGCCCGGCCCAAAAACCGTCGAGGCTCTCGATGTACAGGCGGATGTTTCGGGTTTTCTCGATCCTCCCCCCGGTGAGCTGCCCGCAAAAGATCCGCCGGACGCTGCGACGCGCGAACAGATGCTGCGCCGGGCCATCGAATTTGCGGCCATCACGATGCACCGTATGCCGGATTTCCTCGCCACCCGTGCCACGCGTAGCTTCAACGACCGGCCTTTGCAGATTTCGCTCAGCGGCTGGTATCCGGCGCAGAGGGACCTGCGTCTGGCCGGCACCTTCACCGAGCCGATCGCCTACCGCGACGGACGAGAAGTTTTCGACGAAGTGCCTTCTCAGCAAAACGCAAAGGCCCCTGTCCAGCCCTCGCCCAGCGGCCTAACCACCAGTGGGGAATTCGGCCCGGTGCTCGCCACTGTAATCACCGATGCGCTGACGGGTCAGATGACCTGGAGCCACTGGGAACAAACCTCCGCCGGAGTCGCGGCTGTCTTTCATTTCCAGATCCCCCAAGACGCTTCGCACTACGCCGTGAGCTTTTGCTGGGTCGTCGGGCCCAGCTTATCCTCCTATCGCCACATCAACGATATGGCTGACGCTCAGCTCAACTGCTACAAGGGCGCCCCTGCCTATCACGGCTCCATTTCCATCGATCCCGCAACCGGAACCGTCCTGCGCATCGCCATCGAGTCGGATTTGCCGCCGAAGGATCGCCTGGCGCGCGCCGATCTCTTCGTGCAGTACGGCTCCGTGGAAATCGGCGGCCGCACCTATACCTGCCCGGTTCGCAGCGTTGCCATTTCGCTGATCCGTTTCCCGGAGAGCACTCCCGCCAGAACCATGCTCTGTCTCAACGAGGCGATCTTCGCGAACTACCACCGCTTCGGCGCGTCCGTTCGCCTGTTGCCGGCTCGCTGAGGGCGGCAAGACGCAATGTGACGGACGACACCGATCCCGGCCCGCCTGCTCCTGTAATCTGCGTGAATTACCTGCCTGAATTCGCCGCGCAGCTTTGTGCCGGCCAGGATGTATATGAAAACACGACTCAGCCGTGTTGTGCTTGCCTCCGGCCTCCTGGTTGGTTCGATTCTCCTCGCAAATATCGCGTTTTTGCCCTTCCACGCGAGGGCCGCGTCGCAGCAGGCAAGCGGCGCGGCAAAGCTCACCATCGACTATCCGCTATCCGGCTCCATCTTCCCACCCGAAATCACTCCGCCAACGCTCCTGTGGCACGACTCCAGCGCGGCCAGTGACTGGATGATCGAAGTTTCCTTTGGCGGCCGCACCCCGTTCATGCGCGTTAACAGCGCTGGCGAGTACCTGCAACCTGGCGAGCTCGATACCCGAGCCGGCACCAGCCTAGAATGGACTCAGGAGCAACAATCGACCCACACCTGGAAGCCGGATGATAAAACCTGGAAGCAGATCAAGCAGCTCTCCCTCCATGCACCCGCGACGATCAGGATTACCGGATACGCGGACGGCGATGCGGCCCAGCCTCTCTCCACCGGCAGCGTAACCATCTTCTCGTCGCCGGATCCGGTGGGCGCCCCCATCTTCTATCGCGACGTCCCTTTGATGATTGCGCCTCTCGTCGGCCCGGGGGCGATTCAGCCGCTGCCACCCAGCGCTCTGCCCCTCATCGAGTGGGAGCTGCGCGACATCGGCCAGCCCCGCAGCCACACCGTCATGGAGAATCTGCCCACCTGCGCCAACTGCCATTCCTTCTCGCGCGACGGCAGAACCATGGGTCTGGACATGGACGGACCGCGCAACGACAAGGGCCTCTACGCCCTCGTCTCCACTTCCAAAAGTATGACCATCACCAACCGGGACGTGCTTCGCTGGGCCTCTTTCAAAGAGGACGCCGGGGCCCTGACCTTCGACCCAACCGTGAAACGGTTCGGGTTCATGTCCTAGGTCTCGCCCGACGGGAAATTCGTCATCACGTCCATCGCCCTGCCCGGGACCAAAGACATCCACGGCGCGGAAGCCCCTGGATTCGCGGCGGGCGTGGTCAACCGGCTCTTCAGCATGAATTACCAGAACCTCGCCTCACCCAGGTCTTCTTTCCCACGCGCGGCATTCTTGCCTGGTATGACCGAGCCCAAAAGAAGCTGCGCCCGGAGCCGACGATCCGGCGTACGTACAGACCAGCGCCTTCTGGTCGCCGGACGGAAAGTACCTGATCTACAGCCGCGCCAGGGCTGTCGATCCCTACCCGCCGGGCGCTCCCAAGCCAACCTACGCAAACGATCCGAAGGAACCGCTGGTCCAGTATGACCTCTACAGGATTCCGTTCAACGATGGCAGGGGCGGGAAGGCAATGCCGGTGCTCGGCGCCTCGAATAACGGCATGAGCAATAACTTCCCCAAGGTCTCGCCCGACGGCAAGCGGATCGTCTTGGTGCAGAACCGCACAGGCTTGCTGATGCGCCCCGACAGCCGGCTTTTTATGTCGCCGTTCGCGGGCGGCAAACCGCGCCTCATGACCTGCAATGCCCCGCGTATGAACTCCTGGCACACCTTCTCGCCCAGCGGGCGATGGCTCGCGTTTTCATCCAAGGGCCGCTCGCCTTACACCCAGTTGATGCTGACGCACATCGATGCTCAGGGCAATGATTCTCCCGCGATCATGGTCGAGAACACGACCGCGGCCAATCGTGCCGTCAACATTCCGGAATTCCTGAATATCCCCCAAGGCGGTCTGGAGAAGATCGACCCGCAGGCGACGGAGTTCTACCGGCTCTTCAATGACGCCTATGCATCCATCGAGAACGGTCAGTACCCCCAAGCCATCCAGGCACTGCGCGGGGCCCTCGAGCGCGATCCCGACGATCCGCTGGCGCACTATGGAATGGCCTCCGCTCTCTCAGCCAATGGCCAGGAGCGCGGATCTCTGGATGAGTACCGGAGGGCCTGCGCACTCAATCCAAAAAACGCAGCGTGGCTCGACCACCTCGCGGTCTCGCTCGCGAACAATGGAGATACGGACGAAGCCATTGCCACCTGGCGGAAGTCGCTCGTGCTGAAACCGGATTCTGCCGCAACCGAGACCGATCTGGGAACGGTGCTCTTCGACGGCGGAAACAAACCGGAGGGAATGGAGCACCTGCGGCGAGCGGTCACGCTCGATCCCAACCTTCCCGATGCACACAACCATCTCGGCCATGCCCTGGCAGAGTCGGGACAAGTGGACGCCGCAGTCGACCAATTGCAAAATGCCGTCGAGCTTCTCCCCGATTCGGTGGAGTATCGCTTTAACCTCGGCTACGTTCTCGAGTCTCGCGGGGATTATGCGGCGGCCATAGCGCCGCTCGAAAAGTCCGTGGAACTAAGCCAAAGCAGGAACTGGCACTGCCTCGCCGAACTGGCGCACGCCTACGACAACACCGGGCGATCCGCACAGGCCGTAGAAGCAGCGCGCAAAGCGCTCGACCTCGCACAGCAGGAACATAACGACGACTTGGCCACGAACCTGCGCAAACTCCTCGAACGCTATCAGCGTGACAGTGCTAAAGCGCAGAACGCCCACCCCGCCGGAACCAAACGATAGCAGTTCCCTTCCCTCATGGATGTTTCACCGGAGCGGGCCTCGCCACGCTGGGATCGACAATCCCCTTGCCCTCCAAAACGTTATAAAAGCGATCGGCAGCGAGGTTGGTAAGGTTCTCCACCAACCCCGAAGGCCAGCGAATCTCCACCTTGTCGATCTTCGTGGCTGCACCCAGGCCGAAATGGACGCGAAGGTCGTTCTGCGAAAGATAGCTCCCGCCGCTATGGATCTCGCCGGTCTGCGTCATCCCCCCGGCCACAATTTTGATGCGCGCGTTCAGCGCCGCCCGGTTGCTCTTTGTGCCATCCAGCTCGAAGCTCACCCAGTGCCGGCCCGGGACGCCATGATTTCGCAGAATCATCGGCTTACCGTCCAGATCTTCAACCACCACATCCATATTGCCGTCGTTGAACAAATCGC
>PMSS01000294.1 GCA_003167515.1 Acidobacterium sp. | reverse complement strand
TCACTCCGACGACTGCTTCGTGGCGGCATTTCCGGCCGAGACGACCGAAGCGTTTCTCGAAGGCCATGAGCGGGCCTTCGCGTACTTCGGCGGCGTTCCCACGCGGATCAGGCCATCCGTATCCTCAAATCTGTGTGGGGGCCCGCTGGTGTCAGCCAGGAGCGGGCCTCGTTTTTCCGAGGGTGTGGCGGCAGAGGAGGAAGTTTGATGATGCCGATTGATGACTGGAACCGAATGGCAGTGCAGGGACTGTTGGCAGATACCGCCCGCGTTCTGGCACTTACCGACCTTGATGCTGTGCGAGGGGACCGCGAAATCGTGATGACGCGATTGCCAACGCTCAAAAGAATTACATCGATCTGGTGAGACGCCGCAGGCCACTCATGCTGGCAGACGCAGACGAAGCGAGATTCCAGAGTGCCATGGATCGCATCCTGGCCCGTATCCGCTTTTTCGGGAGAGCTGTTTAGCCACGTCTTAAATTCAAACTGTCGAATCCCACCTCACTTCGCTTCGACCCGATCTGGCACTTTGCGGAACACCCGGTTGAAAATCTCATGCGCCAGGTCTACGGATTCCTCAATGGCATGCCGCGTGGGAACCACTTGAGTGTTCACCTGTCGTTCCCTCGCTAAACGCAGCCCGGCAATGATGCACGCGCCCAAATAGACAAGGGGTCCGGTTGATTGGTGGGATTCCCGCGTCCCGGATCGAACACGAGGACAGGATAGGCGAATACAATACGAATGTCATCCACAGCAGCCTTATCGATGTGGTACTGATGGCAAGGGCAAGCGCGCGGTTCCGGCTGCACGCTTTCGGGCGGAGGAGGATCGGGCGCGACCTGTGCGGCGCAAATCTCCATCACGACCGCGCCGACCACCTATGCGCCCGGCCTTTTATGCAACCCCCGGCTGGGACTTTGCCACCGGCATTGGCACTGTCAACGCTTACAACCTGGTCTTTAATACCGCTTGGTGAAAAAGCCAAAATTAAATGACCACTTCTTGACTCTCGTCCGCAAAAGCAATGTTTTTTCGCTTGCGATAAGCCACTAAACTAAGGACGCCAGAAGCCGGCAACAGAATCCTCGAGAGAAAGCCAAGACCAGGAACATGAAACTCTCGCGAATTTCGTTTTCTCAAATATGGATCGCGCCCGTCGCATTCGCGGCAGCGCTGGCGTTTACCCCGTCGATGCGTTGCCAAACATCCACATCTCCTGGCTCTGCATACCAAGACACCGACGCTGCCGCCACTTCCAGCACCGGCGTCGTCTCCGATTGGTCGCACCATCACGTGGTCTACTCTCATCCGGGTGCGGCTAATGGCGCCCAATTTGCTACTAATCCCTGCCAGAGTCCAAGCCTGAGCAATGGCTGCATCATGGGATTTACCGCCAGAAGTAGTTGTGCGCAAAATCTGGCAATTGGCAACTTTACACTCTGCGGAGAAGCCTATAACGATGTCTCTACTGCGGGGAATGTAACAGTCGATTACAGCCCGTCTCCCAACAACGCTATTATCGCTTGGGCTACATGGTGTTTCACTTCCGCATGCAACACTTCAATCTCGGGCATCACTGCAACGATTGGTGACAACATCAATGCGACCGAATCGTGTTTTGTCGCAAGTCCTCATAGTCCGTTTATTACGGATGGCAACGGGGGCGCGCAAGGCAGCGGTGATTTTCAGCAGCACTATGTCTGGTATTGTCCAAGCATACCGTCCGGAGTGACATCCTTCACGGTGACCCCGACCAACCCGAACCTTAGCTACTTGCAGTTAAATATCACCGAATGGAAAGCCGGATCGTTGGCGCCGTCCTGTTCACCAATAAGCGCTTGCTTTGAAAATGTAGACAATCTTGGGCAGGCCGGAAATTCAACAGGTGGAACGACAGCCACCATCACCACCAGCGGTCCAACAGTTAACGCGAATGATCTGATATTCGCGGTCACAGAGGTCCCCTGCTGTAGTTTCACTGCCAGGCCTGGCACAGGATATACCGGAATAACCGTGGCGCCTGCTGTTACGCCGGGAATGGTTTCCGAAGCAAAAGCCGCGACTAATGCCGGAATTCAGACCGCAACGTCAACGTGGACTGGGGGGAGCACTTCCTGGTTTGGAGTAATCGTTCCAGTGATTACGGTGAACAGCGGTGCGGCCACCACCGCCACGCTGACGGCCACGCCGAACCCCGCGTTTACGGGCAGTCAGGTGACCCTCACGGCGACGGTGACGAGCGGCGGGAATCCGGTAAGCGCGGGCACGGTGACGTTCACGGAGAACGGCGCAGCGCCGGCCGGGGCCAGCAGCAACGTGGTCGATGTGAACGGCAGCGGTCTGGCCGCCATCACCACCAGCGCGTTGGTCGAAGGCGACCACAACATCGTCGCCAGTTACAGCGGGGTGACGAACACCTACGGTACGAGCCAGACTTCGCTGTGGGTGCGGGAGAACACCGCGTCGACGGTCACGGCCTCGGGCGCAACGGCGACTTTCTGCAATCCGGGAGGGTTCACGCTGCCGAACCAGGCAGAAAGCGCGGATAACATTGGCGCGGCGGCCCCGAACCCGTCGAACATCTTCGTGGCGAATATGCCGGGCACGATCAGCAGCGTCTCGCTGGAGCTGGAGAATTTCCAAACCAACCCAAACAGCGACACGATCTACTACACGTCCTCGCTGCTGGTGGGGCCGGGAGCGACCACCGCGAATACGCTTGATTTCTTCTCCGGGACCGGGACCACCGATAACGAGACAGAACTGGCGAAGGGCAACTACATCTTCACCGACAACGCCAGCGAGTTGGTGCCGCAGACGGATTTCGGGCCCGCCTCGTACCTGCCGACCAGCTATGACACCAGCGGCATCAAGGGCACGTACACCGCGAGTCCCAGCGGTTTCTACGCGCTGCCCAGTTCGTTCAATTATGCCGCGCCCCGAGGCAGCTCCACATTCAATTCCAACAGCGGATCCGTCTTCGGCGATACGAACCCGAACGGGACCTGGAGCCTGTACTTTTATCAGAACTTTTCCGTCGTCACCACCCAGGCGACCGCGAGCGCGTGGTGTCTGGACTTCGTCGAGAATCTGCCGGCCGTTTCCGTCACGGTGCCCGGTACCGGCACGTTCACGCAGGGGCAGCAGGGTGCGTCGTTCACGGTTGACGTTGAGGACAACGGGCCGGGGTCGACGGGGGACCCGAGCGGGGGCAGCAATCCAATGACGGTGACCGATGCGCTGAACCCGGCGTTGAGTTATGCGGGGTTCACGGGCTCTGGCTGGAACTGCTCGGCTTCGGGGCAGAATGTGAGCTGCACGAATGACAGCCCGGACACCGAGAGCAGCAGTTATCCGGAACTGACGATTGACGTGAACGTGAGCGGGACGGCGAGCGGGAGTATCTCTAACAGCGTAACGGTAAGCGGCGGGGGAGCCGCTTCGACGGCTTCGAACACCGACACGATCACCATTGACACACCGCCGGTGATTACCAGCGCCGGCAGCACTACCTTTAATGTCGGAACTTCGGGCACGTTCACCGTAACGGCTAACGGCTACCCCGCGCCTACCTTCAGCGAGACCGGCCCGCCGCCCAGCGGGGTTACATTGACGAGCGGGGGAGTTCTTGCAGGCACGCCGGCAGCGGGAACGGGAGGGTCGTATCCGATCACGTTCACGGCGTCGAACGGCGTCAGCCCCAACGCCACGCAAAGCTTCACGCTGACGGTGGACCAGGCGCCGGCTATTACGAGCGCGAGCAGCACGACGTTTATTCTCGGAAGCGCGGATAGCTTCACGGTGACGGCGACGGGCTA
>PMSS01000261.1 GCA_003167515.1 Acidobacterium sp. | reverse complement strand
AGTCCACCCAATATGATCAGCGGAACCATCCGTAAGTCCACCGGCCGGCCGTGGACGAGCACCTTGACTGAATCCATCGTAAACCAAGCCAATAGTGCCAGGACCGCATACATCGCAAGAGCGGGCCAGTACCTACGGCGCAAAGTCAGGCCATTGTTTTGAAGGCCCGCAATCATGCGCTTCTGCTCGGCCCTATACAAGTTCATTTCGCCGGCCTCCGCGCACTTCGAGTCCTCAGAAACCTGGTGCACAGGGGAGGATTCGNNAGGATTCGAACCTCCGTAGCTCCAAAGAGCGGCAGATTTACAGTCTGCTGCCATTAACCACTCGGCCACCTGTGCGAAGGGATGCGACCCTTATTGGTCCGAGGAGGGAAGACTGGAGCTGGCGAAGGGATTTGAACCCCCGACCCTCTGATTACAAATCAGATGCTCTACCAGCTGAGCTACGCCAGCCCGGACGTTGCGGCACCGGCCGCACGGAGGCACACCAATGTGCCTGATTGTGGCAGGTCCAGCATTGAAAATATCACACGGGGATGGGAGCCGCAATGCATCGGGCAGGGCACGTGCGGAGGCTGGTGACGTGCGGGAAAAACTGCCGGGTGAGAAGATAGGAAGTGCTGCTTCCCGGAACAGCGGGGAGCTCATTCGATGACCCATCGGCGCACGAAGCTCTCCATCGCCATAGTGATTGTCGTCCTGCTGTTGCTGGCTGGGGCGATTTATCTGCGCAAAGAGGCACCTCCGGAAGCGGCACGGCTGTTGCCGGAGTCGGACGGGGTGGTGTATTTCAATCTGCGGCCGCTGCGGTCGGCGACGCATTTTGATCAGCACCCCGTGCAGCATTCGCCGGAATACCAGCAGTTCATCAATGCGACAGGGATTCAGTTCGAGCGCGACCTGGATGAAGCGGCGTTCGCGCTGCATCGCATGAAGAATCCGCATGGGCCGAACGGGTCGGTGGCGTTCAGCGAGGTTTTTGTCGGGCACTTCGATGGACGGAAGCTGGGGCAGTATCTGGCCGGTGTTGCGCCTTCGCAGGAGAATTACGCGGGGCACACGATCTACAACATTCCGAGCGAAGGGCGGACGGTGCGGGTGACGCTGTTGGGGTACGACATTGTGGCGGTGAGCAACACGCCGTCGCCGGAGCAGATCCACTCGATGATCGATCGATACCGGACGGCGGCGCTGCCGTTTTCGGGATCGTCGATTTTGTCGAAGCAGTATTCCCACGTGCCGCTGCTTTCGATTGCGTGGGGGCTGGGGCAGATCGCGCTGCCGCTGGGGGCCAATGGTCCGCGAGTGATGGGGATTCGGTTGCCGCTTCCGGTGGACGCGACGTTTATTGCATCGCTGACCTGGATCGGCAAAGTGCATTTGCGGGTGGAGGAGATTGCGCCGAGCGACGGAGCGGCGGCCGATACGACGGAGTCGCTGCAGACGATTCTGACGCTGGTGAAGTCGATGGCGAACACTACGGGCGGAACGACGGGCGGGGCGAGCAGCGAAACCCAGCCTTTCGACACAGACGCTCGAGCGCTGATCAACAGCATCGAGGTGGAGCGGCATCGTAATCAGGCGGTGCTGACGGCAACGATTCCCACGGGATTGTTGCAGCGGATGATAAGCAGCCCGCAGGATCTGAAGTCGCTGCCTGTCTCGAATAGCGGGAAAACGCCGTGATTGGGAGAGTCGAGACCTGTGGCACGAGCATCTGGAAGACAGCGGGGAGCTAAAGGCGAGCGAAAGACGCTTGGCGAGAAACTTTTAGCGAGAAGCTGCCAGCGAAAAACTGAGTTGGTCTTCTGGTGAATTCCAAGATTCTGGAGGAAAAATGCAGAGGTTGATGGCCTGCGGGGTTGCGGTATTGGCGGCTATTGGTATGGCGATGACAGTTGCTCCATGCTACGGGCAGCAGAACCAGGTTCTGACCGGTCAGAATGCCTTTACCGATTACAGCAAGGAGCATCCGGGGGTTCGGCGGCATTTGACGGTGGCCGATCTTCCGGCTCCTTACGCGACGAAGGGCGTGGACAATGGGCCGGAGGTTGTGCCGCGTCCCGACGCGGCGTGGCCGCAGGCGCCCGCGGGATTCAAGGTGGTGCAGTATTACACGGGGCTGGATCAGCCGCGGCTGATCCGGACGGCTCCAAACGGCGATTTGTTTGTGGCGCTCAGTTATCAGAACAAGGTGATGGTATTTCGCGGGGTTGGGGCGGACGGCAAGCCGAAGCAGGTCTCGACGTTTGCGGAGAATCTGAGCCAGCCGTTTGGGATTCAGTTTTATCCGGCGGGGCCGAACCCGAAGTGGATTTATATCGGCAACACGGATTCGGTGGTTCGGATTCCGTATCACGTGGGAGATTTGAAGGCCACGGGAGCGGTGGAGAAGCTGGCCGACCTGCCCGGCGGAGGGCGGCTGCGCGGGGGTGGGCACTGGACGCGGGATATCGCGTTTTCGAAGGACGGGCAGCGGATGTTTGTATCGGTCGGGTCGCACTCGAACGACGATGATTCGGATACGCATCCGGAGGAGAAGGACCGCGCGGACGTGCTGGAGTTCACGCCGGAAGGGAAGTTCGTGAAGATTTACGCCTACGGGCTTCGTAATTGCGTGGGCGAGACGATCAATCCGATCACGGGCGAGCTGTGGTGCTCGACGAACGAGCGCGACATGCTGGGCGACAACCTGGTGCCCGACTACATCACGCA
>PMSS01000483.1 GCA_003167515.1 Acidobacterium sp. | reverse complement strand
TGCGCACGCCAATCTCCTGCGTTCGTTGCGCCACAAAGAACGCCACCACGCCGTAAATCCCAACGCACGCCAGCAACAGCGCAATCCCCGCAAACGACGCCACCACCGCCATGTTCAGCCGCGGCTGCGCAACCGCCTTGTCCAGCAACTCATCCATCGTGGCCACGTTCCCGATCGCCTGTGTCGGGTCTACCGCGTGCACCTGCTCCCGGATCGCGCGCACCAACTGCTCCGGATCGCTCTGCGACCGCACCACGAAGAACCGTTCCGTCACCCCGCCATTTCCATCTGCAGGCCAGTACACCTCCGGCCCGGGCGGGTTCGCGATCGATCCTGCTGTCCCACGCAGGTTCGCAATCACCCCGACAATTTCATGCGGCGTTCCATCCACCAGCAAATGCCGTCCCAGGGGATTCGCGCCGGGGAGATACTCCCGCACCAGCTCCTGGTTCACCAGTACCGGCACGTTCTTCACCAGCGAATCCTGCTTGCTCAGCCCTCGTCCCTCGACCAGCGGCACGCTCATCGCGCCCAGAAAATTGCCCGAGATGCTGCGATCCTCCGCGTTAATCGCCGGCTGATTCGCGGTCCGCGGCAGCCAGTCTGCGTCGAAATTGCTCCGCAAATGCCAATCCAGCGTCGGCAGCGCGTCCATCTGTCCTACCGCAATCGCTCCCGGCAGCGTTTCCAGTTTTTCCTGGATTCCACCATATAGATTTCGGACCACCGATTCCTTCGTGTTCCACGGCAGCTTCATCGAAAACGTCAGCAGGTGTTCCGGCGCAAATCCCAGCGGATTCTTCACCAGGTGCCACAGCGACTCCGCCATCAGAGTCGCGCCCACCAGCAGAATCAGCGACAGCCCCACCTGCACCGACACCAGCGCGCTTCTTAAACCGTGTCCCGACCCACCCAGTCGCGTCTCGCCACGCTTCATCGCCGTGTTGAGCTCGATGCGCCGATTCTCAAGGGCCGGCGCAATCCCAAACGCAATGCCCGTTCCCACCGCAATCAGCAATGCCACCCAAATCACCGGCCAGCTCATCTCCACGGCTCCCGGCAAACCCAGCCGCCCCGGCAGCCTGGCCGCAACTCCCCGCACCAACGCAAACGCGCCGGCTACGCCCATGGCGCCGCCGATCACACCCAGCACCACACTCTCCGTCAGGAACTGCATCGTCATCCGTCCGGCAGAAGCACCCAGCGCGCGCCGCAGCGCCACTTCCCGCTGTCGCGCCGTCGCCCGCGACAACAGCAGATTCGCCACGTTGATGCACGCAATCGCCAGCAGCAGCGCCGACGCAATCATCAGCACCACCAGAGCCGGCCGCATCGCGCCATACCGGTCTTCACGCAGTGTGTGGCTGGTGAACTGCCAAACTCCATCGGTGAGCGGATACTCCCGGCGCAGTTGTTCTCCGATGCGCTCTAAATCTCCCTCGGCCATCGCCAGCGTCACGCCCGGCTTCAATCGCGCAAAAACATTGATGAACCGCGTCCCTTCGCCCCGATATTTCGTCCAGTCCGCTGCATCGAACTGCGCACAATGCCACAGTTCCGTCCCGCTCGGCACGTCAAAACTCCGCGGCATCACGCCCGCAATCGTCACGGTAAATCCATCCACCGTGATCTGCCGGTTGATTACCCCGGGGTCGCCTCCAAAAATCTTCTGCCACGCGTCATAGCTCAGCACCACCGTCGCGGGCATCCCGGGCTGGTCGTCACGCGCATCGTAGGTTCGCCCCAGCAGCGGGCGTACCCCAAATACTTGCCAAAAGGCGGCGTTCGTCCGGGTCTTCTGCACCGCAACCGGCAATTGCGTGCCGCTCACCACGGTACCCTGATCGAAGTAAAAGAAAGCGAGGCTCTCGAACGACCGGTTCCGCGCCCGCAGATCGAAGAATCGCGGCATACTCATTAGTCCGCCCGTCGACTGCCCCTGCAACCGCGCATCGTGAATCGCAACGATCCGCTGATCCTCCGGATACGGCAGCGGCCGCACCAGCGTCGAGTACACCAGGGTGAAGATTGCTGTCGTCGCCCCAATCCCCAGCGCCAGAGTGGCGATCACCACCGCAGCAAATCCCGGCGACTTCCGCATCTGCCGCAACGCGTAGAGCACATCCCGCCGCAGATTTTCGACGAACGGCCATCCCTCGCGCATCCGCACCGTCTCCCGCACCTGCGTCACCCCGCCAAAATCCCGCATCGCCTTCCCCCGCGCCTCTTCATCTGGCATCCCGCGCCGCCGGTTCTCCTCCGCCGCAATATCCAGATGCGAACGCAGCTCATCGTCCAGCTCCAGATCCAGCCTCCGCCGCCGAAACAACGCCACGCACCGGCTCCAAATTGTCCTTAGCTCGCCCACTGCCCTCTCCCGATCGTCGCGGGTCATCCCGCCGTCAAAAACCGCGCCATGGTCGCCGCCACCCGCTCCCAGCTCTCCGTCTCCCTCTCGATCTGCGCCTTCCCCGTCTTCGTCAGCGAGTAGTACCGCGCCCTTCTTCCGTTTTCGCTCGTCCCCCACTCCGCCTTGATCCATCCCCGCTGCCGCAGCCGCAGCAGCGCCGGGTAAATCGTCCCCTGATTCAGCCTCAGCGCCTGCTCGCTGATCTGCTCGATCCGCCGCGCGATTCCATACCCGTGCTGCGGCCCCATCGACTCCAGCGTCTTCAGCACCATCAGGTCCAGCGTCCCCTGCAGCATTGGGGACCCCGCCGCGCCTGCGGTGGGGCGCAACACGTCCGACTTGTCCTCTCCCACATGTCCTCCTGTTGGATTTCTACAGATACACTTTTCTCCATTAGAATGTCAACAGGTAGCCGCAGTTTTTAGCCCTCGAACTGTTCCTGGCAAGACACAGCCGTTACGAGAGAGACAACAGAACGAGACCGGATTCCGATCCTTACGCGGCGTCGTTTGGCGCACGAAAGCGGACCAATCCCGCCCTGTTACTGGAAAATGAATCCCGCTTCCTGTAGTCTTGTGCATACCCAGCGTGGGTCGTCTGGAGGTGTAGTTCTTTGGCAGAGGTTCGCATTCAGGAAGGCGAGCCGCTTGAAAATGCACTCCGCCGGTTTAAGCGCAAGGTTCAGCAGGAAGACATCATTAAGGAAGTCAAACGTCATTCCTTCTACCTCAAGCCCGGCGAAAAGCGCCGCGTAAAAGAAGCACTGGCGCGGAAGCGGAATCGTAAAAAAGCTCGTAAAGAGCAGGACTAGTAAAACCCAGTCGGTCTGTCCAGGTCCCCAGAATCTCGACAGATTTGAACCTCAGCCAGCGGATTTCCGCTCGCTGGGGCAAAGGACTACCTCTCAGGAGCGCCTTGTCAGCGTCCTGAGCTGGCGGACCGGCGTTCTCTGAATTCTCAATATTCCGTTCTCCCCCGGAACGGAATTTCCGGCGTTGCCGGTGATGTTCCTGGCTGCTTTTCAGCCGCGGCTTGGCAGTTTTGGGGAAGGCCCTTCAGGAATTTTCGATCCTGCCCGGACCGCTGTTCTCCAGCTGCCGCCTGGGCCCCTTTTCCAAAAATTGGAAGTACCACGTCCGGTCACGATCGGCGTGTCGCATCAAGCCGGCATTGCATCAAAAATGCCGGGCGATCCGAGCGCGCCGTCAGTCTGGCGCTGTTAGAACGGGTGCTTCGGGACAAAGGCGAGGGAAGCGCGATGGATTTCAGCGACAAGATTCTCAAATGCGCGGACTGCGGAAGCGATTTCGTCTTCACAGCCGGGGAACAACTCTTCTTCTTCGATAAACAGTTCAAGAACGATCCGAAACGCTGCAAGGTATGCAAGGCGAAACGCGCTTCCGGCTCAGGCTCCGCTCGTCCCGAGACGCGCACCGTCTGCTCGGAGTGCGGAACGGAAACCACCGTCCCCTTCAAGCCCACCCAGGGGCGCCCCGTCCTCTGCCGCGGCTGCTTCCAGCAGAAACGGACCCTGAGCCAGGCCAGCTAGCTTTTCGAACCGCTCTTGCCGCGGCTGTCCAGCGCACTGTTCCAGAATGTTCAGAGGATGATCGTGTGCCAGCGGCTCTCTGATCCATGATCGCTATGCTGCGATCGCAGATCCCCGACTCCCGCATCACTGACCTGTTGCCTATTCCCTGTTGCCTATTCCCTGCCTTACCGGCTTCTTCGCTGCGGCCTGCGTCGCCGGCACCGCGGCCAGCTTGCTCGCTCTCCGCTTCTTGTCTTCGTGCGACACCAGCATCGCCTCGATCTGCCGCAGCAGATCCTGCGTGTTCATCGGCTTTACCAGAACCTTATCCGTATCCGAGGTCGTCACCCACTCCGCATCCTTCGGCGGATACGCCGTCAGCATCGCCACCGCCGGCTGGTTCGCGGCTTTTTTCGCCGCCGCCGCCACTTCCGCGCCCGCCGTTTCGCTCTCCATGCGCAGGTCCGTGATCACCATGTGGTATTCGTGCGCCCTCAGCCGCTGCTTCGCTTCACGCGCTGAAGCCGCCGTCTCCACCTCGAACCCGCTGATTTCCAGTACCGCCTTCAAGGTCAGCAAAATCGCAACATCGTCATCCACAAGAAGAATGCGTCGTTTCATATTCAACTCCTGGTCCTAACTGCCTGGTCCTGACTTCCCGGTCCTGACTGCTCGTCCTGAACTTCTGGTCCCGAACTTCCGGTTGCATCGCTGGATCGTACACCAAAAAAATGAAAATAGCCTCAGAGACGTTGCGGGTTCGGCTGCCGGCCGAACCCTTCAGGCCCCCGTTGATACACTGAGCAACGTGGCAGAATATCACGTTGAAAACTTCGGCTGCCGCGCCAGCCGCGCCGATGGCGAGGCTATAGCCGCCAACCTGCGCCAAAGCGGTCTTTCGCCCGCTGAAGCCCCTGCCTCGGCTGATGTCGTAATTGTAAACACCTGCAGCGTCACCGCCGAAGCCGACCGCCAGGCCCGCGCTTACCTCCGCCGCGTTCGCCGCCAGAACCCTGCCGCCCGCGTCATCGTTACCGGCTGCTACGCCCAGCGCGCCCCCCAGGAACTCGCCGCCCTCCCCGAAGTCGACGCCGTCATCGGCAACAGCCACAAATCGATGGTCCCCAGCCTCGCCCTGGAATTTGCCAATCAAAACAGCGCTGTCATCGAAAAAAACACTGTCCTCCTGAGCGAAGCGGGGACCATGCGCCTTCCGGCGGTGCACGATGACAGACCGCGCGCAGTCGAAGGACCCCCCGAAGCCGGGGTCCCCGGCGCGCCTGCTGTTGGCGTGCCGGGGTGGGAAGGGGAATCGGTCGCGCAGCCGCCGATAAGAATCTCAAGTGGCGTAATCCTTCCTGAAACGGAATCTGCGGTTGGCTTGATCCCGCCGAGCGTCAGTGAAGCCCCTGCTTTTGTCCCCCTCAGCAAAATCCTCCACGACGACGCCTTCGCCCACGCCGAGCTCGCCACTCTCCCCTTCGCCCCCGACTCCCATCAAACTCGCCCTAATCTTAAAGTGCAGGACGGCTGCGGCAATCGCTGCTCCTTCTGCATCATCCCCACCACCCGCGGCCCCTCGCGCTCCATCCCTCTCGCCACCTGTCTCGACAACGTCCGCCGCTACGTCGATCAAGGCGGCCAGGAACTCGTACTTTCGGGCATCAACTTAGGACGCTGGGGCCGCGACCTCCAACCCGCCCGGCGTTTCGAAGTCCTCGTCGCCGCCATCCTCCGCGAGACCCAGCTCCCCCGCCTCCGCCTCAGCTCCATCGAGCCCATGGACTGGTCCGCCGACCTCCTCGCCCTCTACCTCGAATTCGCCATCGGTCATGAGGCCGACAAATCCGCTCGTCCAGCCGCCGACGCCCGCTCCACCACGGCCCCCCTGAACGCTGTACCCTGTACGCTGATCGCTGAGCTGCACCCTGCACCCTGTACCCTGTACCCTGCTTTTCACCCCCGCCTCGCGCGCCACGCCCACCTTCCCCTCCAGTCTGGTTCCGACGCCATCCTCCGTCGCATGTATCGCCGCTACCGCCCCTGGCACTACGCTGAGCGCCTCGCGCAAATTCGCGAACTCCTGCCTGACGCCGCCATCGGCGCCGACGTCATGATCGGCTTTCCCGGCGAAACCGGCGCCCTCTTCGACGAGAGCTACCGCTTCATCGCCGCGCAGCCCTTCACTTATTTACATTTGTTTCCGTTTTCCGCGCGCCCCGGCACGCCCGCCTGGGAACTCCACCGCCAGAATCCCGTCCCCGCCCGCGCCGTTCACGAACGCATGTCCGCCCTGCGCGCCCTGATCGAGGAAAAATCCCGTGCCTTCCGTTCAGGATTCATTGGCCGCACGCTCTCTGCCGTGACCATCGAACCAGGTCCTGGTTCGACGACGCACGCCGTCACCGACAACTTCCTCAAGCTCACGCTCGACGGATCAATCCCCGCCAATCGCCTCGTCACCGCGCACATCATCGCGCTCTCAGCGGATGGCCTCCACGGCACCACCGCTCCCATCCACTGAATTATCCTCTCGCCGAATCTGCACTCAGGCGAAGAGCTTCTTCAGCGGATCCCAATAGTGCGAATACCACCCCGAACTCAGGTGATCGTATTCTCCGGCGGGGAATCCGGTGTGATCGAGCACGACCAGCGTCCCGCTGCCGCTGGGCCGAAATTCGAACTTCGCGATGGAATAGACGCCGGGATTCCAATGCGTGGGCCGCCACGCCTGCACGATGCGCTGGCCGGAGACCAGTTCGATGTTGCGCCCCACAATCAGCCCTCCGAACAGCGAGAACGCCCCGCCTTCGTGCGCATCGATGGTTGCGGCAAGCCCTGTAAACGCGGCAAACTGCTTCGCATCGAGAAGTGCGCCTTCGATGCGCGATGCCGTCGCCGCGAGTTCGACCTCCTGGTGCAGCGAGGTGCGCGGATCGTTAGGCGATGCCGGCGGGAGCTGCTGCATGCTTTGCCCCGCGGCCTCACTATCGAGACCTGCGGCGATGCTCCCGAGGAGGAGTGCAAGTCCACCGCCAAATTGTCTCCGCGTTGGGCCCTGTACCTTGCTGTGCATCGAAAGACCTCCATGAACACTCAAGGCATGGAATCACGAGGCCACAATATGTTCAAGATCATATTTTGCTGGACGACCCATCAACCCGGGCCGCATACTGATTCCCAATTCCATCGAGGTGAACAGAGTATGCCCTATCCCGGAGGTCATCGCGCCGCGGTCAGATCCAGGATCGTCGCCAGCGCGCGACGTCTGTTCAATCGCCACGGATTCGATAATGTGTCGATCGACCAGATCATGTCCGGTGCGGGCCTCACCCGTGGCGGGTTCTACAGCTATTTCCGCGGCAAGAGCGATCTGTATACCGAGGTGCTTGGCTGTTTCTTCACCGATCCGGAATGGAAGAACTGCTGGGAGGGGGTCGAAGTCGACCTCTCTTCGCAAAAAGCGGGACCCCAGGTGGTACGCGCCTATCTTTCGCAGCAACATTTCGAGGACGTGGAGAACTCGTGTCCGATGGTCGCGCTTCCCGGCGATGTAACGCGCGGCAGCGAGCAGGCGAAGAGCGCCTTCGAAGCCGTCTTCCTCGCCATGGTCGACGTCCTCGCGCGCAATGTCGAGGCCCGGGGCCGGCGCCGCCAGGCGACAGCCGAGGCCATTGCAGCCCTGTGCGTGGGCGGGATGGTTGTGGCGCGCGCACTGGCGCACCGCGAGGTCGCCGATCAACTCCGCAACCGATGCATGGCCGTCGCCCTCGAACTGGGAGGCTGGAACTCCAGACACCGGAGCACCCGCGCCTCAAAAACCAAAAAGTGACAGGATTTCAAGCCACCGGAGAATTGGCGGGAACCAAAAACCTCAGTGCGTCGCCACCGCCGTAGTCGACACCGCAGGTTCCACCAGCGCCTGGCAAACCTCGCCTGAATCCCCAGCACCATCCTCAACCGTATAGTGGTCCGCGATCCAACCCATCGCCGCGTCGATCCATTGATTCGTCGGATGCCCATCCTCTTTCGAGCCCCGCACGCGACCCGTAATCCGATCGCGCTGAGCGATCGTCAGGTTCCAGCTCAGCGGCGACAACTGATCCGGGTCGTTCGGAATCGTGAACACCACGTGATGAATATCCAGCCGCGAAGCGTACGCCTGCTCCAGAATGCACAGCTCCCGGCGGTTTCGCATCGAGATGCTTTCGTGCCCCGCCGCCCACATCCCGCTCAAAGGAGCCGTCAGCTGATTGATCTGCGTCCAGCCCCGCTTATCGGCAGTATTCTGACTCTGGCTGGCGAGATTGTTCTCATCGCTCACCGTCGACCCATCGTCATCCCGGATCTCGAACAGCACAACCTTCAGCCGCCCGTCTTTGCCGCTTCCCAGCGTCGAGTTGTCCAGCCCCGATTTGATGAACTCAATCGCCGAAGCCGTCCCGTCGTTGTCGTAATAACCCCCATCTACAAAGTGATACGCGTGGTCCGCAAACTCCGCCGGTATTCTCGTCGCCGAGGACACGATCGGAAACGTCGCCGATAGCCGCGCAGCTGTCGCCAGCGGCAGGTCAGGGTATTGCCCCTGGGCATTTGCCTTCGTGTAAACCTGCAGAAACGAGTCGGCGGGAATCATATCCGGCGCCGGCGCCGGCACCCAATAGTCCGAGAGCAGGAAACGTCCTCCTGTCTCCGCAGCCGTCGTGTTGAAGGTGAACGCGGGAAATCTTCCCGCCGCAGCCTGTTCCGCCGCATCTCCCAGCGTCCAATCGGCGCCTTCCTTGATCGCCGGTAACCCGTCAAGCAGCGGTCTGTTCTCTTTCGATACGCAATGCCGAACGTCCGTCAGGTTGCGATTCATCGCCGTCGTCAGCGCCCAGGTCCGGTCCGGATCGTATCCTCCGGCGCTCAGCCCGCTCGGCACAGGGATCCGCACTGTCAGCAGCAGCCGATACAGATCGAAGTATTCGAGGCCCCACGCCACCGCCTCCAGATCTGAACACGCCGGCGCGCTCGTCATCCGCAATTGCAGGCCGTCCCTGTTTGGGAACCACTGTGCCGGGTCCGCCGTATACTCCAGCAGATACGGCATCAGCCCGACGCTGCCTCCCGACACGCCGCTCGCCAGCAGCAAATGATCGTGAAACGTGTAGCCCTTCGACTTGAGTTTCTGGTCGTAAGCGAACCGCTTCTCCATGTGGCCCATCAACTGTGCTGTCCACTCCGCCGCCCGTATTCCGCCCCCCGAAGCCGTCACGATAATGTACGGCTCCTCTGCATTCTGCACGCGCTTCTCCATCAGATCGCCTGGCGTCGGCAGCGGCGCCACTGGCTGCGGCCTTGTCGTGACCCTGTAGTAGTGCTCCAGATCCAGATGCTCGGCCCCCCACGGGAAATGGATCCAGTCGCAGAACTCCGCCGCGTACGGTGCAATCCACTTCGGCAAAAAGACGAACACCAGAACCGCAGTGATCACCGGAATCCGGAATCGATCGAAGAAAAACGCCGCGCCCGCCAACAGCCATACGAAGAAATTCGCCAGCACCAGCAGCGAAGCCAGCGTCGGAAACCCCATCTCGAACCGCACCGTGCCGTGCGCGAGATCCCAGCTGACGATCACCATGTACCCTGCCAGCACCGCGACCGGCGACCATTGAAACCACAGCTTCACCCCCGCCGCCCACTTGCTGTGACTCCCATCGGCGGCCAGCGAGCCCGCGTTCCAGATGCTGTACTCGAAGACCAGCGTGACTAAAAATGCCACCGCCATCCACCACTTATCCGTGAACTGCAGCAGCACCGGCGCCGTCACCGGGTACAGAAGCAGATAGACAACAAAAATCCCCACCAGCGCAATCGTCGACAAAAAATGCAGCTCCCATAGCGGCCCATTCGGCGAATCCGCATAGCCCGCGTAGTTGGTCCATGACAGCAGCTTCTCCGTCAGTACCTCGATCCACCGCGTCAGCCGTGGCGGCGGAACCGCCCGCTGCGTTCCCCCAAACCAACTTTCCGGAAAGATCAGCGCCGCCGCTTCTCGATTCGCGGGTACCGATCGGTAGGTCCAGTAATAGAAGAGCGACACCACATACCAGAACGCCAGCGCCGCCGTAACCCCGAACAGGTAGAGGAAGCAGATATTCCACCAGTGCGTTCCCAACAGCCACACCTGGTAGGACTCGCCTTCAGACAAAGCTGTATGTCCCAGGTAAATCAGCGTCACTATGGTTGGCACATGCGCGACCACCAGCGTCCACCAAAGCGCCTTCGGCCGGTCATCTGTCAGCGCGTGATAAGCCCATCGCGGGCACGCGGACTCGAACCGCCTCTCCCCATTCCGTGCTGTGTTTCTCGCCGTGATCAGCACCACCATCCCCATCGCAACGATGAAAAATGTTGCGTTGAAGACCTGCCAGCTGCTGTCCAGTGTCAGGATCGCGCGCGTCAGATTGCTCGACACATGCCAAAAATCCAACCCGCACAGCACCGGCAGTAAACACCACCCCGCAAGGCTGAATCTAAGGAAGTAAAGGTACTGCCACCAGCTTGTAGGTTGGGGCGGTGCAACCGCGGCTGCTACGGCTGGCTGCGGAGGTAGGACTGGCGGAACGACGGGCGGAACTGGACCATTGCCCATGATCGACCTCGAGAGCATGGATTCAGGCTCACCAGCGCTTCCCCAGCGGCAAGGTTTCTCCTGAACCCGAACGGCGGATCGCAACAGATGCGCTCCATCATGCGCCCTTTTTCCGGATTGTCAACAGCTCTTCCCCGGCTTTTTCCAGGCACCCATAACGGGTCTTTCCTTAATCGATAGAGCCAGGCGGCAGCTCTCCCTTACGCCTGCGCCACCTTCCCCTGCGCCCGCCATGTTGCCGTCAGCGCCGCCGCGTCGATCGCGCCCGGCTCCATTGGCCGCGCAAAATAATATCCCTGCCCGCACGGACAGCCCATCGTCTTCAGCTCTTCCAGCTGCTCCGCATCTTCAATCCCTTCCGCCACTACATCCATCCCGAAGGCCTGCGCCAGATCCAAAATCGAGCGCACGATCAGATGCGACTCGTGGTCGTACGCTATCCCCCTCACGAACGACCGATCGATCTTCAGCGTGTCGAAAGGAAACCGCTGCAGGTAATCGAGCGAGCCGTACCCGGTGCCGAAGTCATCCATGTGCAGTCCCACTCCCAGCCAATCCAGCCCCCGCATCGTCTTCTGGGCGGCCGCCCCATCCGCAATCAGACTCGTCTCCGTCACTTCCAGCCGCAGGCTGGCCGCGGTCAGCCCCGTCTCCGCGAGCACTTCCACCACTCGTTCTACCAAGTCGGGTTGTTCCAGCTGTTTTGCTGAAAGGTTCACGCTCATCCGCGCTTTCTGCATCTCCTCGCCGCCGCCCTTCCGCCACTCCACCAGTTGCCGGCATGCTTCCCTCATCCCCCACAAGCCCAGCGGCACAATCAGCCCCGTCTCCTCCGCCAGAGGAATAAACTCCGACGGCGGCTGCAGCCCGCGCCGCGGATGCTTCCACCGCACCAGCGCCTCGAATCCGATAATCCGGTTCGTCCGCAGATCCACCTCCGGCTGATAGAACATCACCAGCTCACCCCCGCGGATCGCCCGCTCCAGTTCCGCCTCCAGAGCCAGCTTTTCCAGCGCCTGCTCCCGCATTCCTTCCGAGTAACAAACCACCCCAGGCGGCTCCCGCCTCCGTGCATGCATCAGCGCGCTCTCCGCGTCCGCCATCAGCTCCTCGGGGTGTGAGTACACCATGCTGGCCTTCGCCACCCCCACCGCCAGCTCCAACCCAATCTCATGTCCGCGCCATTCAAACCGCTGGCGAAATGCCTCGATGGCCTGTGCCGCGAACTGCGCCGCGTCCCCCTCCGTGTGTGCCCCTTCCAGGCACAGCATGAATTCCCCTCCCATCAGCCGCGCCGCCACCGACTGCCCCGGCAGCATCGCCTGCAGCCGTCGCGCCGTCTCGATCAGCAAACGCTCGCCGCCGCTCGATCCCAGCGTCTCGCTCAGATGCTCGAAGCGGTCCAGCGCCACCGACAGCACTGCAAACTCCCAGTCCGCGTGCTGGAAACCCCGCTCGATCCGCCGCTCCAGATGATCCACAAAAAACGCGCGGCTCGGCAATCCCGTCAGCGCATCCGCCATCCGCCGCTCCGTGTTGTCTTTGAGCGTTCCCGCTACGTGCGTCACCTGGCCCCCGGCGTCCCGCGCCGCCACGCCCCGCACCTGCACCCATCGCCATGAGCCATCTTCGCTCCGCACACGGTGCTCGTTCGCGATCTTTCCGGAATTCCCCGTTCCCAGCGCCCGCACCTCCGCTTCGAGCCCCGCCTTGTCCTCCGGATGCACCCGCTCCATCCACGCATCCACGCTCGGGCACGCTCCACTCACCCCGGTCATGGACTGAAAGCGCGTCGATCCCCACAACCTCTCCGCGACCGGATCCCAGTCCCAGAACCCCTCTTCCGATGTCTCCAGCGCCAAAGCGTATCGACACCAGTCCTCAGCGCTCTCCGCTTTCTGCGGCATATCTGCTCATTTCCAAAAAAATCGGATCAGGACAAAGCACGCCTGTATAGCTGGCTTATCGGCGCGGTGGATTGGCGCCATGAGACCAGGAAGGGCAATCTACCGCGCGCGCTTCCCATTCCGGCACGGCGGTTTCAGCCGATAACGCGCAAGGCGCTCCAGCAACTCGACCCGAACCTCCCGCTCATCCAGCCCATCACCCAGCGCGCGCAGTTCGAAACCACCATTTCAGGTCAACTGCTCTTCGCGCGCCTCGCGGAATTCTTTGGACTGCTCGCCGTCGTCCTCGTCGCCACCGGCCTCTACGGAACCCTCGCCTACCGCGTCACCCAGCGCACCGCCGAAATCGGCGTCCGCATGGCCGTCGGCGCACGCCGCACCCAGGTCGTCTGGATGATCCTCGCCGACAGCCTGCTCCTCACCGCCTTCGGAGTCGTCACCGGCATCCCGCTGGCCATGCTCGTCGGCCGCGGCCTTACCTCATCGCTCTATGGCGTCAAGCCTCTCGATGCCCTCACCTACCTGCTCGCCGTCATCGGAGTCGCAATCGTCGCTCTCGCCGCCAGCACCATCCCCGCCGCCCGAGCCGCCAGCATCGACCCGCTACGCGCCTTGCGCACCGAATAGCCCCACTGTTCCCTATTGCCTGTTCCNNCCTGTTCCCTGTTCCCTGCCTTCCGGCCACAGCAGCTTCAGCTTCTTGTCCGAAACCCCAATGGCCGTGTAGCTCGCCCCCAGCACCTCGCCATCCGCCTCCACCAGCAGCGGCTCGCTGTAGTGATTCCCGTTCAATGGGCGGCAAATCATGCTCGTCACAGTTACATATTGCGCGAACGGCAGCCCGCCCCAGCCCCCGTGTCCGTTGCTCTTGCCCGTCGCCAGCGCATGAAAGCTCGCGTGCCCCAACCCCATCCGCCCCGTCGGTGGAACCCACGCCACCCGCAGCCATTCCGCAAAAGGATCGCCCCCTGGCCGCCAGCGATTGATCTCCCCCACGTGGGTCGCAATCGCCTCGCACGCCTCCACTCGCTGCGTGCTCCCATCGCTCAGCTTCATCTCGATCTCAAACGCCTGCACCGGATGCTCCACCAGCAGCCTCGCCCCACCCACGAAATAAGCGAGTCGCCCACCCCGCCGCTTGCCCTGCCCAGTCGGCGCCAGGTTCATCAGCGCGGCATGCACACCCATCCCCGCCGCGATAAA
>PMSS01000164.1 GCA_003167515.1 Acidobacterium sp. | reverse complement strand
CAGTGGAGGTGGGAAAAATAGTCCAAACCGTAACGTGCTCCTTTTGCGGGTCATCGTGTTCGCGCCAGGGAAGCATCGCGCCTCCGCCTTTGTCAGCGAGTCCAAGATGCATCGAATACCATTCGCGCATCTGATCGCGATAAAAGTAGAACCACGCACTATGATCTTCGTCGTCCCACTGGATCTTCCCGTTCCAGTCGTGAGCAAGCTGCAGCGCATCCGGCGCACCAATGTAATCCGCCGTAGGATTCGGCTTCTCGGCAGGAAGTTCACCCGCTGCCGTCGGCGTCGTTATCGTTGGCGCGCCCGTGTACCAGTGATAACCGTAAATCGGAATTCCCAGCGACAGCTTCTCTTTAGGAACCGACTGCAGCGCGTATTTCAAATTGTCGACGGTCCATTGCCACCCCGCGACCGGCCCCGGAGTCGTCCAGCGCGTGTTCTGGTCGTAGGTCATCAGGCAAACCAGATCGACGACTTTTGCCAGCCCCGCCAGGTCATACGCGCCCCGCCAATCCGTATAAATCCACTTGGCGAAGCCGCCGCTGCCCGGATACCCCGGCGCATTGGGAACCGTGGCGATGCTGAGTTGCAGGCCGGCTTTTTGCATCTCTCCATACGTGGTTGCGACCAGGGCCGTGAGCACGTCGCGATCGGTCCACTCCACATTTTCGAGATCAAACTGAAATCCGGTGTAGCCATGCAGCTTGCACTCGCGAATCAACGCCGCGTTCATCTGTGCCTGTGCCGTGGCACTGGTGGCCAGCAGATGAAAACTCCTCTTGTTGAAGAGCGCGACGATCGGCATCACCGGCAGCTTTTCGCTCTGCGCCTGGGCCAGCACCGCAGGCTCCGGCGCTCCCGTCACCAGACCATTCTCATCCACCTGATACCACGTTGGAACCAGGAGATCGATCTGCGAAGAATGCGCGAAAAAGTCGCGGATCGATTTCGGATCGCTGGTCATGTAAAAGAGCGCTACTGGGCGGCTTGAAGCCAACGCCGGCGCTACGCAAGCAGCCAGAACCAGCCAGGGCAGTCGTTTCACAATGCTCATACAGCCTGCACCTCAATATCGTTGGCCCGGAAAGCTTCGAGCGCATCCGCTGCAATCCCGCAGTCGGTTACCAGAACATCAATCTCGTTGGCGGGGCAAATCAGCGCGGGGCTCACCATCCCAATCTTGCTCGAGTCGGCAACGACAATCACTTGCTTAGCCTGACGCACCATCGCGCGGAAAACCGCAGCCTCATCCGGCTCAATTGTTGTCACGCCGCGTCGCGCATCCACGCCGCAGGCGCCGATGAAGGTCTTATCCATGAATACCCCGCTCAGCATCTCAATCGCGGTTGGGCCAGTAAGCGAAAATGCTCCAGCCCAACGCATCGTTCCCCCCGTCAGGGTCACGTTGAGCGCAGGCTGATTGCTCAGTTCCATCGCGATATTCACCGCGTTCGTGATGATATGAATCGAATTTCGATGCCGAATGCAGCGCGCCACCTGGGTCGGGGTCGTGCCAGCCGTAAACCCCACCGTGTCGTGCTCGCGGATCAGCTCCGCTGCGGCCATGCCGATGCGGCGCTTCTCCTCGGCAAAACGCGATTCCCGCACGTGAAAGGAAGAATCGAAGCGAAAGGGCTCATACTGCATCTGCCCAGCCAGCCGCGCGCCTCCGTGCGTGCGATGCACGAGATTGCGTTCTTCCAGGCGCGCGAGGTCGCGCCGAACGCTCGGCGCCGAGGCACCAAGAAAGCCAACCAGCTCGTCCACGGAAGCGTTCCCGTGCTGCAGAAGCAGCTGCAGGATATTCTTTGCCCTTTGCTCAGTTTTCAGAGACATGGGATTGCCGAACCATTATCGCTGAAACCTGGCGACTTTCACG
Organism: Acidobacterium sp.; assembly: GCA_003167515.1. GTDB lineage: Bacteria > Acidobacteriota > Terriglobia > Terriglobales > Acidobacteriaceae > Palsa-343. The sequence goes on along the minus strand of PMSS01000164.1, from coordinate 9,797 downwards.
CTTTTCCTCGCTTCAGGGAGAATTCACCGTTGCCGTGCAGCTGCTCGGTCCTCGACCACACGCTGCAGGGCCGTAGCCAGGGCACGCACGCTCTCTTCCTCGACCACAAATCGCAAATACTCGCGATCGCGAATCTCACCCATCTGAATGCCCTCCCGGCGATACTCCACCGGACTGGCCTGCGCGGTCCTCAGGCTGGCATGAAACTCCGTCGCGCCCGTCGCCTCGGCGACGCCCACAATCGTCTGCAGCGTAATGCCGCCGCCGGCCATCACAGCGATCCGATTTCTCGCGGCTTTCACCATGCAGGCCACCACGGAAAGCCCTTCCGTCACTTTCGCGGCCCCGCCAGACGTCAGCACCCGACTGGCGCCGGTTTCCAGCACATCGTCCAGTGCCGCTGTCGGGTCCGGCGTNNCATCCAGCACGCCCAGGATGATACCGTCGGCACCCAGTTCGCGCGCGCTCCGAATGTCCTGCTGCATCACTTCGAATTCGCGATCACTGTAGGAGAAATCTCCCCCACGGGGGCGAATCATCACGAACACTCCAATGCCGATCCGCCGCCGAACCAGGGTCATTAAACCAGATGAGGGAGTAATGCCTCCCTCCAGCAGATCGCTGCAGAGTTCAACGCGCTGTGCCCCGCCACGCTCCGCGGCAATCGCCGATTCCACCGAATCGACGCATATCTCAAGCTGCATAAAGTCCGAACCCGTCTTCCCGTTGCCGAGCGGTTTTTGCTCAGCGGTCATTGCCCGGTGGCCTACCGCTCATCCGAGCCCCGCACGTCAGCTAAATCCCGCAGACATGCAGGAGAAGCGGCTGCTCCTTGTTGGCAGCAGCCGTCTGCCTCGAACTGGTCTCATAAACCTCGTACCCCGAAATGCAACGTGTGAGACCCGCCATCGAAGCGGGGCTCATGCAGCCGGCCAAAACCGCTGCGCTATACATGAGACCAGTTCTAGAAATCATAATGTGCGGAAAATTGCAGGTGGCGCTCCGTAGAGCGAGGTCCCTGCAGCGAGACATTGCTGAAGTTACTATCTGTGATCCCGGTATCCGGGTTGCCATAACTCACAATGTTGAATGCGTTGAATGCGTCAAAACGGAAACCCGCGACCTGCTTCTCCGTGACGTGGAAATCTTTAAACGCCGACAGATCCGTATTGAAAAATCCCGGTGAACGCACCGCGCCGTTGCTCTCCGTACCGAAGGCATTGGGGGCAGGTACGCCGAACGCGCAAACTCCATTGTCGACCCCAGCCGTGGTACACGGAGTAGCGGAAGGATCGGTGCCAAGCCAGGCTTCATTGCTCCGGTGTTCGATTTTCAGAGGCCGATACTGGTTAACCCGGAATACCCCGGAAATACTTTGAGAGTTGTTGTTAGGGCCAGTGATCGACTCCGGGAAACCGGAATAGGCCACCACCGCCGTCGAAAGCTTCCAACCTCCCACCACTTCGTCCATTACGCGGTTGCCGCCGGAAAGAAATTCCTGTCCACGACCCACCGGCAGAGCATATACAGCGGTCGCGGTGAAGTCGTGATGAATGTCGTAACCCGCCGGACCGTAGTCTGCCGCGCTGTTGTAGTAGTCCTGAAACGCGCCGCTGAAGCCGTTGACGTTCAGCGCATAGTTACCCAGGCTGTTGGTCATGGCTTTGCCATAGGTGTAGTTCAGCGTGAACTCAAGGCCATGGTTCAGGCGCTGCCGCAGGACCCCCTGCAGCGCGTTGTAGTTCATCATCGCACGCGATTCGGTAATCAGCAGGAAGTTAGGACCGATTCCCAGCGCGGAGTCTACCCCGTTCACACCGATGTACTGGTTGTTGTAGTACGGAGCGGAGGTCGGGTCCGCGTTATTCCTCGGCGCGTTGACGTTTCCGTAGTCTTCAATGTGCTGTCCGGTCTCGCCGATGTAAGCCACCTGCATCGAGGCGGTATGCGTCAGCGCGTACTCGGTAGTTAGGTTCCACTCCTGGATATAAGCCGGCTGAATGTTCTGCGGGTAGACGCTGAAATAGGAGGACCCACTGTAGTTAGTAGTACCTCCCGTGAAGCCCTGTTCCGCGGTGCGCGGCGTGGTCACGGCCCCAGGTGCGGGCGAATTAATGGATACGTTGACCGCCTGAATGAAGGGAGTAATCGCGGTCAGCCGCTGGTTGTAGGAGTTACCTTCCAAAAAGCTGTTAGCGCCATATCCGCCCCGAACCACAGCACGAGGGCTGATTTGATAGGCGAACCCGATGTGAGGCATGATCTGATGGAAGTTCGGCTCATAGCAGGCGCGGTTGTCGCACAGGCCCGCTCCCGGCGGCGCGCCTGCGGGTACGGCATGGGCGTAGATGAGCTGGCCCGTCGCTAAATTGAGGTTTCCAGTTTTGTTGTTCTGTTCGACCCACGGCTCATCGAACTCATAACGCACGCCGGCGATCAAAGTCAGCCTGGGCATAATTTTGTAGTTGTCCTGTGCAAAGCCGGCTGTACGCCATTGGCGCTGGCCAACATTCACGCTGCCCAGGGTCACGCCTACCGACTGCACCCGGTCAAGAACGAAATCTGCTGGACCATAGCCGCCCGCGTTGGGCGCATTCGGATTGGCGGTGAATGCTCCCGAATAGTTTTCCGACCCCAGGTAGCCGTCGTTGTTGCCCGTCGGATAGTTGTTCTGATACCGAATGGCCTGAATGCCCATGCTGATGAAATGCAGTCCACGCTGCCAGCTCAGGTCGTCGCTGTAACTGTAGGTGTTATCGATCACTCCGGCGGCATAAGCCTGTGTTCCCGGGTTGGTGTAGCCATTATTGAGGCTCTGGCTGGTAAAACCGTTATATTTCTGGGATGGAAAATTGATGCCCACCTTGGCATTGCCGCCGGTCCCGAAGGCCCCGGTCGGATCTTCCGGAAAACCCTGGTTCCAGTCCGTGCGCGTAAAGCCGGCACGCGCTGAATTCACCATAGACGGCGAAAACATGTGCACCCAGTTAGAGCCAACAATCCATGTGGGATACAGATTAACTCCCGGGAAGGTGATGGCCAGTACCGGTGTTGACCCATCGTAAGCATGCGAAATCGCGTAAAAGCCTGTGATCTTGTCGCTATTCCGTGGGTCATACTCGATCTTTACATCGCCCTGGTTATTCCCCTTGTAATTGTGATACGGCGCCTCGTAGTTGTTCTGAGCGATCCCATCCGACGGCGGAATGCATTTGCCGCCACTCGGCGTCGACGGACTGGCCGCGCCACAATCGGGATAGTACTCCGGATGCGCAAACAAATATTTCGCCACAGGATTAGTAACTGGAATGCCCTGATCGTTCGTGTAAGGCGCGAAATTGTTCTCCGGATCGTAGAGCTGAATCGGATTGGTTCCGCTAAGCAGCACTGAAAAGTTCCCATTCCGCATGGCATCTGGAATCACGCTCGCCTGTCCCAGTCCGCCCTGATGCCACCGCGATCCAAGATAGTCGCCGAAGAAAAACAGCTTGTTGCGCAGAATCGGCCCGCCAATGGTGCCGCCAAACTGATCGAAGGAAAATGGGTTGATCGGCGTTGCCGGCGTGCTGTGCCCGTTGCCATAGGAGTTGGCATTGAAGCGGTAGTCCTGTACGAAACCATACGCGGAGCCGTGGAATTGGTTGGTTCCGCTCTTCAGCACGCTTACCACCGCCGCGCCGTTTACATTGCCATAATCGGACGGGGAATCGGCCGTCACCACTTTCACCTCCTGCAGCGCTTGCGGCGCCGGGCTGTAAGAGATCAGGTTGTTGTAAGTCTCGTTCATGTCGATGCCGTCCAGCGTGTAGTTATTCGCCTGGGCACGATTGCCGTTCATGTTCGGCGTATCGGTGTAATAGGTGCTGCGTTCAAAGCTGGTAGTCCCCGAGGTTCCGGCGGTGTCGACCGAACTAGGCACGTACAGCGTCAGGGCCGAAAAATCGAGACCGTTCAGCGGCAGATTCGCAAGCGTGTTTGCCGTGAACGTGCTGTCCAGCGTAGGGCTCTCGGTATTGAGGATCGGCGCCGTTCCGGACACATTCACCGTCGTCGCCGCCGAGCCCACGTGCAGCGTGACATTCAGCGTCGCAGTCTGCAACGCTTCAAGCGAGAAGGCGGACAGCGCCTCCCGATTAAATCCGGTTGCCTGCACCGCCAACTGGTAATGGCCGATAGGCAAAAACTCAATATGGTAGACGCCATCTCTGTTTGTCTGCGCAGAGGTATCGACGCCTGTATCCAGATTGTGCGCCGTCACCTGTGCGCCCGAAACCACCGCTCCGCTTTGATCCGTGACTTCGCCAGTGATCGATCCAGTCACAGTCTGCGCCATCGCCGCGGGGACGCACAGGTACACACTCAGTGCACATCCCCAAACTAGCTGCCTCAAAGTAGTCCTCATATATTCCGCCTTTTTTCCTGAAGTCATGGTCTCGGGATTGAATAGGCCGTTTTGGTCACCAGCGCCAGGTTAAACATGAGCTTCCTGTTTGTTGAAGCCGATGTGGCCATAATCTAAGCATAAATCTTGGGTCTTGGCCACAAAATGACCGAAATAAACAAAAATATGATCATTTCTGGCTCTCGGTTGGCAGTCGATCGCACCCGGAAGAGACTCTTACTGCAAGGCTTTGAAGGGAGTCTGCCGCAGATACATGCGTCATGGCCGGTCAGCCGCCCGCCACTGCAGAACCGGCAGCAGACTCGAATAGTCATCCGTCCAGGCACGCACATCGGGCCGCGCCGGAATTTCTCTGGCGAACGCGGCGACCTGCGGCTGCGCGAGAAAACCCGCATTGCTCGTTACTAGAACCCACGTCGCCCGGTACTCGCCGCGGGCTTCCTGCGGTGGCGTGTCCACGACGCGTGCCTCCATGCCTGAAGCGGCGGCGAGGGCGGCGATCTCAGGCGTCAGTTCCAGATACTGGTTCGACACATGAAAGGCCAGAATGCCCCCCGGCGCAAGTTGCCTGCGGTAAACAGTCATCGCCTGCGTAGTCAGCAGGTGGATCGGTATAGCGTCCCCGGAAAACGCATCGATGACCAGCACATCGAAGTTCTGCGGCGTTTCGCGGGTGAGGGAAATCCTGGCATCGCCATCCGCGAACGAGATCTGCGCCCCCGACTCGCGCAGATAGGTGAAGAGGTGTTCAGCGATGGGCTGCACGAGGGGATTGATCTCGTAAAACCGCATCTGATCGCCGGCCATGCCATAAGCCGCCAACGTTCCCGCGCCCAGGCCCACCACGCCAATGTTTCGCGCCCGGTTGTTCCGTGCCTGCTCGTCGCAGCAGAAGCGCAACGCCAGACCGACGCCCGAATCCGTCGCGTAGTAAGTCGTCGGGTTGCGGCGAAACTGCGGCGCGAACCACTGAGTCCCGTGCTCAATGGTGCCATGCAGCAGTGTGCGCACCGTCTCCGCCTGCGGCGGCACATGCGACTCACGCACCCGCAGTGCCCCGTAGAAGTTCCGCTCCTCCACCAGCGTGCTGCGCGCATAAACGATGTGCAGCATTATGACCAGCGCCAGCAGCAGTGCCGTTCCCACCGACCACAGCAGCCGCTGCGCCCACCCATCGCGCCACGTCACCGCGAGAGCGAGAGCAGCCGTAGCCAGAAACGCCAGCGCCACATCGTAATTCGCATCGAACAGCAGCGGGCACCCGATCCCAATGAAGATAGTCCCCGCCGCTCCGCCCGCAGCGATCAGCAAATAGAACAGAGTAGCCTCGGACGGATGCGAGGGCCGCAGCGCATAGGTCTCCGCATGGCAGAAGATACATGCGAAGAACAGCTCGGCCAGGAAGAAACCGATGCTGATCTGGATCGGCAAGCTGACATCGGTCTTCGACAGCATGTAGCCGAGCGCCGCCAGCAGCACTACCAGCAGGCGCACCATGATCCATCGCCGATAAAGTCCCGGAGCCTCAAACGCCACGATGAATGTCAGCAGATAAACACCCAGCGGCAGCACCCAAAGCAGCGGTATAGCGGCAATGTTCTGGCTCAGGTGGCTGGTCACCGCGCATAGTTGCATCGCCGCTCCGGCCGGAAGCAGAAACCACAGCAGCTTATCTCGCCAGGAACTTCGCGCGTGTTCGCCGGTGGGCTGCGAAGCCGACGCAGCGGCCGAACCACGCACCCGCCACGCAATCAAAGCGCACATCACCGCATACACCCCAAATCCAAAGCCCCACAACCTGCGTTGCACGCTCAGCGCAAGGTGCGGCTCGATCACCGTGGGATACAGCACCAGCGCCAGCAGCGACCCGGCATTCGACAGCGCAAACAGTCTCCATGGCACGCCGCTCTTCTCCTGCCGCGTCAGCCAAAGCTGCAGCAATGGACTGGTGGATGCGAGCAGCAGAAAGGGCAAACCAATAGTCAGCGTGAGCACGCGAAAAATCGCCGTCAGTGGATGCCCGGCCGCGCTGCTCAAATCCGGCTGAACAGCAAACGCCAGCGCGACTACCGCCAGAACCAGTAGTGCAATATGAAGGACCACCGCCGCCCGCGCCGACTGGCGACCGAGCCAGTGCGCATAGAGATAGCCGAGCAGCAAAGCAGTCTGAAAGAAAACCAGGCAAGTGATCCAGACGGCGGACGATCCTCCCAGGGCCGGCAGCAATTCTTTGGCCGCCATGGGCTCGATTGCAAAGAGCAGAAATGCCCCAAGAAAGATCGCGCTGCCGTAGAGGATTTGAATTGGGCGAAGCATCAAGTGGCGTCCCGCTAGAACGCTATCATGCGAGTTCCCCCAATGGGCCGCGCGAGTTTCAGGCCCGGTTTTCCACGCCAATTCGCACAGTAACTCCGTCGTAAACTTAAAGCTAATGAGAATTGGCATCGACTTCGGAACGACCCGCGTCGTCGCGGCGCGAGTGGATCGCGGCAATTTCCCGCTGGTGCATTTTGAAACGCCAGACGGACAATCGACCGACTGGTTTCCTCCCATCGTCGCTGTGCGGGGCGATCAGCGCCTCTATGGCTGGCAGGTGGCTGCCGCGCATGAAGACGATAGCTGGACCATTCTGCGCTCGCTCAAGCGCTCTCTTCGGAGTGGCGACCCTCATACCGAATTGCACGTGGGAGGTCAGGCTCTGTCTTTGCGGCTGCTGCTTTCGGAGATGATGGCTGCCCTGCGGACCCAGTTGCTTGAACACTCCAACCTCGGAGCGCAACCCAACGAGCCACTGGAAGTGTTTCTGGGCGTTCCCGCAAACGCCAACAGCAATCAGCGCTTTTTGACAGAGGAAGCCGCGCAGAGTGCCGGCTTCACCGTGTTGGGGCTCATGAACGAGCCCTCGGCGGCGGCTATCGAATACGCCTACCGCAACAGTGCCGAACGTCGCAGCCGCATCGGCAGCGGTCTTCTCGTTTACGACATGGGCGGCGGCACCTTCGATGTTTCGCTGCTCACCCTTGGCGAAACCGAGCATACCGTCGAGACCTCCGACGGGATTCCCAATCTCGGCGGCGACGACTTCGACGAGATTCTCGCAGACCTGGCGCTCGAAACCGCCGGCCACGAAGCGTCACTTACTCCGGCAGAGCGCCACCGCCTGCTCGAAGAATGCCGCGAGAAGAAAGAGTCGCTGAATCCCAATACCCGCAAAGTCACCATCGACCTCGAACGAGTTCGACCCAGCTGGTCCCAGATCACCATTCCCGTGGACGACTACTACGAACGATGCCGCCCGCTGATCGAGTCCACGCGCGAAGTCGTCGAGAACCTGCTCTCCGCGCATGCCGGGCTGCCGCTCGATATTCTCTACGTCACCGGTGGTGGATCGGAGCTGCCCCCGGTGGCGCGAATCCTGCGCGAAACCTTCGGTCGCAAGGTGCGGCGTTCGGCCTATATGCGCTCCGCGAGCGCCGTCGGCCTGGCGATTCGCGCCTCAGCCCAGGCGGACAGCCTGCGCGAACAATTCAATCGGAACTTCGGAATCTGGCGCGAAGCCGACGCCGGCGGAACCATCGTCTTCGACCTCATCTTTCCCCGCGGACTCCGTCTGCCCAAGTCCGGCGAACTGGCTCTTTCGATCGAGCGCGTCTACCAGCCTGCCCATAACCTCGGCCACTTCCGCTACCTCGAATGCTCGAAGCTCGACGAACATGGCCAGCCCACCGGCGAGATCACTAACTGGGAACAGATTCGGTTTCCCTTCGATCCGCGCCTGCAGAGCCTCCACGATTTGTCCGCCTGTCCCGTGCAGCGGCTCGAGGATCACAGCAATCTGACCGTCCATGAAACCTACACCTGTGACGCGAAGGGCAACGTGCAGGTCAAAATTTCTGCCGATCCCTCCGGCTATACCCGCAATTTCCTGATCGCCCAGTCCGCGCACGACGGATCGGCAACCAACGGCTCAGCCTCGAAGCGCAGCCTTTCCGCCAAGGCTTGAAATCGCGCCCTCAGCCCGTCGCCGCGAGTCCAGAATAGCCGTCATCCGGCCGGTTCTGAGCCCCGGTTCCGACTCCGCCCATGCTTCTGCATCCCATCGCGCCTGTGCTACAGTGAACCCACTCCGCTGCGCCTTGGCCCCCAGGCCCCTGAACGATTGCCATGGTCACTCCGCTCCAATCCGCGCACGCCGTGGAAACCCTTGAGCTACAGCAGGAGATCGTCCGCCTCCAGGCTCTGCTGGAAACCTCCCGCCAGGTCCACTCGACCATCCGCCTTGACGAGGTTCTCTCGACCGTTCTCAGCATCGTCGTGCGCGAGCTGGAAATGCCCGGCGCCCTGATCACCGACCCGCTCACGACCTACGGCGAAATGCCGGCCCTGCCTTGGGAAGGCTGCTTTCGTTTTCCTCTGCACGACAAAGACGGGCGCCATGTCACTGAGCTGGTCGTCTCCACTCCGGGGGGACGCCCCCTCACCATTTATGAAGAGGATTTCCTGGAGCGCATAGCCCTCCAGGCGGGCGTCGCCGTCGAAAACGCCCGCTACTACGAACGCAGCCTCCAGTGGGCCCGCGTTCAGCAGGACCTCCACGCCGCGCGAGCCATTCAGCGCAGCCTGGTCCCGCAGCAAATGCCGGAAATTCAGGGCTATTCCGTCGCCGTTCGCTACAGCGCGTGTTACGAAGTCGGCGGCGACTGCGTGGATATCTTCAGCCTGCCTGACGGTGTCCAGGTCATGGCCGTCGCGGACGTGGCTGGCAAAGGCCTGGCCTCCGCCATCGTCAGCACCGCTTTCCGCGCTGCTTTTCGCGCCAGCGTTGCCGCGGGTACCCCGCTCTCCGAACTGGTTTCTCGTCTCAACCGCCTCCATTGCGGCGAAGGCGATGAAGCCCGCAACCGCTACGTCACCGCCATCTTTCTCAAGCTCGACCCCAACACGCACCGTCTGGAAGTCGTCAACGCCGGACACAATCCAGGCTTTCTGGTCCGGCCTGACAGATCGACGCACGAACTCAAAGCAAGCGCCACCCCCATCGGCATTCTCCCCATCGTGGAATACCACTCCGAAACCCTCGACTTCCCGCCCGGTTCGCGGCTGCTCTTCTACACCGATGGCCTCACCGAGGTCTTTCGCGGCGATGAAGAATTTGGTACCGAGCGCCTGCTGTCTGCATTTCTTGAGTGCAACTCCCCGGAATGTACTGCTATCCTCGAAACGCTGTGGCAGGAACTGCGCCGCTTCTCCGGGAGTGAGTCGCAGGAGGACGACATGACAGCGCTGGCTCTCATGCGGATGAACACGTAATGGGAGAACTCCGATGGTCATAACCACGGGCACCTCTGTGGAAGTGCGGCTCCCGTCGCGGCTCGGCTTTGAGAAAGTTGCTATG
>PMSS01000197.1:4471-4854 GCA_003167515.1 Acidobacterium sp. | reverse complement strand
CGTTGCTCGAAGAACTGCGCACCTGGTGGCGAGGACTGCGGAGGAAGCCCAAGGACTGGCTGTTTCCGGGCAACAGGTGGCACACCGCACGCTGCCCGGTCACCACGAAGGTGCTCTGGACCGCCTGCCAGCAGGCTGCGATCAAGGCCGGGCTCGAGGATAAGAACATCCATCCACATACGCTGCGGCACTGTTTTGCAACGCACCTTCTGGAAGCAGGCGCTGACCTCCGCACTATCCAGATCCTGCTCGGACATCGCGATCTCGAAGAGACCACCATCTATCTCCATCTCTCGCAGAAGCACCTGAGCGCAACTGCCAGCCCTCTCGACCAACTGACGCTTACGTCTCGGAGAACCGTGCCACGCAGCGCCTGAGCCGCT
>PMSS01000197.1:0-4461 GCA_003167515.1 Acidobacterium sp. | reverse complement strand
GCGCTCGGCGGCCACCGCGATCAGTGCTCCCGTTGCGGATATACCGCCATCTCCTATAACTCGTGCCGCAACCGGCATTGCCCTCGATGCCAGGGCAACGCTCGCCTGCGCTGGCTTCAGCAGCGCGAACCAGAGTTGCTGCCTACGCGCTACGTCCACGCCGTGTTCACGCTGCCGCGTGAACTGGCTCCGCTGGCACTTCAGAACAAGAGAGTGATCTACAGCCTTCTCTTCCACGCCAGCGCCGCGACGTTGCAGCAAGTTGCTCGTGACCCACGGCACCTCGGCGCAGAGATCGGCTTCTTCAGCGTGCTCCACACCTGGGACCAGCGCCTCCAGCACCATCCACATGTCCACTGCGTGATCGCCGCCGGCGGCCTCGCTCCGGACCACGCAAGCTGGATCGCTTCGCGCCGGTCGTTCTTCCTTCCCGTCAAGGTGCTCGGCCGCGTCTTCCGCGGCAAGTTCCTCGCAGGGCTGAAGACTGCGTTCCACGATGGCCACCTCCATTTCCACGGCCATCTCGCACCGCTGGCCGAGCCACGCAGCTTCGCTCGATGGCTCCGATGCCTGTTCCGTCACGATTGGGTCGTCTATTCGAAGCGTCCATTCGGCGGACCAGAGCACGTCCTCCGCTACCTCGGTGCTTACACCCACCGCGTCGGCATCTCCAACAGCAGGCTCCTTGCTCTCGCCGATGGTGCGGTGTCCTTCCGCTGGAGAGACTCCACGCATGGCAACAGCAAGCGCGTCATGACACTACCGGTCGACGAGTTCCTGCGCCGCTTCCTTCTCCACCTGCTGCCTCGCGGCTTCGTCCGCATCCGCAACTTCGGCTTCCTGGCCAACCGTCAGCGCGCCCGGCTCCTGCCGCTCTGCTTCCGGCTGCTCCAGAGTTCAGCAGACACCTCAGTCGCAACAGCAGCGCACCCCACCGAGCGACCTCGCTCACTCTGGAATTGCCCAGCCTGCGGCGCTGCCATGCATATCGTCGAACGGCTCTCCGCAGCTCAGCTTCTGCTCCGCTCTCCACCGCTGCCCGATCGGTGTGCAGTATGAACCCCAATCCACATCCTCGCCCTCTGTCCCTGCTCCGGCGCGCTCGAAGATCTGTTGCCTCATCCGGCTCAGCATGCCCTGTCAGCCTTCTCGCCAGCCTCTGCAAAGCGGCTCAGAGTAACTCTGATCGGCTCCAACCCCCGCTGCAGTCTGCCGCACAGAGCCCTCAACCGCCATCCCCAAATCATCACCACCTGCTCAACCACATACAAAACCCATAGACTGCTCATCCTGAGGGCGGCTTCCTTCAAGTCGCTGTATCTGAAGCGCTCCGCTCAAGATCATGCAGGCTCGCACCTCTGCGCAACGGGCGCTCCAGATACAGCACTAAGACTTACCGTTACCATAACTTCGTTATGGCATCGCGGTCTCATTGTTGACAGTTAATCGAAGTAGGGGCTGAGATAATTGAATTCATGTCGACCCTGCAGAAACAGATAGCCGAAAAGTTTCTCGCGAAGCTCGCCGAGTCGAAGAGTCTGCACGCCGAGACGATCCATGAGCTGCGAACTCTGCTGGCGGCCAGCAAGAAGCCCAAGGCCGAAGAGATCACGAAGATCTTCCAGCATCCGGGCGGCGGTGACATTAAGTGATCAAGCTCGAATCCGCCCATATCGAGGAGGTCAGGGGCATCCGGAAGCTCGACATCGGCTTTCAAAAGGAGACGTTCTGCATTTCGGGGCCCAACGGCTCCGGCAAAAGTGGCGTAATCGATGCGATCGAGTTCGGGCTGACCGGGCAGATCAGCCGACTTACCGGCAGGGGAACGAAGGGCCTGACGGTGTCGGAACACGGCCCGCACTTCGACAAGACGAAGTTTCCGGGTGCGGCATTCGTCGAATTGAAAGTCTTTCTCCCCGACATCGGCAAGTCCGCGACCATCACCCGGAAGATATCGGCACCGAAAAAACCAAAAATCGTTCCCTCTGACCGCGACGTGCTGGCGGCCTTCGAGGAGGTGGCCAACCATCCCGAAATCGCGTTGTCGCGCCGTGAGATTCTCCGCTTCATCCTGGTCGAGCCGACGAAGCGCTCGGAGGAAATCCAGACCATCCTCAAGCTCGACGAGATTGGCGACACGCGCAGCGCGTTCAACACCGCGCAGAACAAGCTGCAGATCGCCTCTCAGGCGGTGGCCGCGACGTTGACCTCCAGCCGGAACGCGCTGCTTCTCCACCTTCAGATTTCGGCGCTGCGAGCGGAGGACCTGCTGGGGTCCGTCAACAAGCGCCGCAAACTCCTGTCCCTCCCTGAAATCGCGGAATTGTCGGCCGATACCACGCTGGACGCGGGGCTCTCCTCCTCCGCCAAGGTGAATGATTTTAACAAGCAGTCCTCGCTGCGCGATGTCGGCGCGCTGACCGAGGCGGAGAAGGGTTTTTCCGTCCTAGCGAAAGCGGAGGCCGCCGCGATCGTCCGCGATCTTGCGCGGTTGGAAGCAGACCCGGCGCTGCTCGCAGCCGTGCAACGGCGGTCGTTTATCGAAAAAGGCCTTGAGCTGGTGGAGGGTCCAGAGTGTCCCCTTTGCGACCGGCCGTGGGACGAAGAGCAGCACCTGCGAGACCATCTGAAGGCAAAGCTTGCGAAATCGGAAGAGGCACGAAAACTCCAGGAAACGCTGCTGAAAAACGGGGGCGCGATCGCGCGGGAGGCTGCCGGCATCATCGGACTGCTGGGTCCTGTGCAGAAGATCGCTGACGCGCAGGGGCAGGCCGGGCTTTCACAGACCCTCGGCGGATTGAAGACCAATCTGGAAGGACTGAGGACCGGGCTGACGACGGTGGACGGCCTCACGGGCCTGAAGGACCGCCTAGCGACTGGCTGGCCGGGGGCGCCGAAAGCGCTCTCCAAAAGCCTGCAGGGCCTCACAGAAAAAATAGCGGCGATCCCCGATCAGACGACGACACTCGATGCGCAGACATTCCTCACAACGGCGCAGTTTCGCCTCGCTGACTACCGTGAGGCGATGAGAAAAAACGAAGCAGCCGAAAACGCCGCCACGGCCGCGAAGGCTGCGTATGAAGCCTATTGCGATGTCATGGAAGAAGAGCTGAATAACCTCTACGACGAGGTGCAGAAAGACTTCAGCACGTTCTACTGCGCGGTCAATGAGGACGACGAGGGCCAGTTCACTGCGAAACTGACGCCAACCGCCGGCAGCCTCAGCCTGGACGTCAACTTCTATGATCGCGGCCTCTTTCCGCCTGCGGCCTTCCACAGCGAAGGGCATCAGGACGGGATGGGTGTATGCCTCTATCTGGCACTGATGAAGCGGCTGTTCGGGAAGCGGTTTACGTTCGCGCTGCTGGATGACGTCGTCATGTCGGTCGATGCCGACCACCGCCGCCAGTTCTGCAAGTTGTTGAAGACGCATTTCCCCGATACGCAGTTTGTGATTACGACGCACGACCGGGTGTGGGCCGAACAGATGAAATCCGCAGGTTTGGTCACATCGAAGACCTCGCTGGCCTTCCACAGCTGGACCATCGACACGGGCCCCCTCGTTGAATCCAATGCAGAGATCTGGGACGAGATCGCGGCCTCGCTCGCGAAGGGTAAGGTTGAGGTCGCCGCCGCTGCGCTGCGGCATCATCTCGAATATGTAAGCCGCCTTCTGGCCGATCAGCTGGCCGCGGCTCCCGCCTTTCGGGCCGACGGAAACTACGATCTTGGCGACCTCATGCCTGCCGTGCTGCCGCGCATGAAACGTCTGCTCGGCAAGGCTGTGAACGCCGCGCAGTCTTGGGCACAGGATGCCAGGAAACAGGATGCCCTGAATCGGAAGCAGACCTTGTCGGAGTCGAACGCCGCACTGAATGTCGAGCAGTGGGCGGTGAACAAGTTGGTGCACTACAACGAGTGGGCCAACCTCGGTCGGCGTGACTTCGAGCCGGTCGTTAAGGCATTTCGCGACATGCTGGAGATTTTCAGTTGTCCAGCCTGTAATTCGTGGCTATATGTGTCGCCACGGCAATCACCCGATACGCTCCGCTGTACCTGCGGTGTCATCTCACTCAGTCTCACCGAGAAAAAATGAGCGGCAGTTCCTACCTTTTCCTCTCGAGAAACTTCCGGCACCTCCGCGTAGGTCCCCTAAAACGGGCTTGCGATCACTCATATCGTTGTTTCCGGGTGGCGGCAAAAGCGGAAGTCCCCCCGGAAGACCGCCACAGCGGGCGCTTGGCCCGAGCGAAGCCAAAAGCCAACGGTAGAAACCCCGGCCTTCGGGCGGGGAATAAGAATTGGCGCGAAGCCAGGGGTCCCCAGCACCGGGGTCCCCGGCACGCCTGCGGTTGGCTTGACGGGGTGGCAGCGCGCCCGCTGTTGGCATGGTGGGGTGGGAAGCGCCTTCCTTGCTGTCCGGCATGGGCCGTTCGGCCCACGGAAGGAGATGAAAAGGGA
>PMSS01000500.1 GCA_003167515.1 Acidobacterium sp. | reverse complement strand
AAGTTCTTCAGAGGTTCCCTAGCCCTTGTCGCTGCCGGTCTTTTTGCGGCGTGTAGGCTTGCGGGCTGGTTTCTTCGGGTTCGCCACTTTCGGAGTCTGAAGAACAGCCCGCGCCAGCCGTTCGAAATTCTCCCCGGCCTTCGGCCCTTCGTGGTATTCGTGTTTCATATCCCCTGATTATCCCTCCGAAGACGCGTTTTAGGAATTCAAAAACACTCCATTGGCCGATGAGGATAAAGAGCGCAAGCATGACCAATCGCCCGAAGGTGGCGTCGGGGGGTCGTCCTCCTGCCCACCCAAACTGATCGTGACAATGCAGCCCGCGACGCTGAGAAGGTAAAGGACCGGGAATATAAAGACGAGCAAGCGTCGATTCAACGCAAGATTTTCTGGACGCAGGTGCTGCTCGTCGTTTTCGGACTCATCGGAGCTGGCATAAGCACTTGGCAGGCGAATATAGCTCAGGAATCGGCTGACACTTCGCAAAAATCTGTTTTGCTTGCCCAGAAAACCGAGAGAGACACGCGGCTGATGAGCGAGAAACAGCTGACTGATAATCACACGCAATTCGCGCAAATTCTCGGGCAAATGAAGAAACAGAGCAGGGCTCAGCAGCGGACCGCCAAAACCGCTCAAGATGCTATGTATGTCGAACAGAGACCATGGGTAGGAATTGAGGTGTTCCCTACTACTCACCATGACCCCTCTAGCAACACGGTCGTGGGACCAGGGCCCGTGATCCGAGTCGCTTCGGTAGAAATAATCGCACGCAACACTGGAAGAACCCCGGCCCTTCGGTGGAAACAAAGTTGCCTTCAATCTTTGGACATTGATTTCACCCACGACATCGCAGAAATCCTTAACTGCGAGGAACTTAAAACGCTTAATCTGAAAACTAAGATCGACCAAATGGCGGCCTACACCCTTGAGAATATTCCGCATATGCTCCCCTTTATCGCACGCAGTCAAGCAGAAGACTTCTACGCGGAGATCGACGCCCGCGAAAGCGCGCGCGAAAAAAGGAATACCGGAGAAGTCATCATCCCTAACGGGACTAGGGTCATTGACCTCACCACGGCAGTTCCTCCTCGGGATATTCCTCAAGTGCACTATGTTGTCGGAACAATGACTTATTATGACGGCATTGATCCTTCGAAAGAGCACTTTACGCGCTTCTGCGTCAAGCGCATAGGGAGGGCTGACGAATGGGAGATTTGCCCGTTCGGTCAAGATATGAACTAAAGAAAACAGGAAAGGCACCAAGGCGATTGACATGTGCGTCAACCGTTTTGTTGCCTTGTTACTTTGGATAAGTGGTGGAAACTTGACAAAACAGGGAATAGGCAACAGGGAGTAGGGAATAGGGAACCACGACAGGCGAAAGAGAATCGGGAACAGGGAACGGAGACCTGGCGACAGGCAGGAGGGAGTAAGGAACAGGGGATAGGTAAAGCGGGCGATGGCCCGTTCGTTTTCGACTTTGGTTACTTCCGGGGGTTGATCCGGGAGGCCACATAACTAAAGTAGAGGGTGGTCTATCCACAGGCGAACTCGCGGCGAACCCGATGAGTTCGTTGTACGGATGTTTGCAGGATATTCTTCTTGACATTCGGCTTTTGACTCCTATTATCTGTTGACACCGCTTCCTTCTATATATCGGACTCATATTTCTTCCTGCTCGAGTCGAGTGGTTCCTGAGTACGTCTGAGGCCGGATGCGCTTCCCCGGCGCGCCGGTATTGCTGTCGTTTGCCGCCTGCACGGCGGCTGCCGGGTTGTGCCGAGTCGCCGCTCTTTACCCCCGTTGAGTGGTGAGGTTCTCTCAGGAGTGTGCTTCGTGAAAACTTCGCTGATGTTCCGTTCCCTGGCATCGTGCCTGAAGGTGGAAGTTTGTTCAGGCGTATCTACCGGCACCAACAACGCTGCTCCTGGGCGGGAGAGACGGCGCGGCCTGGAAGATCGGGCGGCGGGAACCTGGACGAGGGCGGCTCGGCTGTTTCTGGGCGCATTGTGGCTGGGGGTGGTGCTGGTGGGCGGGGTGGTTCTGTGCCCGCTCCATGCGCAGCCCGTCGTTAAGACCTGGACCGAATACAAGCATCCCTATCGTGTGGTGGTGGACGGAAGCGGGAACATCTATATCGATCTCTTCGAGTGGGGCGAGGATGTGATTGAGTTGTCGGGCTGCGCTTCAGGGAGTTGCGTCACGACAGATTTGAACGTCGGAATGAATAATCCCATGGGCCTGGCGGTAGACGGGAACGGCAACGTCTATGTCAGCGGTTACCTGGCCGACGGCGGCACGATTACCAACATTGTTGAGGAGCTGCCGGCCGGCTGTGCTTCCACCGCTTGTGCTACGACGCTGGGAGGGGGCTTCAGCCGTCCTTATGGCGTGGCGGTGGACGGGAGCGGGAATATCTATGTCGCCGACAACGAGAACAACGCGGTGAAGGGGATGCCGCCGGGTTGCACTTCCGCCGCTTGTGTTACGACGCTGGGGAGGCGGCTTCAACGCACCTAATGACGTGGCGGTGGACGGGAGCGGCAACGTCTACGTGGCGGACGGGGAGCTGAAGGAGATGCCCCCGGGATGCGCTTCCACCAGCTGCGTGACGTCGTTGGGCGATGAAGACACTTGGATCGCTGGGGTGGCGGTGGATAGGAGTGGCAACATCTATGTCGCCAATGAGAGCGACCAGCAGGTGCAGGAGATCCTGCGGCAGGGCCTGAACTTCGGCACCGTTGCGTTGGGAGCCACCGGGCCGACAGAGACGCTGGCCTTTGACTTCAATGCCGCTGACAGCGGCATTGAAGTTTCTGTGGTCACCCAGGGCGCCAAAGGCGCTTGACTTTACCGACGCGGGCGGTGGGAGCTGCGATACCAACGGGACCAGCTATACATACAGCGCGGGCAATATGTGCACAGTGAATGTGACGTTTTCACCGAAGTACGCCGGTGCGCGGTATGGGGCAGTGGTTTTCTCCGACGCTACCGGAGTGATTGGGACCGCGTATCTCTACGGTACGGGTCAGGGGCCGCAGCTGGTGTTCCCGAGTAACACGATCGTCCAGACGCTAGGCGGCGGCTTCCTCACGCCCCCCGGCGTGGCGGTGGACGGGAGAGGTAACGTCTATGCTGCGGACCCCGTCGATGACGCAGTGAAGGAGATGCCCCCCGCCTGCGCTTCGTCCAGTTGCGTGACGGTGCTGGGCGGCGGCTTCAACCAGCCGTTCGGCGTGGCGGTGGACGGTATCGGCAACGTCTATGTTGCCGATACCGGCAACAGCGCGGTGAAGGAGATGCCTCCCTGGTGCGCGTCCTCCACTTGCGTGACCCTGCTGGGCGGCGGGTTCGACCGTCCTGCGGGCGTGGCTGTGGACGGAGGCGGCAATGTCTACGTCGCCGATTACTTCAACAGCGCATACAGCACATTGAAGGAGATGCCTGCGGGCTGTGGTTCCTCCAGTTGCGTCACGACACTACCGAGCGGCACCTTTGCCTTTAGTGTGGCCTTGGACGGGAGCGGCAACATCTATACCGGCGGTGCGTTGACCCCGCGTAACTCGGAAGTGGAGGAACTGAATGTCGCTGCTCCGCCCAGCCTGATTTTTGCCAACACGAACGTCATCGGCGTCGAGGGCAGCGACAGCCCGAAGACGGCCACACTGAAGAACATTGGGAACGCGCCACTGAGCTTCCCGGTTCCGCTCACGGGCGAGAATCCCAGCGTCTCGGCTAACTTCACACTGGACTCCTCGACGACGTGCCCGGAGGTGCTGACGTCGGGTGAGGCGGGAACGCTGGCGGCGGGAGCGAGTTGCGAGTTGGCGGTTGACTTCGTCCCCACGACCACCGGGAATTTCAGTGGCTCGTTGGTGCTGACGGACAACAACCTGAATGCAAGCCCGGCGGTGACGCAGAGCATTGGGCTCAGCGGGGCGGCTGGCGCTACTCCGATCGTTCCTTATATCCAGGATTACGAGCTCGACGGAGGAGCCTGGCAGAACGTCTCAAGTCTTACGGTGAATTATGGCGACACGGTGAATCTCGGACCGCAGCCGGTGAGCGGGGGTTCGTGGAGTTGGGGCGGGCCTAACGGGTTCACTTCCAGTTCGCGGCAGATTGACGGCATCCCTCTGACTTTGCCGTCTAACGTCTTCACTGCAACTTACACGAATCCGGTGGGAGTTACGAGCACGGAGACGTTCACGATCGCCGTCGCCCCGACCACGATCACTCCCTATATCGAAGTGAATGGAGGAGTGTGGCAGGCGACGAACAGCGTGACGGTGGCCGTGGGCAGCACTGTGAACCTGGGACCACAGCCGGGCAGCGGGGGTACGTGGAGCTGGAGCGGGCCTGGTGGGTTCTCGTCCTCGGCGCGGCAGATCAATGTTATCCCGCTGAGCGAGGGTGCTAATACTTATGTGGCTACTTACACTAATCCGGCTGGAGTGACGAGCGTGGAGACGTTTACGATAACTGTCGAGTAGGCTGAGGTCGCGTTGCCGGTTGGGGGGCGCGTGCTTTTTTGCACGCGCGAGCCCCATTCGACTCGCCGGCTGACGTCGACTCGCTCAGGGCAGGCTCCCATTTCGCGAGGGACCCATTCGACTCGTTAGCTGTCGCGAACTCGCTCAGGGCAGGTTGTGCGCTTTTTCTTTTTGCACATCCGAGATCCGTTCGACTCGCAGCTTACGCCAGCTCGCTCAGGGCAGGCTCCGTTTGGCGAACGGCTGCGGGGATCGCCGCAGATGTTGGCCGGAGGGTCGTTTTCACACTGTTGAATAGGGAGTAGGCCACTCAAGCCCAGAATCGGGCTTGAATGGGCCACCCGCGGAGGCGCGGTAACGTTGGAGCGCCAGATTTTCGGTGCAGATGCTTCTTTAAGTCTTCTAATTCCAAAAGGGTACGACCCGAATCCAAAGTTGTATGGAACGGGGCTGGGGGGTCCGTTGATGATGCTGGCATGAACCGCAGCGGCGTCACGGCGACCGGGCTCGCCATGATCCTGGGAACCGCGCTGGGCGTGGGGATGCTTGCATCTGCGCCTTGTCAGGGGTCCGTCGTTCCAAAGCACAATACAATCCAGGACCTGAAGTATCTTCCTGTTAACTCGGCAGTTAACCTTACCGGGGTCATCACGTACGTCGATGAGGCGGGCAAACTGTTGTGGATTCAGGACCCAACGGGCACGATGCCGGTTGCGATGGATCCGCTGCCGGCGGGAGTTCGGGCGGGTGAGGAGATTTCAATCCGGGCCTTCACGACGGCGCCTTACGACGAGGCGAAGGGACCTGCGAGTGTGGGACTGGAACATATCCGGGTGCGTCCGATGGGGGCCGCGAGCCCTGTGCCGGCGGGAGCGGGCCCATTACCGACGCAACCTTATATGGCTGGTGCGAAGCCCGCAGCATCGCAGGGGAAAGATGGCGGGTTGGGCGGGCCGCCTGGTCAGGGTTCGGCTCAGGCTGACGGCAGCGGGGCTGACAAGACGGGCGGGACGGGCAGGACGGCACCGGAGACGCGCACGCCGGAGGATTTGACGGTTGTTCGGGGGACGCAAGCGTGGACGCCGTCACTGACCGCGACGATGGGGACGATCCTGGCAGTGTTGACGCTGGGGATTGTGGTGGTGCTGGTGCGGGTGAACAAGCTGCGGCGGCAAGTGAACGAGCAGGAAGCGGAGCTGCGGAAGGCTTCGGAGAACACGCAGGCGATCCGGGAGCTATCGCGATCGATGCTGCAGGTGGCGGCGCAGAGGCCGTTCGATGTGCAGGTGCCGGACCGAGGCAGCGAAGAGATTGTGGAGCTGGTGGACGGGTTCAACGCGATGCTGTTCGAGCTGCAGAAGCGGGACCGTGCGAAGAGAGACGCGGAAGACAGGATGCAGAATATGGCGCTGATCGACGATCTGACGGGGTTGCCGAATCGGCGGCTGCTGGCGGATCGGCTGTCGCACAGCGTGTCGAAGGCGCGGCGGGAGAACCGGAAGGTGGCGCTGCTCTATATCGATCTCGATGGATTCAAGCTCATCAATGACAGCCTTGGTCACGGGGCGGGCGACGCGCTCCTCGGCCAGGTGGCGCAACGTCTGAAATCACGCTTCCGGCAATCCGACACTCTGGCGCGGATTGGCGGCGACGAGTTCACGCTGATTCTGGACAACGTGCAAACCTGGGCAGATGGCGACAAGGCCGCCGTCAGCG
>PMSS01000194.1 GCA_003167515.1 Acidobacterium sp. | reverse complement strand
CCGAGAAAGTGTGGGGCGTGCCGTGCAATCAGATCAGCGCAGAGTGGGGGGCCCAACGCATTAAGGGACTCTCCCTGCGCACCGCTATCGCCCATTTCTTCAAAAAGACATTTAGCCGCGAGAAGTCCGGCGACATTGCGCAAAAGGGCACAGAAACATCCCTGATCGAGAAATTTCTCTATCCTAAATACGGCCCGGGACAACTCTGGGAATATGTAGCCGACCTTATAACAAAAAAGGGGGGCGAAGTCAGGATGGGCTGGCGCGCCGGCAAACTTCACGTCGAAGACAACTGGGTTGTATCCGTCGAGGCCGTCGATGCGCAAGGGCTCTCGCATACCATCCCCGCTGACTACGTTTTCTCCACCATGCCGGTGCGCGACCTGGTGCACAGTCTCGACGTCGAAGTTCCCGCGGAAATTCGCACCATCGCGGATGGCCTGATCTACCGCGACTTCATCACGGTCGGCCTGCTCGTCGATCGCCTCATCGTCACCGAGCAGGATGGCGGTCCTCTGAAGGATACGTGGATTTACATTCAGGAGCCCGATGTTCTGGTTGGTCGCCTGCAGGTCTTCAACAACTGGAGTCAGTTTATGGTCGCCGATCCGTCGAAGATCTGGATCGGCCTCGAGTACTTCTGCTACGAGACGGATCGGCTCTGGAACATGCCCGACGCCGAGATTGCCCGCTTCGCGATTGCCGAAGTCGAGAAGATCGGCATCCTGCGCGGCGGGGACGTCCGCGATACACACGTGGTGCGCGTGCCCAAGACCTACCCCGCGTACTTCGGAACCTACGACCGATTCGACGAGATCGTGCGCTACATGGACCGATTCGAGAATCTGTTCCTGGTTGGTCGCAACGGCATGCACAAATACAACAACCAGGACCACTCCATGCTGACGGCGATGACGGCGGTCGATCAGATTGTCGCCGGTCAGATTAACAAGGCCGCTCTCTGGGAGATCAACACCGAGCAGGAGTACCACGAAGAGAAGAAGTAGTGGCCGGCGAATCTTCGAGCGCGAAATGCTGTGTTCGCTTGCGACTGGCTGAACGGGCGGTCGATGCTCAGTCCCACTGCGTGGTATGCCGGCGCAGCCACCAACAGGTCGGAGCGCCGCCATGAGGAAAGAGCGCCCGTGCGCAATTCTCCTGGGCCGTCCCCATGTAGTCGTACTCCTGCTTGTTCCCTTTCAGGGCGGTCGACAGATACTGCTCCACCTGGACAGAGTCGAATGCCGTTCCGTGGCAGACGCGCACCTCAAAAACCGCCCAGTCGCCAACCCATAGCACTACGGCGGCCAGCACGGTTACCTTCGCTACCTGCCCGAGAATCTCCAGAATTCGTTTCATGGTGACCGCAGGAACCGTTGTCCCGTACCCGTTTTTCTGCACCTCTAAAACCTACAGCCTATACCCTGTAACCATGGATCTGGATTCGATTCAGCGCGCCTTGCGCGATTCTCGCACGGACGCCTGGCTATTCTACGATCACCACCATCGCGACCCGATCGCCGCCGCAATCCTCGGCCTCCCCGATCACGGACTCGTCAGCCGCCGCTGGTACTACGTTATTCCCGCCGAGGGCGAACCGCGTAAGCTCGTTCATCGCATCGAAGCTGGGAAGCTCGACTCCCTGCCCGGCTCCAAAGGCGTCTATTCCTCCTGGCAGGAGCTGGAAGCCGGTCTCGAATCCATGCTCGCGCCATGGAACCGCATTGCCATGCAGTACTCCCCGCGCAACGCCATCATGTATGTTTCCATGGTCGATGCCGGAACCGTGGAGCTTCTTCGCTCCATGGATAAGGAAATCATCAGTTCCGCCGATCTGGTTAGCCGCTTTCAGGCGGTCCTCACTGAGGACCAAATCGATAGCCATTACGCTGCTCAGAGAGCGATCGACGACATCCTCACAGAGGGCTTCCAGCATATCGGCAGCCGCGCTCGCTACGGCGGGCCCGCTACCGAATACGAAATGATGGTTTGGTTCCGGGAGGCAATGCATCGCGCCGGCCTGACCACCGATCACGGCCCCAACATCTCAGCGAACGAGAACAGCTCGGACTCCCACTATGAGCCAGCGGCCGAATCCAGCCGGCGGATTAGCTCAGGGTCGTTTCTGCTGATCGACATCTGGGCGCGCCAGGATCGACCCGGCTCCTGCTGGTACGACAT
This sequence comes from Acidobacterium sp., assembly GCA_003167515.1. Lineage (GTDB taxonomy): Bacteria > Acidobacteriota > Terriglobia > Terriglobales > Acidobacteriaceae > Palsa-343. The sequence goes on along the minus strand of PMSS01000194.1, from coordinate 1,125 downwards.
CACCTGGACGGGCGTGGTGAATCGCGAGCCCACCGAACAGGAACGCGTGGTCTTTGCGATCGTGCGCGACGCGCGCGACGCCGCCATTGAAACGGTGCGTTCTGCCTTTACGGATGGAGGCCACGCCATCGCTGGATTTGAAGCCGACGACGCTGCCCGCGCCGTTATTCGCGCTGCCGGCTACGACCCGTACTTTACGCACCGAACCGGCCACAACATTGGCGCGGAACTGCATGGCAGCGGAGCGCATCTCGACAACCTCGAAACCCACGATGAGCGCCGCATCCTGCCCTTCACCTGCTTCTCGATCGAGCCGGGCATCTACCTGCCTCAGTTCGGCGTTCGCAGTGAAGTCAACATGATTACTTCCAGAGACAACGCGGTCGTCACCGGGCGCGTTCAGCGCGATCTCGTGCATATTTAGCCTTCGGCGTTCGTTTATAGTCATAGGAAGCATGGCATCGAAGGCGCAGACCCCAGAACAATCTCAAGGTAAAGGCTTCGTTTACTCGGCGCTGATCCTCGGCTGGCTCGTTCCCGGAGCTGGACATCTGCTGACGCGCCATTGGATCCGCGCTCTCCTGCTGTTTGTCGCCATCACTACGATGTTTTCGCTGGGGCTCGCCATGCAGGCTAAGGTCTACGTGCCCAACACCGGCGACCCTCTGGACATGCTCGGCTTCGCGGGCGACGTCGGCACCGGACTGCTCTACTTTATAGCGCGCATCTTTTCGCTCGGCCAGAGCACCGTCCAACTCGTCACTGCGGATTATGGTACGAAGTTTGTCGTGGTCGCGGGGCTGCTCAACTTCGTCGCCGCTGTTGACGCGCACAATCTTCGTATCGGGAGGAAGGTCTAATTGCTGACGCCTTCCCACTTTACCGCTGTCTTGCTCTTCGCCACCTTCACGTCCGTGGTCTTCGGCGTCACGCAACGCTCAACGCCTCGCGCGATGCTTCGCTACGGGGCATATTGCTGGGTTCTCTTTGTCGGGTCAGTGATCGCCGCCAGCTGGCTGATGTGGCTCATCCGGCGCTGACTGAGCGGAGCGAGGTGGCAACAAGTTGCGCAGAGATAATCTGGCTCCTCAGGTAGGACTCGAACCTACAACCCTTCGGTTAACA
>PMSS01000292.1:14488-26865 GCA_003167515.1 Acidobacterium sp. | reverse complement strand
AAGTCATGGTCCGCGGAACCTTTGCCAACGTGCGCCTCCGCAACAAACTAGCGCCCGGAACCGAAGGCGGCGTCACACGCCTGCTTCCCGAAGGTGAACAAATGTCCATCTTCGACGCCTCCGTGAAATACGCCGAGCGCGGCACTCCCCTCATCATCCTCGCCGGAAAGGAATACGGCTCAGGCTCCTCCCGCGACTGGGCCGCTAAAGGACCGCGTCTCCTCGGCGTCCGCGCGGTTATCGCCGAATCGTTCGAGCGCATTCATCGCTCGAACTTAGTCGGGATGGGCATCCTGCCGCTCCAGTTCGAGGCAGGCAAAACCGTCGAATCCATCGGCCTCACCGGCGAAGAAACCTACGACATCCTCGGACTCAAGCCGCGCCTCGAATCAAAATTCGCCAACGGCCACACTGTCGCTGTCCGGGCCACCGACCCAGGTGGCAAAACCAAAACCTTCGAAGCAAGGATCCGCATCGACACCCCCCAGGAAATCCTCTACTTCGAGCACGGCGGAATCCTCCAATACGTCCTCCGCCAACTCGCCAGCCAGAAATAGCCCGCGGGGATGCCCCATCCTGATTCCGCGTGTGTTCGCCGAAGCGGGATGGGGTATTCCTTCCCGGGGGAGAATCACGGGCATTTCTTTAGTTGGCTTTCTAATTGCGCGGTGCTAGCCTCACCTCATGCAGATCACCGTCGAGATCCCGGACGAGTTCGCTGGATACATCGTTCCCGCCGGTTCCGACCCCGCACGTCTCCTGCTCGAGGACTCCGTAGCCGCGGCCTACCGCAATCGGCGGCTCACAATGGAGCAGGTCCGCCAGATTCTCGGCTTCGCTACGCGCATGGAAGTTGACCCCTTCCTGCAGAAGTACGAGATCTACGACTACACTGTCGAAGATCTAAACCAGGATATCGCGACTCTGGATCGTGTACTCGGGAAAACCGGATAGCCGAAAGAAAAGTTGAACGCGGCATTGAATCGTGTTGTAGAGTTGTTTGCAGAGATTTGCAGGATTCTGGAGCGGCCCTTCGGGGATTCGCGACGGGCCTGATGGCGAAAAAGCCGTCGGGCTTTTTCATTTTTTGGTCGCGTTTCAACCGAAAGGAGCATCTGCATGATCGCGGTTGCCGACACGAGCCTGCTCAATTACCTCATCCTGCTCGGCAGGGCCGACCTTCTGCCGGGGCTCTTTCCTCGAATACTGGTGCCGCCTGCTGTTCTGAGTGAATTGAGGGATCCCAATGCACCCCCGGCAGTTCGCGCCTGGGCGTTTCAACCTCCTGTCTGGTTCGAAGTGGTGCCAGTACGCGAGATCGATGAAGGCCTTCCCTCGCAATTCGGTGCTGGAGAGCGAGAGGCCCTTAGTCTTGCCCTCGAAACGCATGCAGATATCCTCCTTATCGATGAACGCGCAGGGAGGGAACAGGCCGATCTCCGGAAAATACCCGTGACTGGAACTCTGGGCATTCTGCTGCGGGCAAACGCTCACGCACCGATCAATATTCCGGAATTGCTCAACACACTCAAAGGCCTCCGCTTTCGCGTTTCTCCGGAACTCGAGGCTGATGTACTGGAAAAATACAGTCACCAGAACTCATTGCGTAAGGAGAATCGCCTGCAGTAGACACCAGAGGCCACCCTCGGGTGGTGGCCTCTCTTCTTCAAATCATTAATTCCCTAAGCAGCCAGCTTGTGTGCCCTCTGCTCGGCCATCTTCCGCGCCATCGCCGGCAAGCCAAACGCCAGCCCCGCAATTAGCCCAGTCGACAGCACATCGTTCCGGTAAAACGGCAGCGCCGCAACATAGCACATGCCCAGCCCCGCGATCGTGTGCGGATACATCGTCCCCCCAACCCACATCGCATAGTTGCTCACGATGAAGAACGAAGTCGACGCCAGCAACGTCGCGCCAATCACCCGCGTCACTGTCACCTGCCGACGCAGCAGAATCCATCCCAGTACCACCACCGCCGCGTACCAAGCCCACGTAATCAGATAAGCGCTCGCGTGCCATGGATACCGGTACGCAAACACCGTCAGGTAATAATCCGTCGCCATCAGCGACAACACCGGCAGCGCAATCTCGCGCAGTGGCCGCCTCGCTCCGAAATACAGCAGCCCCGCGCCCACCGCCGTGAAGTTCATCCACGCATGCGGAATCACCCGGCTCAGTACTGCCAATACGATCAACACATATGCGGCCATCAGTCCCTCATCGCTCTAAAATCAAAGCCTGTTCCCATTCTGCGGACCCCAGCCCAAATGGGTCAAGCCAAACTTCCAGTCCCATCAACCAACAACTTCACCCTGCCAACAAAATCGCCGCGCGCCGCCCCATGACCAACCCCCCATTACGCCTGCTTTCCCGGATCACCGAAAATAATCACTGGCTCAGCGCTCTCTCCCTGGCCCCTGTTGCCCCACCTCACCGCTGCTCGTGCCCCTGCATGTACATTCCCTCAATCTCGCCGCCCGGCCCCACAACCACCCATCCAGCTAGCGTCGGATCTCGCCCTGCCGCCATCGGCCCATATCCGAATCGCAAATCCTGGAACTCCACCGTGTGCCATCCCGGCTGCGGCAAAATGTCCGCGCCCGGTGCCGCCACCGCCCCCACATCCTCCGTCAACGGCCACTTCGACCAGTCCAGATACACCCGTCCCAGGTACGACTGCTTCGCCGCCGCCACTGCCGGCGTCACCGCCGTCTTATAAATCACATCGGCGTAATCGTCCGTCACCACCTGATCGCTAATCGTCCGCACCTCGGCCGTCTGAAAATAATCCTCCGTCTCCATGATTACGTGCCATTGAAACGGATCCATCATGTGCGGCTCTGCCGCCGACCGGATCAGCGGCTCCCGCGTGTAGCTGCCTGTCCTCACCAGCTCCAGCGCGCGCCCGCGCTCGGCATTCCGCAGCCCCCACCACAACACCATGAAAACCAGCCCCGCAATCGCCCATCCTCGCCCGCGAAACTGCTTCCTCCGCGCCCCGATCTCCCGATCCGCCAGCCCCAGAATCCCAGGCACCACCAGCGCCAGAAACAAAGCCAGAAGAATCCACGGATCGATAATGAAAACGATGCTCCACGCATACCACTTCGGATCAAACGGAAACAACGGCCGCACCCCGTAATTCACCGTGTAATCCAGCAGAATGTGGCTCAGAGCCGCAATCAGCGCAAACACCCAAAGCAGGAACCAGCGCGGCTCCAAAACCGCCGCCGAGCCACCTTTGCCTGCCGAGGTGGCCGCGAGCCTCTTCCGTCGTATGAGGTCCAGCAACCACACAAGCGCCACCGTCGCCAACGCCACCACCGGCGCGCCCACAAACGTGTGCGTCCAGCCGCGATGGTGCTGCAACTCAGCAACCGGCCCGCGAAATCCCCAAAAAACGTCGAGATCCGCCGCTTCCGCCGCCAGCGTCATCGCCAGCGTCGCATACGCCGTCTTTCGATTGAATCCGGAACGTCCAAGGCACGCTCCGGTCAGAAAATGCGTTACAGGTTCCATGAGTTCTTCCTGGAACTAAATTTCGTACTTCCCGCGGAAAGCAAGCACCGCGCAACCCGCGGCGCCCACCCCTCAACTGATCTGCTACACCAGCTTCGCGTCCAGCGTGATCTGCGTATTCCCTTTAAACAGCCGCGAGATCGGGCAGCCATTCTTCGCGTTCTGCGCCGCAGTCTCAAAGCTCGCGTCGCTCGCGCCCGGCACCTTCGCCCGCGTCGTCAGATGAATCGCCGTAATCGCAAATCCATCATCCGTCTTCTCGAACTTCACCTCCGCCGTCGTCTCCAGCGACTCCGGCGTCAGGTTCGCTTTCCCCAGCTCCGCGCTCAGCGCCATCGTGAAGCACCCCGCATGCGCCGCCGCAATCAACTCCTCGGGATTGGTCCCGATCCCATTCTCAAATCTCGTCGAAAATGAATACTGCGTGTCCTTCAACACGCCGCTTTGGCTCGATATCGTGCCTTTGCCGTCCTTCAAACCTCCGCGCCAGACGGCGCTCGCCGTGCGTTGCATACGTCACTCCTTCTTTTGTTGGTTGTGGTTGCTGCTGAATTCCCCGGATCAGTATTCCATTGGACGCCGCAAAGCGCTGCGTGCAGAGAACGGCCCTGTACATCGTCGGCACCATAATATGCGATTTAGAGGCGCGCCACGCCCTCTGCTCGCGCCGCAACAGGAAATTTCTCTACGCAGGTCCTTACGCTCGCCGTTGGATTCTCTCCTCGACCCCCAGTTGGCTCGCTTGCTGAGCCTTTCGTCGACGGCCTTTCGCTAACAGCTTTTTAGCTAACCGCCTTTCCGCTAATCGCTTCTTGCTAACAGCGTTTCGCTAATCGTTTTTCGCTGGCAGTTTTTCGCTCGCAGTCCGCTCGCCTCCGTCGCGTATCATGGACTCGAACTGGTCTCATGAACCTCACACCGCCGAAATGCAGCGTGTGAGACCCGCCATCGAAGCGGGGCTCATGCAGCCCGCCGAGCCGTTGCGCTATATATGAGACCAGTTCTCGCCATTCGCCATGCAATCCTTCTCCATTGGCGTGGACCTCGGAGGCACCAACCTCCGCGTCGCCGCCGTCACCCCCGAAGGCGAACGGCTCGACCACATCAGCCTTCCCACACGCCTCACCGCGGGCCCTCACGCCGTCCTTGATGACATGGCCCAGGCCATTCGCCAGATCATCGACAAACAACCCGGCAAGCTCCTCGGCATCGGCGTCGGCAGCCCCGGACCTCTCGAGCTGCCCCTCGGCGTCCTGCACCGTCCGCCCAATCTCACTGGCTTTGACGGACTCAACCTCCGTACCGAACTCGAGCGCCGTCTTGATCGCCCCGTCCACGTCGGCCACGACGCCGCTCTCGCCGCCTACGGCGAGTTTCATCTCGGCGCCGGCCACACCCACGCCGTCGACTCGCTGCTCATGCTCACCCTCGGCACTGGTGTCGGCTGCGGCATCGTTCTTGAAGGCCGCATCTGGCAGGGAATGCAGGGCTCAGCCGGAGAATCCGGCCACGGCCCCATCATCCCCGACGGAATCCCCTGCCCCTGCGGCGCGCGCGGCTGCCTCGAAATGTACGCCTCGGCAACCTCCATCGTCCGCCGTGCCCACGAACTCGGCCTTGCACCGGCGACTCCCGAACCATCCGCTGACTCTGCCCAGCCCCTCACAGCCTCCGCCATCGCCCAACTCGCAACCAACGGCGACGAACGCGCTCTTAAAATCTTCGACGAAGTCGGTTACGCCCTCGGCCTCTCGCTCGCCCACCTCGTCAACGCGCTCGATCTCCCCCTCTACGTCATCGGCGGAGGCGCAGCCGCCGCGTGGCCCCTTTTTGCCCCGCGCATGTTTTCCACCCTCCGCGAAGGCAGCTACGTCTACCGCATGTCCATGCCTCGCGATCCCAATATCTTCGAACCCGGCATAACCCACATCGCCCCCGCCAAGCTCAGCGACGCCGGCATCCTCGGCGCAGCCTTGCTGCCCCTCCCAGCGCGCTCTCCGGCTCCCGCGTAGCTCTTTCGGAAGGACGAACAGCCCGCCATAATGGCCCATAGGGAGAATCGCCCATGATCGTCCACCAGGCGCGTAGCCGCCCCGCTCCGTGGGCCAACCGCAAATCCCGCACCCGCCATCGCTGGCTGATCCCCCTCCTCGCTATCGACTTCGCCTGGGAGTGGCTCGCCTTTCTCCTCAGCAACTGGAGCTTCCTCGAAGTCCTCGAATACCTCGGCAGCTTCTCCGTCCTCATCGGCGTCATCTTCTGGTTCAGCGAATCCGGCGCGCGTATCCAGCAGCGCCACTACCAGGCATGGCAGGTCATCAACACTGCCCAGGGCAAAGGTGGCAGCGGCGGCCGCATCGAGGCTCTCCAGGAACTCAACGCCGACCACATCTCCCTTACCGGCGTCGACGTCTCCTCCGCCTTTCTTCAGGGACTCCGCCTCCCCCACGCCAATCTCATACGCGCCAACCTCAATGCGGCCGATCTACGCGACAGCGACCTTCACCTCACCGACCTCACCTGGGCGGATCTGCATTTCGCGAACCTGCGTAACGCCAATCTCGAACACGTCGTCTTCGATCACGCCAACCTCACCGACTCCGATCTCTCAGGAGCCGACCTGACCGCAGCCCACCTCGACGGCGCCGACCTCACCAATGCCGACCTTAGCTCGGCCGATCTTCGCAACTTCGCCTGGCAGCATCTCGCCGCCATCCGCAACACCAACATCGCCGGCGTCAGGAATGCGCCCGACGGCTTCCTCGACTGGGCTCTCCGCAATGGCGCCGTTCAGAACGCCGCCCGCCCATAGCGCTCACCAACCGCCCAAAAAGGCAACCCCACCTTCGCGATGAAGCCGCCGGAATCCCAGTGGCCACCCCGGCGCTCCGCATGCTATAACGCTGCTCACTGCCGCATTCTCGCGCACGAGGAACCCACATGAAATTCCGCCTCCTGACCCTCCCCTCGCTCCCGCTGCTCCTCTCCTTCGCCGCCCTCGCCGCCGCCCAGGTCCCCAACATAGCGCCCCCGCCCATCAAGATGGGACTCTGGCAGTCCAGCGTCACCCTTAATTCCACGGCCATGGGGCCTGCCGGCGGACACCCCATCACCAACCAGTCCTGTTACACGCCCGACAGCTGGAAGCAATCCATGCAGAAAATGCAGTCCCGCCAGCCGACCATGAACTGCACCACCTCCAACATGCAGCAGGACAGCCACAAATTGTCCTTCGACGGCCAGTGTTCCGAACCCCAGGGTATGAACGTCACCTATCACGTCGAGATGTTCCTCGACAGCGATGAGGCCATGCATGGCTCCTCGAGCGCGAAGATGTCCGGCCCTCAGTTCCCCCAGGCCATGACCATGACCTCCGTCATCAGCTCGAAATTCGTCAGTTCCGACTGCGGCGATATCAAGCCTGGCGAAAGCAAGCCCGTCCACTGATCCGACTCTTGCCGGGTGCCCCATGTCTCGATTTTGAGACATGGGATTGCGACCTCGCGTTCACCCTCTCAGGCCTTTATCGCTGCCCCAACCCACCAAAGCCGGGTGCCCCATGTCTCGATTTTGAGACATGGGATTCCACCCAAGACCGGCGTCCGCCTGCTCTTTGGTACCTTAGGCCCATGCCGCCGGTGCTCGAAACCGAACGCCTCCTCCTGCGCCCGCTCGAGCTGGCCGACGCCGACCAGGTGCAGCGCCTCTTTCCGCAATGGGAGATCGTGCAGTATCTGAACGCCGTGGTTCCGTGGCCCTATCCGGAAGACGGCGCGCTCAGCTATTTCCGTGACCGCGCGCTTCCCGCCATGGCGCGCGGCGACGAGTGGCACTGGACCCTCCGCCGCAAACAAAACCCGGCCCAGGTCATCGGAGCCATCGGCCTCATCCGCGGCGAACACGATAACCGCGGCTTCTGGCTCGCGCCCGATTGGCAGCGCAGGGGCCTGATGACCGAGGCCGTCATCGCCGTGAATGATTATTGTTTTGACGTCTTAGGCTTTCCGGTTCTGCGCGCGCCGAAGCCGTCGCGAACAAAGCCTCGCGCCGTATCTCCGAGAAAACCGGCATGCGCATGATTCGCCAGGAAGAAAGAAACCTGGTTTCCGGCCGCCAACTAAGTGAAGTATGGGAGATTACCGCCGAAGAATGGAGAACCTTCCGCAGGCTCCGAGCAAACCCAACCACGCCAAGTTCATAAAAAAATATGCTAAACGTCTTTTGCTAAACGTTCTTCGCTACTCCCTATTGCCTATTGCCTACTCCCTGCTTTTCAGTCCTCATCCCCAACAGCAAAATACCCCTTCCGCGCCTGCACCTTCAGATCCCCGTCCTGGTCCTTGCAGAAAATGTCCACCTTGCGGAATTTCCCGTCCATCGCCTTGTTCCCAGGAACATACTGCGCCACATACTGCGTCCGAAGCTCCTGCTCGATCTGGTCGAACGCGTCTTCGAGCTTCTTCCCGTTGTTCCCCACATTGATCACTCGCCCGCCCGTCGCCTCGGTCAGCGAGCGCATCTGCATATCGCCCGAATATCCCATCCCGAAGTTGCCATAACCGTAGAACCCGCGATCCGCGATCAGAATCACATAAATGATCGCATTGGCGTTCTCCGCAGCCGCGATTGCCTCCTTCGGCTTCGTTACGCTCCCTTCATCCTCGCCGTCCGTCAGGAGGATCAGCGCCTTCCGCCCCGATTCCGACCGTATCTTGTGGGTCGAAACCTCGTTCACAGCGTCGTACAGCAGCGTTCCCTTCGGCGCTCCCTGCGTCGGCACCGGCCCCTGCCCAATTCCCGGCACGCCAGCCGAGCCGCCGCCCGCCGCTGTGTTGATCTCCACCTTGCTGATGGCCCGATCGAGCTCCCTCACGTTGTTCGTGTAGTCCTGCTCGAGGTTCACGCCCACGTCGAAGCTCACCAGAAACGCCTGGTCCTTCTCCCGCAGGATGCGCTTCAGAAACGCCGACGCTGACTGCTGCTCCAGCGGCAGCACATTCATCTGGCTGCCGCTCGTGTCGATCAGAATCCCCAGCGTCAGCGGCTGATTCGCCTCCGCCACAAAGCTCGTCAGCTTCTGCGGCTGCTTATCCTCGAAAACATTGCAGTCGTTTTTCGTCAGAAACGGGATCAGCGCATTCTTCTTGTCCCGCACCGTGAAGTACTCGCTCACCAGGTTCGACGTCACCTTCAGCGTCTCCCTGGGAGTCTCCTCCGTGCTCGAGCTATCCACCGGGACGTTGCTCACCGGCGGAGCATCGGGTGACGGAGCCGATTGCCCCCTCGTCAGAGGAACAGCAGCTCCCACACACAGGACCGGGATGCACACGACACGCAGCCAACGCAAAACCATGCTCCGCAAAACCATGCTCCGCAAAGCCATGCTCCTTAGACGGTACCGTTCGCCAATGGGTTATTCAAAACAGTGCGCCCCTCGCTGGGTCATCCGGCGCTCTGGTAATCTTGAGCATACGCCCGAGGCTTCCACCGCCTCGGTCGCGGCATCTCAATCCGGTGGACGCTGCGCGCATCGCTCCAGCAGATACGAATCGAATCCGGAGTGGTCGCGTTTCAGTTTTTTGACACGTTTTGCGCAAAAATGAGGGGGTTCAGTTTGATGCGGGCCGTTCGGTTTGCCGCTCTTTCGTTGGTTTTTCCTGCCGTCGTGGCCTGTACAGCTTTGGGACAACAGCAGTCCGTCCCTAACGCTCCCGCCCCTCAGTCTCAGTCTCAGACTGCTCCTCCCAATGCACCCACCCCGCAGGCACCCTCCTCGCTTCCTGATCTGAAAGACCAGGTCACCCCGGGCAAAGGCACAACCTCTCCCGACGACCAGCAAGCCCCTCCCGGCGTCACCCCACCCCAAACCAACTCCGGCACCGTCGGCGCCCCGAACCCGCAACAGCCGCCGCCGCCCGACGCCGTCCAGCAAACGCCGCCCGAAACCGGCCCCGCCAGCCAGGAACCAGTCCTGACCCTTCCCGTCAACGTCACCGAAGTGATCGTCCCGGTCACCGTCAGGGATAAGCATGGCAAAGAGATTCCAGGACTGCCCTGGTGGCGCTTCAAAGTCTTTGAAGATGGCGTCCAGCAGCGAATCTCGTTCTTTACCACCGACGCCTATCCGCTATCCGTTGCCTTCGTTATCGATGCCACGCTCCCCGAAGACATCATGAATAAGGTCAACCAGAGCCTTTCTGTGGTCTCCAACGGATTGACTCCCGCCGATACCGTCGCCGTCGTCACCTACGGCGGCACCGGCCCCCAGCTCGTCGTCGATTTCACCGCAGCCAATGGTCCCCGGTTAACAGCCGCTCTCGAGATCGCGAAGAAACCCGGCGAGCAAATGGGCGTTCCCCTCACCGAAGGTCCCTTCGCCAGCGGCCCCATCGTCAACGGCCAGCAGGCCGATCCCACCCTCGCCCCACAGCGCGGCAATGCCAGCGGCTTCCTCCTCCAGCCCAAAGACGTTCACCCGCTCAACGACGCCATCCTCTACGCCGCCGAGCAACTCGCCAGCCAGCCCAAGGGTCGCCGCCGCGTCATCTACGTCATCAGCGACGGGAAGAATTCCCGCAGTAAGGCCACCTACAAGGAAGTCCTTCAATATCTCCTCGCCAACAACATCATGGTTTCCGGAACCCAGGTCGGCGACTCGGCCATCTGGGGCATCGGCGCTCTCGACCGTACCAAGCTACCCTTCCTCCAGCCCGAAGACCTGCTGCCCCGCTACTGTGTTCAAACCGGCGGCGACGTCGATCACGAGCTCACCGAAAACGGCATCCAGGAAGGCTTCGTCAAAATCGCTGACTCCCTCCGCACCGCCTACACCCTCATCTATGTCAGTCACCAGCCCACCATCAGCGGCAAATACCACAACATCGACGTCCACGTCGAAGGCCTTTCTGGTCTCGATGTCATCGCCAAACAGGGCTACTACCCAACCGCCTCCGAACAATAATCGCCCTCGCCGCGTCCTGTCTTGCGCCAGGCTGCTCGCATCGTCCCCTTCATTCGCTGTTATCCTGTCCTTTGCCTGAGTAACTGAATTTCACACCTGCCCAAACCGCGCCACAAGCCCGCCCAAGCGACGAGAGCGGAATGGCGTCCCCACCCTCACCCTAAGTCCCAAAATGGCTGACGCAAAATTACAAATCATCCCGTTAGGCGGACTCGGCGAGTTCGGCATGAACTGCCTCGCTCTCCGCTATAAAGACGACATCATCGTCATCGATGCCGGCCTCATGTTCCCCGAGTCCGAACTCCTCGGCGTCGACATCGTCGTCCCCGACATCTCTTACCTCGTCGAGAACAAGCAGCACGTCCGCGCCATCATCCTCACCCACGGCCACGAAGACCACATCGGCGGTCTCCCGTGGATCCTCTCCGAGCTCAACGTCCCTGTCTACGGCACCGAGTTCACTCTCGCTTACGTCGAAGGCAAGCTCGACGAACACGCCCTCCTCGACGACGCCGAACTCATCGAAATTGCCCCCGGCAGCAAATTCACCCTCGGCGCATTCACCATCGAACCCATCCGCGTCACCCACTCCCTTGTCGACTGTGTCGCCCTCGCCATCGAAACCCCCATCGGCGTCATCGTCCACACCGGCGACTTCAAAATTGACCTGTCTCCGCCCGACGGCAAGGCCTTCGACCTCCATCGCTTCGCCGAATACGGCAAACGCGGCGTCCTCGCCCTTCTGCAGGACTCCACCAACGTCGACCGCCCCGGCTATACGCCCAGCGAGTGGGCCGTCAAACCGCGCCTCGATGAAATCTTCTCCCGCACCAAAAAGAAGCTCTTCTTCAGCTGCTTCTCCTCATCCATCTACCGCATCCGCATCGCCACCGAGCTCGCCCGCCAGCACGGCCGCAAGGTGGCCATCGTCGGCCGCTCCATGCTTGAATCCTCTGAAATCGCCCAGGACCTCGGCTACCTCGACCTTCCTGCGAACCTCGTCATCCATCCCGGCCAGATCGGCGACTACGCCCCCGAACAAATCATGGTCCTCATCAGCGGCACCCAGGGCGAACCCATGAGCGCTCTCAGCCGCGCCGCCGTCGACAACCACAAACACGCCCGCATCGCCGCCGGCGACACCGTCATCCTCAGTTCGCGCGTCATCCCAGGCAACGAAAAAAGCATCTTCCGCGTCATCGATCACCTCTGCCGCCGCGACGCCGACGTCATCTACGACGACGGCGCCTCGGGCCTCATCCACGTCAGCGGTCATGCCAGCCAGGAAGAGCAGCGCCTCATGATCAACCTGCTCCGGCCAAAGTTCTTCATCCCCATCCACGGCGACTACCGCCATCTCAAAAAGCACGCCGAAATAGCCCAGAGCCTCGGCGTCATCGACCTGGCGCTGGTCATGGAAAACGGCGAAGTCCTCGAACTCGATCGCGACAACGCCCGCAAAACCGGCAAAGTCACCGCTGGCCGCGTCTGCATCGACTCCGGCTCCGCCACCGACGTCGTCGAAGACATCGTCATCCGCGATCGCCGTCATCTCTCCGAAGACGGCTTCGTCCTCCCCATCCTCACCATCAATAAGCTAAGCGGGAAAGTTGAACGTCAGCCCGAACTCGTCAGCCGCGGCTTTGTCGGCGCCGAGCCCGGTCTCATGGAAGGAGCCCGCCAGGTCGTCACCCAGACCCTTGACTCTTCCAGCGCCGAAGAAAAAGCCGACTACGGCGTCATCAAAGAAAAAATCCGCATCGACCTCAAGCGCTATATCCAGAAAAACACCAGCCGCCGCCCCCTCATCATGCCGGTAATCCTGGAAATCTGAGACAACCGCTCATACAAGTCGCAAAACCCAAACCTAACCAACCCAAAACCCAAAGCCCCTAAC
>PMSS01000292.1:0-14465 GCA_003167515.1 Acidobacterium sp. | reverse complement strand
CCCTAAACCCAAAACCAAACCCAAACCCAAACCCAAAACCAAAACCAAAACCAAGAAACCCGACCAGGTTCACCCCACAGCAAGAACCAAACACCCCCGTCGTCCGATAGTCCAGAAGAAACCCCTGCGTCCAGGCCCGAAGGTACCGTCTTCTGCCATTTTGAAAAAGCACAGCTTCCGGAACACGAAATCCTGCCCTTACGCGCCCATCTGCGCCAGAATCGACCCCCCTCAGCCGTCACCCCAAAAACCGCATCCAATGAGCGAGGTTCATTCCATGCGCAAAGCAGCTCTGTCCCCTGCTCCTTCGTCTTCCGAGCCCTGCCCTTCCCTCGATGCATGGCTCGACCTCGAGCACCTCGCCTCCCTCGAAATCTCCTCCGAAGACCCAGCCCACCCTTTTGAGGACGCGCTCCGTGGCGAAGAAACAGAGGGCTGGAAACCCGCCGACCCCGGCCCGCAGACCATCCGCCTAAAATTCGACGAGCCCCGCGCCATCCGCCGCATCCGTCTCGAATTTCGCGAGTCGCAGCACGAGCGATCCCAGGAATTCAGCCTCTCCGCCGTCAGCAATGGAGACAACCGCCAGATCGTTCGCCAGCAATGGTCGTTCAGCCCATCCGGATCGACTACCGAAGTCGAGGACTACACCGTCAACCTCACCGGCGTCTCCACCATTGAACTCCAAATCGATCCCGGCCGTCACGACAAACAGGCACACGCCTCCCTGCAGTCCATCGCCATCGCCTGAGGATCCAAAAAGGCTTTTCTACTTCTCTGAATAAAAGGTGTACGTGGCGCTGTACGGAATCCGCGCGCTCTTGCCCACATCCTCCTGCGCCCCGCATTCCGGCGCATTTGGGACACCACCGTGCGTCTCCGTCCGCCGTATGAATGCCACTTCCGCGAGCTGTCCCGTTGATGTTCCGGCCTTTGCTCGCAACAAGAGCCATGCCACCGAATCGGAATCCGGTGAAGGCTTGCTGGCCGTCAACTCCCCCACTACCTGACTTCCGTCCGCCAGCTTCCAGGTGGGACCCGCAAAATGGGTTCCCATCTGTCTGCCCGAATCATCGAGCAGCTTCGCGTCCGGACCCTTCGGCACCCACTTGAATCCACCCTGCGCATCACCCTGTACTTCGGAGCAGCCGTAAATCTGGACTCCCTCGCCTCTCGCTTCAAGCACAAGCCGCGCGCCCGCCGGAACATCGATGGATCCGCCAGTCTGTTGAGCATGCAAGGGCAGGATCGAAACTGCAGTCACAATCACGAACACAAGCACCCGCATCCCGCGAGCGTACCAAACAACGTCATCCGGACAACTACCGTTCGCCTGCCCCAACTCGCCCTCCCTCCCCCGCAACGCCGAGGTGGCCGGAATAGCTCCTCCGGCCACACGTGCCCCTTGGAATTTTCCAAAATCCACTAATTCCTCGGGCAGCCCGCACCATTTGACCGGCATCGAATTGCCCGCATGGATTCCAGTGATAACAACGCGCCGATTACCGCAGGAACCCCACTCCTCGCCCGCTATTTCCGCGCTCTCGAGCGCATGGAGACCATTCCCACCTTCCGTCCGGACCTGACGCACGCAGTCGTCACTCAGGGATCGTGTCATCCTCTCCCGTCACCACCGTCCCCTGGTGAAACAAAATTCGCCACCCCTGCGCGGTCCTCTGCCAAACCGTCGCGCGCCGCGTAATCCTCCCCGCCTGATCCAGTGTGTACGTCAGCAAATACGTCCCCGCCCCCATTTGCCGCAATCCGAACTCAGAGCACACCCACCCCGCTTCCGCCGCATCCACCGGCACCCTCTCCGCAAGTCCGCGCAGAATAAACTCCCGGCTATAACGCCGCCCCGAAGCGCCCACCTCCCAATATTCCGGCGCAACGATACGCTCCCGCTCCGCCGCCGTCATCCCAAACGCAGCGGTGTGAAAGATCGGCTCCTTCTTGCACAGCTCCGCGAGCATCTCCTCCAACCCAGCCTCCACCCGCGCGAACCCCGCTGCCTCTGTCATCGCCTTCTTCCCTCAACGAACCGAACACGGTCGCACCCGGTCTCGAATTCCCTAAACTCTAAACTCCAAACTCTAAACTCTTGACTCCGATCCCACCCCGCCCTTACCTTGTCTTCAGCGCGAAGGGCGCATCCAGTCCGCGGAAAGGGCCGTGCCCACCTTCTGCAGTTACAACCTGACGAACCTTCTTTCAGCCTCACCACATGCGGACTCCCGAGGCGCACCCGCTTTTTGCGGACACTGAAAGGAGCTTCGTATGCCCGACGCGCAAATCCCCGGCCGCCCCTCCCTCGAACAATACAAAAAGCAAGCCAAAGAATTACTCCGCGCCTGCGCCCAGCACAATCCTGCCGCCATTGAGCGCATCAAGCGACACCCCCGCTTCCGTCAGATGGCCCCAGACCAAATCCCCGACCAGCTCCCCACCGTCGCCCTCGCCGACGCCCAGCTTGTCCTCGCCCGCGAACACGGCTTCCCCTCCTGGCCCAAATTCGCCTCCCATCTCGAAACCCTCCGTATCATTCGCTCCGTCGAAGAAATCCAGGACCCCGTCAACACCTTCATCGAAGTCGCCGTCGTTCCCCGCCACGGTTGGCACGCCTCCGGCACCCTCGAGCACGCCCAACTCATCTTCGACCGCTACCCGCACGTTGCCACCGCCAATATCTACGCTGCCGCCGTCCTCGCTGACGCGCCCGTTGCCCGCGCCCTCCTCGCCCACGACCCGAAACTCGCCACCGCCACCGGCGGACCACACAACTGGGACGCCCTTACCTACCTCGCCTTCTCCCGCTATCTCCGCCTCGAGAAATCACGCTCCGAAGCCTTCGTCGCCACCGCCCGCGCTCTCCTCGAAGCCGGAGCCAGCGCCAACACCGGCTGGTGGGAAACCATCGACGACCCACCGCGCCAGGTCCCCGAAAAAGCCATCTACGGAGCCGCCGGCCTCGCCCAGCATCCCGGCCTCACCCGCCTCTTGCCCGAATACGGCGCCGACCCCAACGACGAAGAGACCCCCTACCACGTCCCTGAAACCTATGACAACACCGTCCTCCAGATTCTCCTCGACTCCGGCCGCTTCAACGAGCGCTCGCTCGCCTGGGTCGCCGCCCGCAAAGCCGACTGGCACGACGATAAAGGCCTCGCCCTCGCCCTCGACCACGGCGCCAATCCCAACTACCTCACCCACTGGAAGTACACCCCCTTCCAGCATTCCATCCGCCGCGACAACGGCCTCGTCATGATCGAAATGTTCCTCGATCACGGTGCCGACCCACACCTCCGCAATGCAGAAAACGGCCGCAACGCCTTCCAGATGGCCGCGTATCACGGACGAGGCGACATCCTCACCAACCTCGAACAACGCGGCTTTGCCCTAACCTTCGAAGGCCCCGAATCAGACCTCGATCAACTGGTAGCCGCATGCGCCCAAGCTGACTTGCCCCGAGCCCAAAAACTCATCGCCCAAAATCGCACTCTGCTACCGAGACTGTTACAAATAGGAGGCTCCCCCCTCGCAAGATTCGCCGGCGCAGCCAACCTCGAAGGCCTCCGCACACTCCTCGCTCTCGGCATCCCACCCGACGCCCTCTGGCCCGAAGGCGACCCCTACTGGGAACTCACCAAAAACTCCACCGCCCTCCACGTCGCCGCCTGGCGCGCCCATCACGACATCGTCCGCGAACTCATCGCCCGCGCCACACCCATCAACGCCCTGGTCAACGCTCCTGACGCCCGCGGCCGAACCGCCCTTCAGCTCGCCGTCAAAGCCTGCATCGATTCATACTGGGTCCGCCGCCGCAAACCCGACTCCGTCGCCGCCCTCCTCACCGCCGGAGCAACAACGCAAGGCATCGCTCTCCCCACCGGCTACGACGCCATCGACGACCTCCTGAGGTCGCGTTAGCGACCAACAGCGACTGAAGTATCCCAGCGGCGCCTGGTTCCGTCGCCACAAGTTCCTGGCTCCCGGCTCCCGGCTACCGGCGGTCCCTCGCGCATCTTGGCACAACCATCACACTCTGGTAGACAAAAGAGAAAGGGTAGACAAAAGAGAAAGGGACTTTGGCAACGCCAGGGTCAAGCCAGGTTGGCTTCCTCGCCGGTGTTTGCTTCCCTCGCGTCGAGCAATGGCAGATCGAGCTGCGCAGCCGCCTCGACATGCTCGTCTCCGTCCTGCTCCTCCCCATGTTCTTCGCCCTCACTGGAATGCGCACCCGCCTCGATCTGCTCAACGGCAAGTCCACGTGGATGTGGGCAGGCATCGTCCTCCTCGCCGCTGTCTTTGGAAAAATGGGCGGAGCCGTCCTCGCCGCCCGCGTCACCGGCCAATCCTGGCGCGATGCCGCAGCCCTCGGCGCCCTTCTCAACACCCGTGGCCTCGTCGAACTCATCGTCCTCAACATCGCCTACAACGTCGGCGCCTTCTCTCCCACGCTGTTCACAATGATGGTCGTCATGGCGCTGATGACCACCATCAGCACCACGCCGATCCTGAATCTCCTCGGCGTGCAAGATCGCAGCGCGCCGCAGTCCCTCGAAGCCGAACGCTCCGCTGCCTGATCGCCAGGACGTATTGCCCGGTTATCATCCCAATGCTCGGCTAGAATCGGATTTTCGTGAGAATACTCACTATGCCCCGCACTCTGCTCCTCGTCGCGTTCGCTCTCGTGCCTCTTGCACACGCCCAACAGCCCCGCCCCACCTACCCCACCCGCGATCCCCACACTCCAGGCTACGTCCGCGCCACCGAACTCCCCGACGCCACCCTCCCACCCAACAAGAAAGACGGCAACTTCATCCTCGGACCCACGCACCCGCAAGCGCCCGAAATGACTCCCAACCCCGCCGTCCCCCAGGGCACAGTCACCGAAATCACCATGACCTCCGCCGACAGCAAGCTCTACCCCGGCATCGCCCGCGACCCCGGCACATTCGGAACGCCTGACCCCGACCATCCCGAACGCCTCAACCTCACCACCAGTCATCCGCATCCCTGGACCCGCATCGTCGCCGTCTACGTCCCCCACCAATACGTCCCCGGCACCGCCGCGCCCTTCATCGTCGGAGCCGACGGNNTCGCCATCTCCATCGCCAACGGCGGCGGCGACGCGCAAGGCTCCGAGCGCGGCCTCGAGTACGACACCATGTCCGGCCGCTATGCCGAGTGGGTCGAGTCCGAAGTCCTCCCCCTCGTCGAATCCAAATGCAGCGTCACCCTCACCCACGACCCCAACGGCCGCGCAGCCATGGGCGGCAGCTCCGGCGGAGCCGTCTCGCTCATCATGGCCTGGTACCACCCCGAGCTTTACCACCGCGTCCTCGCCTACTCCGGTACGTGGATCAACCAGCAGTGGCCCTGGAACCCCGACACCCCCCACGGCGCCTGGGGCTTCGTCGACGACCTCATCCCCAACTCCCCGCGCAAACCAATCCGTATATGGATGGAAGTAGGCGACCGCGACCTCTACAATCCCAACACCATGCGCGACAACATGCACGACTGGGTCTTAGCCAACGAAAAAATGGCCGCCGCTCTCGCCCGGAAGCACTATCACTACCAATTCCTCTTCGCAAAAAATGCCGGCCACGTAGACCACGCCTCGAAGCTCCAAACCCTACCCGAAGCCCTCGAATACCTCTGGCAAGGCTATCGGGAGAAGTGATTTTCGCCGCGACGGTCCTGACTTGTCGATTCAACGGACCGGCCAGAATTGCACAGGCCCTCGGGGTATGATCGCTTGTCGCGCAAATCGGCGACCGGCGCATTGACTGACAACCGAACACCTGAAAGCCGCAGCGCCCTGATGGCCCGGATCGGCGGGAAGCATACCGCGCCGGAGGTGTGCGTTCGAAGAATGCTGCATTCTCTCGGCTACCGCTTCCGTCTTCACCGTAAGGATCTGCCTGGAACTCCCGATATTGTCTTTCCCTCTCGTCGCCGGGTTGTTTTCGTCAATGGCTGCTTTTGGCATGCCCATGGATGCAAATTAGGGATGCCACCGAAGTCCAGGAGCCGCTTCTGGATCACAAAATTTGAAAAGAACCGCGCTCGTGATCGGCGTAATATCGCGGACCTTCGTTCCCTGGGTTGGAGAACGTTGACCGTGTGGCAATGCGAAACGCGAGTTCCGAAACGGCTGAGGAGAAAGCTCAGTGCCTTTTTGGGGCCTCCTGGAGAAATCCGATCGACAACGTCCTCCTGAGCCGTTACGCTGGTATACAAAAGAACCTATGGAGCTTTGTGTGCCGCGCCCGATTGCCGTCGATTTGTTTGCTGGAGCAGGAGGTCTGAGTCTCGGCTTCGAGCAGGCAGGCTTCGACGTGCTGGCTGCCGTTGAACTCGACCCCATCCATTGCGCGGTCCATCGTTTTAACTTCCCCGATTGCGCCGTCATACCCCGTTCTGTGTCCGGGCTGACCGGCAAGGAGATCAGGATCTCCTCGAAGATCGGTCGCAGGAAGGTTCACGTCGTATTCGGAGGCCCTCCCTGCCAGGGATTCTCGCTCATCGGCCATCGCGCCATGGACGACCCGCGTAATAATCTCGTGCGCGAGTTTGTTCGCATCGTCGCCGAGTTGAATGCATCCTATTTTGTCTTCGAAAATGTGAAAGGGCTGACCATTGGGCGCCACCGGCAGTTTCTCGATGAGCTGATCGAATTGTTCGAGCGCTGCGACTACCGTGTCCTGCGTCCGTGGAGTGTGCTCGATGCGGCCGACTATGGCGTGCCCCAGCACCGCGAGCGCCTCGTCCTCATCGGAGCAAAGAAAGGACTGCCGCTTCCCAGCTATCCGCAACCAATTTTCCGTCCCGCGGATGCTTTAGGCCTTGCCGATCTTCCCCAGGGTCCTACGTGTCGGGATGCCCTCGGAGACCTTCCTGACGTCGACCAGTTCGACAAATTGATCGACTCCGATGAGATCGCCACCCCCGCCTGGGGCGCTCCTTCCGTCTACGCGCGCGAAATGCGCTGCATGGGCAAAGCGAATTGGCATTTCGGCTATCGAAGACAGTGGAATCGCAGGCTTCTCACCTCAAGCCTGAGAACCGATCACACCGCAATATCGCGCCGCCGTTTTGCCTCGACCCGCAGCGGCGAAGTGGAAACGATCTCGCGCTTCTATCGGCTTCCCGCGGATGGTCTCAGCAATACGCTGCGCGCAGGAACGGATTCGTCGCGCGGAGCGTTCACCAGTCCTCGTCCCATCCACTATGAGTACCCGCGTTGCATCACGGTTCGAGAGATGGCCCGGCTACACGGATTCCCGGACTGGTTCCGCTTTCATAAAACAAAATGGCACGGCGCCCGCCAGATCGGAAACTCGGTCCCGCCACCGCTCGCGAAAGCTGTCGCTGCCGAAATCGTTCACGCACTCGGGCTCGACCCGCAGCGTCCCGATATGATCGTCGATCTCGGCGACGCCGAGTTGCTCCGATTGGATATGTCTCAGGCGGCCGGATACTTCGGTGTAAGCGTGCCCATTGGGAAAAGGGATCGCAAAAGCGGAGCAAAGAAGCGAAAACAACACCAGATCGAAACCGACCTCGCACCGACGCTGTTATTCGAAAGCACCATCGCAGTGGCATAGGAGCGACGATTGGCCAGGAAAAAGGACAAATCCGCGCAATACGCGCCCATCATTGCGTGGATCTTCAGCAAATTCAGAACGAAGAATCAACCCGAGTTCGAATTCCACCGGGATGAGCTGATCGAGGCGGCAAAGGAACTCGGCGTCGAGCGCCCGGACAATCTGGGTGATGTGATTTACAGCTTTCGCTATCGGCGTGCGCTGCCTGACGAGATTCTCCGGACAGCCCCCAAAGGGAAGGCCTGGATCATCGAGGGTGCCGGCCGCAGCCGGTATCGCTTTCGACTGGCCGAGGTGAGCGGCGTTTCGATCCGGCCGCGGGACGACATCGCCACTATCAAGATTCCTGACGCGACACCGGAAATAATCGCCGCCTACGCTCTGGGCGATGAGCAAGCGCTGCTCGCGCGAGTTCGATATAACCGCCTGATCGATATCTTCCTGGGACTCACCACATATTCTCTGCAAAACCACCTTCGTACCTATGTTTCCGGAATGGGTCAAATCGAAATCGACGAAATCTACGTCGGGCTGAATCGCCAGGGTGCGCATTTTGTAATCCCGGTTCAGGCCAAAGGAGGCTCCGACAGGCTCTCTCCGGTCCAAACGCGGCAGGATATCGAATGTTGCAGAGCGAAATTCCCGGACCTTGTTTGCCGGCCCGTCTCGGCGCAATTCATGGCCGACCATGTGATCGCCCTTTTCGAACTCACTCTGGAGAACGAACGCGTACTCATCCTCGAAGAGCTTCATTACCGGCTCGTCCCCAGTAAAGAGATCGACGCCCAGACCAAGCGACATTATGCGGAGCGATGAAACTGAACGAACTGACAGGGGAGTGCGAGGTAACGCAGCCTCACCCCGGCAAACCACCCAGAAAAGGAGTCCCATGCGCCTCGTCCGCACCTCCGCGCTTCCCCTCCTGATCGCCGCCCTCTTCGCCCCAGCCATCACCGCGGCCGCCCACGCCCAATCCGCGCCCGCCGGCATCTGGCAGGGCTACGATGGCGAGTGGGAGCACACCTCTTCGCAGCTCATCGCCCTCGCCGAAGCCACTCCGCCTGAGAAATTCGCGTGGCGCCCCGCGTCCGGAGTGCGCTCCACCAGCGAGGTCTACATGCACATCGTCATCCACGCCAATGAGCACATGGGCCAGCTGGTGGCCTACGCGCGAATGACTGGCGTCGTACCACCTTGGTCGCAGTAGGCCAGGGACCGGCTCCCCGAGGGCCGAATCTACCCCAACGTCATGCGCGACGAGATGCCAGCCGGCCATCAACTGGCCTGAGCGAGCGCGCCGAGTCGAACGGCTCCGCCCGCAGTTCGGCAGATGTGGGAAACCGCCGGCCCAATGGGCTCGCAGTTCACTAAACGCCTTTCGCTAAACGTCCCTGGCCAACCGTCTTTCCACCGCCCGCTTTTTCTGGCTGTGTTTGCTTGAATGCCATTTTGTCAGGCTAAAGGCTACAGGCTACCGGCTACGGGC
The DNA here is from genome assembly GCA_003167515.1 of Acidobacterium sp. Classification (GTDB taxonomy): domain Bacteria; phylum Acidobacteriota; class Terriglobia; order Terriglobales; family Acidobacteriaceae; genus Palsa-343. The sequence continues at coordinate 5,366 of PMSS01000292.1, read as the reverse complement.
TACCGGCTGTTTTTGTCAAGTTTCCACCACTTATCCAAAGTAACAATCCCTGATAGACAAGGACTTACAAGCCAGGAAAGTTGGCAGTTTTTTCTTCCGAACCTGCTATTCTTAACTTAATAAGAATAAAAAAGAAAAAGCCTCCGAAGAGGCTTTTTCACTTCCCGGAGGAAACTTGAGATGCTTCACCGCGTAACCAACGTAACTCCCTTACTAACTTCCCTGAAATGAGGACCCACCCCGCAGTTCCACCCCCCCCGGGGGGGTACTCACGGCTGAGCATAGTAGCCATTACTGGTGCGGACAACCGTCCCCGGCTTATCGACCTTAACCTGCACATCGTGCCACGCATTCGGCGAATCCGCGCGCTGCGAATCGAACGTGAACGAATACCAAACCGAGGCATCGTTAGCACACTTTTCGATCTCGCCCGTGATGTCGTTGCTGCCCGAAAGCACGATGCCGCCGCTGTGCACCGCGAAAACCTGCAATGCCAGATTGCCCGGATTCGATTTGCTCGGCTTGGTCACAGCTTTGGTGAAGCTCTCCCACAGAAAGGTGCGCGAGCTAGCGGCGTCAGCAGTGCCAATCGGATCGACCGCATACAGAGTAATGTCATTCTCCCGCAGCATGCTCGACAGCCCAACGATCGAGCTGAAAAACTTGCCCTGCTGCTGCGGGCCGACAATGACGTTGGGACTGTCGAAGATCGGCCAGCCGGGACCAAGCCACACCACCAGCTTTCTCCCCGACGCCTGCCCCAGATGGTTGGCTAAACCCGCGAGGCCGTTCAGCGAAATCTCCAGCTTTTCTTCCCCGCCGTAAAACCCAGTCGAGCGCGGAATCTCGCGCAGCTGGCCCTGGGTCTTGTGCAGCACATCGGCCAGCGCATTGCCGTCGCTTGATACCGAGGTGATCTGATTGAGCCCGCTATCCGTCAGCAGAAAGATGGCCGTCGGAACCGGCAGATGTCCACCGTTAGCGTGCAGAAAAGTCTCAATCTGCGTGCGCACGATGCTGACCGTGTTGAAATTCGCATTGACATCGTCGATCACCAGGAATAGGCCCTGCGGATCGTTGTGCGGCGCCTCGATCTGGTGCGCCTCGAAGGACCGTATCGCCGCCGGCTGCTTATTGTCCAGGAGCGTGAAGTCCTCCTGCTTCAATTCCCGAATGGGATGACCGCCCTTATCCGTCACCACCACGTCGAACGTGATGGGACCTGATTGCGGTGCGGAAGGCTGTGTGGCCACCGGAGGAACGTCGAGCGGCTTCTGCGCCAGCGCGATTGCTCCACAAGACACAAAAACCAGAAAGAACCTGCCCCAATGCATCAGCATCTTTACGCCTCCTGCGCGCAACCGCGATCCATTATGTCAGAACCGCTCTTAGGCGCGCAGCAGCAGGGGCTAGGGCTGTTGCGGACTCCCCTGCGAAGCTGCCGGAGGCGTGCTGCCCTGCGCCGGTTGCGAGCTGGGCGGCGCCGTTCCCGCTGTACTCTGCGCCTGCTGCGGCGGTTGTCCCGCCTGCCCCGTCCCGCTTTGCGGCTGACTTGCTGGTTGCGACGGCTGCTGTGGAGTGGACGGCTGGGGTGCAGGTTTAGTTCCACTCGGGGTTCCAGTTCCCTGTTGTCCGGCTGCTTTCTGCGAGCCGCCCGTCTGCCCTGTGGCGCCGGGCGCCGACGCCGCTTCTCCTTCGCGATATACGGCCCGCGCCGAACGGTGCGGCTCGCCCGCTGGCGGCAGCATCTGCGCAGCCAGCGTCACCTGATTAACGACCGAGGGATCGTCGCGCAGCTTAAGGTATAGTTGGCCGCCTTCCGGATGCGGCACCGGCAGCACGTAGCCAGGAAACCCGTCCGGTACCTCTATAGGGTGATCGAAATGCGGATCGCTTGCTACCGAATCGACCAGAAACAGATTCGACCCGCTCAGCCGGCACTCCTCGTCCGCACCTGCCGGGCACTTCAGATCGTGCAGCTCCGGCAAGCGCACAAGCGTCGCCAGCGGCTGCCAGTCGCCCGCCGCGCCGCCGTTGACGATGCGGAACTTCAGCGGGCCAAACGCCGAGCCGCCAAAAGCCTTCGCCGGATCCAGCGTCGCGAGCGCTACTTTGGCGTTCTCCAGCGTCATGCTGCCGTTGTCCAGGCTGAGCGTCGTCGAAAAGGCCTCGTCTTCGGTGGCCACTTCAATCTGCTCGCCGCGCCGGAACGCCGCCGGAGACTGCGCTCGGACGGAGAACGTCAGCTTCGCATCCTGCGGCAGCTCATCCTGGTTTGCCAGCTGAATATTGCTGCCCGTGCTCGACGCCGAATCCTGCACGCTCTTGCCGATCAGCTCCACGCCCGGCCGCGGCGCGCCCATGGTAACCTCCACCGCCATCGTGCGACCGTCCGTCAGCGTCACCTGCGCTTTTCCGGAGTCGCCCTGCTTCAGCTTCGCCGCGGCTTTCGTGTCTTTGGCCACCATCGGCAACTCGTCGCTGCCCATCGTCAAGTCGATCTTGCCGGGCGTAAACGTAACGCCGTTCAGCGTCAGCGTCGCAACATCCTCCAGCGTGCTGCCCTTTAGCAAGCCCTGCGCATCGCCCGCATGCAGTGTAAAGCTGTCCAGATGACCGGCCTCAGCGTACGCACGCAACGGAATCGTCTGCGCCGTCACCGTCCCGTACTGCTTCACCTCCAGCTGCAGCGCTCCGGGGTTCGCCGCCTTGAGCGGCAGGTCGACTTCAACCTCATCGGCACTCGTCGCCTTCCAGTCCGCCTTCAGCTCCTTGCCTGCCGAATCCTTCAACAGGATCGTATCCACGCAGCTCGCATCGTCGGTCGACAGATGAATCGTGTCCTCGCGCCCCACGATCAGCGCCTCGCGATCCGCCGCAGCCAGTTCCCAGTGCTGGGCGTGCGTGTTCTCCAGCCGGAACGTCGGCCCATCGTACTTCTCGAATCCCCAATACCCGTGCAGCGATGCGTCGATCGTGTTGCCGAAATCGCTGGCGCTCAGGTCCTTCGCTTCCAGTTCCAGGCCACCCTTCTCCACATCGGGTTTGACCATCTCATCGATACTCTCCCCATCCTTCGTCTTCAGCCGCAGCGTCATGTCGTGCGTATAGCCGGTGGAGAAAACCAGCGGCGCGCCGTCGACCGCAAGCATCAGCGAATTTTTCTCCATACAGTAGTTCTGCTTCGAATCCACCGGATGCAGCGGCGGAGGCTGCGCCGCCTCCACGGCCGGCAGCGCCGTCACCAGCACTGACTTCGGATTGTGAAACGACGGCGGCGTATTCAGCATCAACGCCAGCTGCTCGCCCTGCTGCATCGCCAGAGCTGGAATGTACTGGTACTGAGCGGTGTGAAGCGTGTCGAGGATCCGCGCGATGTCCATCACCGACCCGACATACGGGCTGTAAAACCCGTAATTCGCCTGCGGTGTGTAGCCAAGCTGCATGGCCAGATCACCCGCAGGCCCAGCGGTCAGCGCTTCAACGATAGACTCGCTGTGCCCATCGTTGAGGATCATCGCCTCCTGCCCCTGGGTCAGGCACGCGGCCTGAAAATCGGGCATCCGGTCGAGGCACTTGTCGTCGATCTTCATGCCCAGGCTGCGCGCCAGCAGCGGAGCAGCATCTTTGAGCTTTGCCGGATCCGTCGCGTTGATCCGTCGCACCGCCGCCAGATAGGTGTCCAGCCGCGAGCGGTCCAGCATCGCCTGATTCAAATCCTGCGACGCGCGCACGAACGATCCAGGCCTGCCCCGCACCGCGCCCACCAGCGTGCGATAATCGCCGCCCGTCTCCGGCGCCAGAAAGATCAACACCTGCTGCGCCCCCTCCGGCACCGTCACCGTCAACCCCGCGTCCTCTCTCTTGTGGTTCCACGTCTCTTGCCGGAAAAACCAGCTCTCCGGCGGCGGGTTGGTCGAACCGCGCAAAAACGCGGCCACCATCAGGTAGTGCGCCGCCTGGCCGTCGGGCAAATCCGCCTTAATCCACACCCGATCGCCTGCGGCAAGGTTCGGGACCTCGGAGATGGGCAGCGTGTTCCCCGCACGCGTCACATTCACGTCGAGCTTTGGCCCAGCCAAATCGAACGGCGCTGCGTCGGCCCGCACCATCGGCGGCGCCGCCAGAGACACCGCCACTGCCAGAAAAAAACGAAACCTGTGAGTCGCCATATCAGTAACTATTCTAGGCCGCATTCGGTCCGAAAAAAGCCGCGAAAAAGTCACCATGTGGATTTGCAGACCCGCCTCCCATTAAGAGGTTGTTTACCTTGCGCGAGCGCTTCATTACCACAGAGACGCTGCGTCGCACCCCCGCTTCACCACACCCGAAACAAACATGGACGTTAGCCGCCGCCGCTTCAATCAACTATCGGTCCTCGGCCTTTCCCCCGCCTTCTCGGCTCTCCATCCCGAAGGCGCAATCTCATCGAGCAGCGGCGGCCCGCGCGATCCACAGATCCTCCGCCTCTCACGCAAAGGCTGGGTGCCCAACAACGAGCACCTGCCCGTCCTCCTCTATCGCGGCGCACTGCAAGGCCAGGGCAACGATCCCGCTTCTACCTTTGAGGCCGTCTTCACCCGCAACGGATTGACGCCGCAGTGGCGCAACGGCGTCTACGACTTTCACCACCACCACTCTACCGCGCACGAGGTCCTCGGCTTCGTCACGGGCTCCGCGCACCTGATGCTCGGAGGCGAAAACGGCCACGAAGTCACCGTCAACGTCGGCGACGTCGCCGTGCTCCCCACCGAAACCGGCCACTGCCGCCTCTCTGCCTCCTCCGATTTTCTCGTCGTCGGCGTCTATCCGTCCGATCAGCAGTGGGATGTCTGCCGCGCCGCCCTCGACACAATCGCGCAATCCCCATGGCCCACCTGCCCTTTCCCAAATCCGACCCGATCGCCGGATCGTCCGGACCTTTGCCGCGCTCTGGTCCTGAGAGAACGAGGGAGAGAGTCCAGACCGCAGATTCCTCTGCAATCTTCTATGCCTGCAAAAACCCTGAGGCCGCTCTCGGCGCACAATCCCCGCTGTCATCTTTCAGCGCTACGCCGCTGAGCTTCAGTCGTCGCGCCTCCCCGAGCAAATACTCCAGGCGCCGAGCCGCCTCCCTGTACCCGAGACCCTCCGGCCGCACATTCGAAATGCAGTTCCGCTCCGCGTCGGTCAGCCCCACTCGCGGACCCCACGTCAGATAAATCCCCAAGCTATCCGGCGAACTCAATCCAGGCCGCTCCCCGATCAGCACCAGCACAGCCTCAGCGCCTAAAATCTCGCCTATTTCATCGCCCAGCGCCACCCGCGCATGATTTGCAACCGCGATTGTGACATTCTCCCGCAGTGCCCGTGGCAATTCCCCCAGC
>PMSS01000188.1 GCA_003167515.1 Acidobacterium sp. | reverse complement strand
AATAACCGATAAGCAGAAGAAGCAATTCGTCTGGGCGGGCGCAGCACTACTCGGCGTCTGCTACTTCGCACCCTCGCTTGTTAACGCCACCCGGCATGCGTTCAGCCGCGAGCAGCCCGTGAGCGCAAAGCCCTCACCCATCCATGTCGCGGCAGCGCCGCCCCCANNTGAGTCCGGAGGATGAGTTGAACGCACAGGCCGTCAAAATGACCGGCGACTGGCTGGGGGCCGGCATTCTGCAGAACCGCGGCCTCTGCCGCATCGGCCTGCAAATCCGCCCGGCCCCGGATAAACCGGGCAACTATACCGGCTATTCAACGACCGGCTGCAATCCGTCGCTGGCTCTCTTGGGCCATGCCGCAACCAGGGAGAACATGGCGAAGGACACGATCAATGCCATGACCCCGACCTCGGTCATCATGTCCGGCGCTGCAAAAGGCGGCGAGATCGTCTTCCAGATCACGGAAGCGATAGGAACCCCTCCGGACGGTTGCCCGGTCACCGCTTTTAAGGCATCGCCATTCGGCGAGCAAATCGCAGTGCAGTGGCAGGCCGAGCCGTGCAAAGGCGGCCAGCTGATCCTCAACCGGGTAACCAACCTCCGCTGACGAAAGGGAGATGCGTCATGACTCCAGAGCCTTTTGTTTCCGCTGAAGTGGCGGCGAAGTTCATCGGCGTCAGCCGCCGCTTCCTGCTGTCGCTCGCGCGCAAGGGAATTGCCGGCGCCTACGCCATCGGGGTAGGCGATTTCCGCAAACGCTGGATTTTTAGGTTGTCGGAGCTGGAGGGGGCCATTGCCGGGAGGATGCGGCGATGAAGAGCGTACCAAAGTCACCAAAACCTGGTACGATCCGATCCAGGCAGTCTCCTCGGGGAAAGGCTTCTATGGCCTACCAGAGGGGTTCACTCAAAGCAGTACCACGCAAGGAAGGCGAGAGCTGGGTGCTGAGGTACAGGGTCATGAATGCGGAAGGCAGAAGAGTCGAGCACACCCTGCCCGTTGGGCTCGTGCTGGATTTCCCAAGCGAGAAAGCCGCATGGCGCGAGGTGAACCAGCTGGGCCTCCTTGTGCGCATCAACGAAGCTCCTGACTCCGGCCGCATCCGGTTCAACCAGCTTGCTGAGCATTATCTTTTGGCTGACTTCGGGGCCGACGCGGTGCGTCCCAAGTCCGAAGGCACAGCCCTCAACATCAACCATATTGTCCGCGATTTCCTCATCCCGAGGTTCGCAGAAGAGATCGCGGAGGATATCAAACCCCTTGCCATCCAGCGCTGGCTCAAATCCCTGCACACCGACAAGGGTCTTGCCTGGACGACGGCGGCGAAGATACGCGGCGTCATGCTGCGCGTCTACAAGACCGGCATCCTGCACGCCCTGGTCAGCAAAAACCCGGTGCAGCCGACCGAGAGCCGCAGCACGACGGATTACCGCGCCATCATCGTCACCCCAAAGCAGACGCGGGCGATCCTCAAGGCCCTCCCCCACCCGCTTCACCGCATCCTGGTGCTCACCTGTGCGGCGACTGCTCTTCGTGCTTCCGAGTTGGTTGCACTCAGGTGGGCGGACATCCGGTTTGCCGAGGAACGGATAAGGGTGTCCAAGCGCTGGTCACGCGGCAAGGACGGCGCGACCAAGACGGAAGGCTCCAACGGCTACGTGCCCCTGCATCCGGTTCTGGCGCGTCATCTAAAAGGATGGCTCCGCCAGACGCCCTATGGTGGCCTCGGGGATTTTGTGTTTCCGTCCCTCAAGGCCTTCGGGAAAGTGCCGCTGTGCGCCGGTGTTTTTGTCGCAGATCATCTGCGCACCGCCGCCAGGGGAGCAGGAGTGCATATCCCGGACGGGCACCGCTTCGGATTGCACTCTCTGAGGCACTCCCTTGCCTCGTTTATTGTGGTCACCGCCAAGGTCGATCCCAAGACGGCGCAGGAGTTCCTGCGGCATGCGAAGGTGCAGACCACTTTGCAGCTTTATACGCAGGCAAACGGCAATGAGACACGGGCGGCGCAGGGCGCGTGGCTCAAGGCAATGCGGACGCCGTCAGGGCCAGTGCAATGAAGTGTGGGCTGGATTGTGGGTTGAGGTTTTATGGCGGAAACGCCGTAAACCTTAGATTTGAAATGGTAGGCACGAGGAGANNCAACTGAGCTACGCGCCTACAGAGGGCGAAACGGCCTTCCGTCATTTTAACAGGGACGGCGGGGACTGGCTCGGCGCTGGCGTGCGATCCTGAGCGTTGTCAACCGGATCGCGTTTGAACTCCGGATCAGAACGCTTCGCTGTTTGCGCATGGGAATTTGGAACCCGCTGGGGTAGTATGAATCGTTTGCAAACGCCTCGATTCCGGACTGAGCGAGAGAAGTCGGTGCGGCGACTGATCGGATGAACGAACTTCGGGCGACACCCAATCTGCTGACGTTTCTCCGTCTCTGCATCGTGCCGTTCCTGGTGCTCGCAGTTCTTGATGGGCGCTATCAGCTGGCATTCGGGCTGTTTGTCGTGGCCGGCGTGACGGACGCGATGGACGGCCTGCTGGCTCGACTGCTGCATCAGCGAACCATGCTCGGGCAGTACCTCGATCCGGTGGTTGACAAGTTGCTGCTGAGCACGCTTTTTCTTGTGCTGCACCACGAGGCGCTGATTTCGCGGCGGGTGACGGTGCTGGTTTTCGCACGCGACCTGGGAATCATGGTGGTGGCCGCCATTCTTTTTGCGACAACGTCGATCCGCAATTTCAAGCCAAGCATCTTTGGCAAGGCGAATACCGTGGCCCAGATTCTGGCGCTGGCGGCGGTGCTGCTCTGCCAGTTCTTCGGGCCGCACTGGGTAGTGGTGCTGCGTCAATGGGCGCTGACGGCGACGGTTGTGCTGACGGTCTTCTCCGGTTTTCATTATGCGTGGCGCGTGGTCCGGCAGATCAGCTCACCGGGCGTCGCGGGATGAGACCGCCGGGGTTTTCTCGACGACAGGAGAGAACGAAATCCAGGCCGGCCGCCTCGCCGGAAGTGATGGAACTGGTCTCATAAACAAAAAAAACTCCATCACGCCACGGATGAGACCCGCCGCCCGGGGTCCCCATGCGCCTGCTGTTGGCGCGATGGGGTGGTCCGAAGCGGGGCTCACGGTGCTGATCGAAGCCGCCAACCTATAGGTGAGACGAGTTCTACAGCGTTGGTTTGGATTTCCGATCGGTGCAGCCCAGCTGCTTTTCCTGGAAGGAAAGTTCATAGGTATTGATGCCGGTGCGCCCCGCGAACGCGTGCTGCATGCGCTCGAGCTCGGGGAAATCGTAATGCGTGCACAGGGTCATCTCCCACACATCGCCGGTGTGGCGATTGATGGCGTAGCGGCGCAGCGTTTCGTCGGGGCCAGGGGTGATGCTTTCGCGAATGACGATGAAGCTGAAGAAGCCGGGCGCAAAATCGGTGCTCACGTCCATGCTGTTCATTTCGATGTGTGTGTCGCTGAGATCGATGTCGTCGTGGTGGGCGACGAGGGCGGCGAGCTGTCGAGCCTGATGGGGAGTGAGCCGAGGTTTCGGAGATTTCGCGGCGACGGAGCTGTTCACTCCGGCGGTGGCAAGCGCGACAGCCAGCAGTATTGTGGCGGAGTTGCTGCGAACCATGAATTCAGTTTGAAGGGTTGGGGCGGTTCAAAGCAATACAACTCTCAGTGAATTCAGAGCGACTCGCCGGTAGAATGAGCGGGTGAAACGGCAAACGTATTTCAGCGGCGAGGCGCTCCGTTTTCTGCGCGGCCTGAAGCGCAACAATCGCCGCGAGTGGTTCGAGGAGCGGCGCGCAGTTTACGAGCGCGGGCTGAAAGAGCCGATGCTGGCGCTGATCGAGCGTGTGACCGAAGGCATGGCGGAATATGCTCCAGCGCATATGCGACCCGCGGCGAAATGCCTGTTTCGCATTTATCGCGACACGCGCTTCTCCGCGGACAAATCGCCCTACAAGACGCATCTCGGCGCGTGGTGGTCTCGCACCGGGATGAACAAAACGTCGGGCGGCGGCTACTATATGCACGTTGGCTCGACGGAACTTGTGATTGCGGCCGGGGTTTACATGCCGGAGAAAGAGCAGTTGCTGGCGATCCGCAGGCGATTGCTGGAGCATCATGCGGAGTGGAAGCGGCTGATTCAGGATCGCCGGTTGCTTCGCGTTTTCGCGGTTCACGATCCTATGGCGCTGGCGCGGGCCCCGAAGGGGTTTCCCGCGGAGCATCCGGCGATCGAGTGGATCAAGTGGCGGCAATGGGGTGTGACTGCGCATTTGCCGGCGGAGACGGCGTTGCAGGCCGGGCTGGCAGAGGAGATCGAGAAGCGATTCCGGCTGGCGGCGCCGCTGGTGGATTTTCTCAACGCTCCAATATCGCCGCCGGAGCGAGCGCGGCGAGAACAAACGCAGCGGGAACGAATGCGCCCGGTGTGGAGCGGAGGAAGGCTGCACAGTTGATCACGGATTGCCTCTGGCACGCGCGAGGACTAGACTGCACGGCAGCAGGAATACGAGAGGCAGAGCCCATCGCAAATGCGCGCAGTTCGTGGCTTTCATCGCGCACCAGGCCACAAAATCAGCCAAAAGCCGGGTTTTCCAGAGAAATGCCAGGGAAAACCGCAAAAAACCTGTGGAAACGCGGGTTTTGCCATTGACAAACGCCGTTGGAAGCCGCACGGTAAAGGGCGGCAGGTTATTTCGGAGCCGCGTCAATACTGGCTTTTGCGCAGGTTGAGGGGCCCCGGAGAGTGCTCCGGATGATTGACTCCGGCGACCTCGAAGAAAACAAGAAAACACAAGGAGGAATACTCGATGGCAGCAACATTGACCAAGACCGCACTGGTAAGACAGCTGGCGGAGAAACTGGAAATCACCAACAAGCAGTCAGCAGCGTTTCTGGATCTGCTGGCGGATACCGCGATCAAGGAAACCAAGAAGAACGGAGTATTTGTAATTCCTGGCCTGGGCCGCCTGGTGAAGGCGGAGCGGAAGGCCCGCCTGGGCCGCAATCCGCAGACCGGCGAACAGATCAAGATCAAAGCAAAGACGGTCGTGAAGTTCCGCGTGGCGAAGTCCGCAAAGGACACCATCGCGCCGCCGAAGAAGTAATTTCGGAACATTGAGGCACAGAGGGAGGCGGAGCGATCCGCTTCCTTTTGCTTTTTGGGGAAGTGAGGTCCCTCGCTTCGTTCGGGATTTCGCCGGCCTCCCCGCGGTCCCAATGCGCCTGCGCTCCGTGTCAAGTGTGCAAGACAGCTCATTCGTAATGTTTTTGTAGGAGTGGCTGCGCGTGCGGTCCTGAGGCGCACACTGGTTACGGGCCCGGCACGGCGTGTTGCGAAGAGAATTGAGGAGCACGATCCGCCGGCGGCCAGCCCGGTGGAGATGCAACCGTGAACGTGCTGCTGGTCTATCCGAGATTTCCCGATACTTACTGGAGCTTTCGATACGCCCTGTCGTTTCAGGGCAAGCGCGCCGCGCAGCCTCCGCTGGGACTGATGACGGTGGCGGCGCTGCTGCCGCGCTCGTGGAATAAGCGGCTGGTGGATACGAACGTCGAGCGCCTTCGTGAGCGCGATCTCATGTGGGCAGACGTGGCGTTCATCAGCGGCATGCACGTGCAGGAGCGCGAGCTGACTGCAATTGTGCGCCGTTGTCGCGCGCGCGGCCTTCGTACCGTGGTCGGGGGACCGATCACCAGCAGTCTGCCGCAATCGGCGCTGGAGTGCGATCACGTTGTGATCGGAGAAGCCGAAGATCTGATCGACGGTCTGGCGGCCGATCTGGAGAGGGGTCGAGCGCGCCCGCTCTACGAGAGCGCGGAGCGGCCCGGCCTTGAGCGAAGCCCAAGGCCGGATCTCAGTCTCATCCGCATGAAGCGCTACAGCACCATGACGGTGCAGTGCTCGCGCGGGTGTCCGTTCAACTGCGAGTTCT
>PMSS01000302.1 GCA_003167515.1 Acidobacterium sp. | reverse complement strand
GATTTGGCAACACCGCTATCCTGTATTTTGACGAAAAGGGCAAGTTCCTTCAGGCCGCACCGGGGCCCTGTAGAGGGTTCGCAGAACACGCTTTTGTTGTGCCTGACACAAGAAATTGGCTGTCGCAGGCAGAGTGCGAGACAGCTAAAGACCTCTTCCACAATGCGAAGCTTGAAGATCTCCCAGACCGGGTCTCGCGTGCACATTGGAGTGTTCAGCACGCGGCATACCAGTATTTCTTCGAGGTCAGGACGATGCTCGTTGCTTCGGCAGTGGATGCGCTGATTCACGTTAGAAACGAACGGCAAGGCATCGGTACCAGCCAGCAGTTCATCGATCGAGTCCGGCTATTAGCTGGAGATCTTGGGCTTTCATTTAACGAAGATGATGCCAAGAGCCTCTGGGACCATCGTTCTGATGTGGTGCATGGTCGTGACCCTTGGCTTTCTGTGAGAGATCCTAACGATCCGCAGTGGCAGATGCCGCCGATACGAAAGAGTGACCCGATGGTTCGCCGCTACCTCGCTGCGGAAGAGATTCTGAGGAAAACCATTCTCAAGTGCCTTACAGATTCGGTGTTCGCTTCTCATTTCGCTTCCGACAGCACTGTGAAGGCGAAGTATCCTTTAGTCCCAAAGCCTCGACCGTCGAGTTTGAGAAGAAGGCCTTGACGATGATTCAGATGTCGGTGATGTACCGGACTGCCGCCAAATCGCCAAGTCACTCATCGAATCACCGGCAATACGGAAATAANNGTAAGTCGTTGAAAAGCCTAATACGGGCAGATTGACACGGTAGAGGTCAGGAGTTCGAGTCTCCTCGTGCCTACCAAATCTTTCGCCAACTTACAGTCTGCTCTTCCCCGCGGCGCGTGGGAAGCGCGCGGTGTTGCGTGAGCTGAACTCAGCGGCAAGCTGATTCAGAGACACCCTCGGAGGCTCCTCAGCTGCCGGTTGCTTCTGTCAGAAGTTGAATTTCAATGCCCCCTGCAGAATGCGTGGCGGTGCGGCGCTAACCACATTGCCAAACGTCGAACTTCCGATGTCGCCGTCAACTGCTGTCGGTCCGTTGAACTGGGCGTGATTAAAGACGTTGAAGGCTTCGACGCGAAAGAGAAGGGATTTCGATTCGGTGAGCTGCAGACTTTTGGCGGCAGCCATATCGTAGTTATCCGCTCCGGGACCGTAGAAGAATCGGCGCTTCGCCGTGCCCGGGTCGCCGAGCGTGTTCATGGTGAAGGCCGTGGTATCGAAATAGTTGTGGCCGTTGGTGCGGGGATTGCGGTTCAGGTGGAGCGCCCTGCCGTCGTAATCCGGCTCGTCGATGCTGCTGTTGTTGACGCCGTTGGGATTGGTTCCGATCAGCGAGTTATCGCCGTTGTCGATCATGGCGACAGGAAATCCGCTGGCGAAGCGCGTGATGCCGGAGAGAGACCAGCCCTGAGTTAGCCGGCTGGAGTGGAAGTAGCGGTCGAACGGCAGCTGATAGTCGTAACTGACGACAAAGTTGTGCTTCACATCGAAGGCGGAGATGGCGTAACTCATCGCGGGTTTGAAGGGATTGACTTCTTCCCCGATGTTGGAGGACTGGTCGAGCGACTTACCGTAGGTGTAGGCGGCAGAAAATTCGAGTCGGCCGGTGGTATGGCGCGCACTCAGTTCGAGGGCGTTATAGCTGGCATGTCCGATGTTGGACTGGAGCGCGTTGCTGCCGAAGTTCGAGCCCAGGGGGCCGCGGGTTCCGTTGACCTGGCCGCCTGCGATCGGGTTGTAGACCGTGTCTTCGCCGAATGCGCCGCAGGTGAGGGTACCGGGCTGGACTTCGCTGGCTTGACTGAGGCTGAGGCAGAGCGCGGGGTCGCCGGGGTTCGATTCGATGAGCACGCGCTGGCGGTGGCTGGCGGTGCCAACGTAGCTCGCGCCAAAGACGGTGTCGGGGCCTGCCTGGCGCTCGATGGAAAGCATCCACTCCTCGGTGTAGGGGGTGTGGTTGTGCACGTCGTAGCCGGGGATGCCGCTGATGGGCTCGTAAGAGGACCAGTCGACGTTGGCGTCGGGATTTTTCGCTGAGGAATCGAGCGGCGCAAATTTGTAGGGGAAGGGCTGGCCGTAATCAGTTCCGTCCGCGGCGCTGACGAAGGGCGTGGCGAAGAGCGGTGGAGCAGGGCTGGTGTAGGTGGTGCCGTAGGGCGCGTTCGCGGCGAGAACGCTGATCGCGGCCGCATCGATGGCGGTATAGAAGGTGCCGAAGCTGGTGCGGATGCTGGTGGAGCCGGCCTTGCCCAGGATTCTTTCGGCCATGCTATCGCTGGCGGAGCGGGGAGACCATGCTAGACCAACCCGCGGGGAGAAATTCAGCTTGTCGACAGGGGCCAGGGTGTTGGGAATGCCAGGATCGCCGGGATAAAGGATGCCGGCTGGTGCTCCGGGAAAGACGACGGACTGCGCTCCGGGAACGAAGGTTGAGATCTGATTGTATTTTTCAGACCACGGCGCGATCCGATCCCAGCGCAGACCGTAGTTGAGGGTAAGGGTCTCGCGCACGTGCCAGCTGTCCTGCGCAAAAAGGCCTATGTATTTGTTACGCGCATAAAACGGGTTCAGCTGGCTCTGGTTGTACTGGCTGGGGACGCCGATGAGGAAGTCGGCGAAATCGACGCCGGTCTCAGCGCCGGAGAAGACAAAGCTGCCGTTGAATTGAGCGATGGGCGCGGCGTTGACCTGATCGGCATGGAACTCGGCGCCGAACTTTACATTGTGGTTGCCAAGCACTTTGGCGAAGCTGTCGGAGGCCTGGTAGGTGTTGTTGACCTGAATAAGCTGATTGGCCGCAGCGCCGGTGGAGTAGGCATTGAAATTAAGGTTCTCGACGCTCTGTCCTTTGGGATCGAGGGCGACGATGCTGGGGGTGCCGTCGGAGTTGGTGAATCCCTGGGAGGCGAGGGTGACATTGCGCCCGCCGATGGGCTGGCCGAGGTTGGTGTTGTCGCGCATGAAACTGAGGCGGAATTCATTGACCATTTTCGCGCCGATGGTTTTGGTATCGCCGAGCGCGAGGAGTTGCGCGCGGCCCGTGGTGAGCGCGTCGAAGCCGGGAACGCTGGCGCCACTCTGCGCGACAGGGTATGGGTTATCGAGAGTGAAACTGTCGACAAAGTAGTAGGCGGAGACGTAGCCCCAGCGCGTGTTGCCATCGAGTCGCGCGCCGGCTTTGTCGTCCTGGACCATCTGGTTGTATGCCGAGGTTGCGAAAGTGCCGGAGGCCGTGTTGGGGGCCGGAATGTACTGGAGCATTTGCTGCGCGGGCACCGACCAGGCCGTCTCCGGAATAACGGCGTTCGGGAAAACGCAGTCCGATGACGTGCAGCCGGGCAGATAGTAAGGTTCGCCGGCGAGCACTGTGTAGCCGAGCTTCTGGCTCAGCAGGCTTGCGAAATACGGCCCGCCAACCGAACCCGTGATCTGGTTGCCACCGGGCCCGGTGGTGAAGTCGAGGAGATTGCCGGCGCGATCGGTATTCGAGGGCACAGGGATATTTCCGGTATCGATGCCCTGCGTCTGTCGCGTGCCCTGATAGTCGGTAAAGAAGAACACCTTGTCGAGCCGCACTGGCCCGCCCAGCGTCCCGCCAAACT
>PMSS01000038.1 GCA_003167515.1 Acidobacterium sp. | reverse complement strand
TGAACGTGCCCGTCCCCGGCACGTTCGCCGTCACCACCGGCGCACTCTCGATGAGATTTACGCACCAGGAGCTCATGCTGCTGTTGGCAGACTGGTTATCCTGATTGAGGTACAGACTCCAGGTGCCATTGGGATTCTGACTGTCGAAAACGTCGCCCAGTGTGGTGCTGCTGAACGGCTCGGCGTATAGATACGGCGAAGAGGGTGGCGTATAGAATCCGTCCGTGCTGGCGAAGAATGTGTCGCTGCCTTTCCCGCTGGTGGGCTTGAAGGAGCTCGCTGTCAGGGCTGATCCCTCATTTCCGGTGCCCAAACTCGAACCGGCGTTGTCGTCGAGGGTCACATTGACCCCCGAAGTCATAGGAGTGGAGCCGCCGACATCCGAGAAGAAATCCAGGCTGTTGGCGGTGGTATTCAGCGGGCCAACCAGCAGCGACGTCAGGAAGTACGGAGTTGACAGTTCAACGCCGTTCAGCGTGACAGTGACGTGGTTGATCGTCCCCGGTGCATTGGCCACAAAAATATTGGATGGATTGGGACTGGCCTGGCCTTCGTCGGTGGAATTGCTCAGGCTGGGAATCGTAATCGTGCCCGGATTGCAATACGAGATGATGCCGCTATTGATGCTGCTGGTGGTCGTGCTGTCAACGCGCTGGATCTTATTTCCGAAGCTCAGGGCGTAGGTGTTGGCTACGCCGTTATAAGTCGCAAGAATATTGTGATCGCCCTCGGGCAGAGCCGTGGTGCTGAAACTGGCCTGTCCACTGCTGTTCACAGACACCGGGCTGGTCGGGCCTCCGGCTACGTTCTGACCATTCTCGGTAAAGGTTACCGTGCCCGAATCTACCGGGTTGCCTCCGCTCTTCACGGTCGCAGTCACAGTAACGCCGACGCCGGTTAAAGACGGGTTAGGGGCTGTGGTAACCGTGGTCGTTGTAGCCGCGCCCGATGCCTGGGTGATGTCGAGGCACCAGCCGCCAGTCACGGAACCGGCGGCGTTGGTGCCGTCGTCGTCGTAAACAAAGAGCGCCCACGCGCCGTTGGCTGTGGCTCCGTTAAAGGTGTTTTCGAACGTGCCCGCGCTTGGATCTCCCCTCGGGGCCGCGACCGTGAAACTGCCCGGAACCTGCGGTGCGGGAGCAGGCGGCTGCGGCGTAAATACGTCCTCCGGAGGGGGAGGGACGGTATATACCGCCGGCTGCCAGGTACCAGGGGAGAGAGCGCCCTCTTCGTACGCTTCCGTTATTGGCGCTCCCGTGTCGGTAAAGGTGTAGTTTCCGGCGCTGGCATCGGTCGAGGCGGCGAAAAATTCAAAGGCCTGGTTGCTCGGCGCCACCAGCAGCAGGTGCACGGCATCCGCGCTCGGACTCCAGGAGAAGCCGCCCAGGGTGACTGAAACGGTAGCCACTGCATTGCTGATCCCTGTGACGTTGATGACCGAGGGATAGGGAGAAGTGTTGTCTTGTCCAGGCATCGTAATGGCGCCGGCATTGCAGAAAGCGCCCGACGAAGTTGTGGTTGGAGTCTCCACAAATTGGTTGAGCGAGCCTGTGCTGCCGCCAAAGCTGCCACTCCCGCTGTAGACCGCGGTGAGCGCATGACTGCCCTGGGTGGTGAACGTCGCGACGCAAGTGGCCTGGCCACCGGAAAGAACCTGGTTGCCGCCGCTGCACGTGATGGTGTTCCCGCCGTCCTTGAAGGCAACCGTCCCGCCGCTGGGTGAGGGGCTGCCCGTCACCGTTGCCGTCAACGTCACTGAGCTGCCGGTAAAAGATGGATCGTTGTTGGCGCTCAGCGAGGTTGTGGTCCCGGTCTGGGTCTGGTCTAGAGTGAAGATCAGGCTCCAGCCGCTGATCGATTGATCGTCCTCGCTGGCAAACTGGTCCCTCGTCGTTGACAAGATACAATTTCCAGGTGCCGTTCGGGTCCAGATTGTGGAACATGCCGGTTAACGTAGCCGAGCCCGCCGGCGCGGCCACCTCTCCCATAGTGAGTGTTCCCGGCCCAGGTGAGGGGTAGGTGTCGTACGTGTTGCCAAACGGGCAGGAGGTTGGTTCGAACGGGCCACCTTCGCTGGAACCATTCGACACGTCAAGGTTGGGCCATGTCGCGGTCTGACTGCCGCCGGGGCACGCTGCGACCGGCATTTGGGTCCCGCCATCCTGGATATTCAGCAGGACGCCGCTCCCCGTCCAGAGTTCACCGTTGTTGCCGTTACCGGCTTGCCCCATGAGTTCCAGGTACGAGCCATTGGGAGATTCCAGCAAAACCCCCAGGTCATTAGTACCTAACCCAGCCCCTGGCCGTCCGAGGTCAGGCCATGCAGTTGGACACTGACGGTGGCGATGGTGCCGCTGAGCCCGCTGACGGTGAGATTGGAGGGATAATTGGTAGCCGGCACCCAGGTGCCAAAGCCCGTGCC
Organism: Acidobacterium sp.; assembly: GCA_003167515.1. GTDB lineage: Bacteria > Acidobacteriota > Terriglobia > Terriglobales > Acidobacteriaceae > Palsa-343. The sequence continues at coordinate 5,000 of PMSS01000038.1, read as the reverse complement.
GTTGGGGCCAGCGGGTATCGACACACTCTGCGTCTCCGTGCAGGTGTACGGGTTGCTCCCAGTACACTGCGCGTTCGCGCGGCCCGGTATTCCAAAGACCGCCGCCGTGGTGCACAGGGCAAGAACAAGCCGGCTGGACTTCAGCCAGCCAAACCGCAGCGGCATCGAGGAACGATGGGCGGACAACATGTGGAAACCTCGCATCCTGGAACTAATCGCGCATTTTGGGGATCAGGCTGAGGCGATTAGCGCTGGAAAACCTTCGCCAACTACAACGTTACGCGACAACAGCACCCGGGCACTGAGTTTGCGGAGCCCGGCCTTCACAAGCGTTCAAAGCCCACTCGAACGCTAAGAGGAAGAATAATGGTTCGGTATGTATGTGTTGTGTATATAAGGAAAACAGGAGAACGGTGAATCAACTGATACCGGGCAAGGGGAAGAATGTCAAGAAAGTTTCCGGCACACCCCTCTCGCAACCAGCTTAAGAGTCCGCTGGGCAGCAGCCCCTCTCTCGGGCGACCACCCCATTCAACCCCGCGCGAGGTTGAGCCAGTGGTCCGAGTCATGGCCAGGAGGATTGCGCATGAAGCGACCCGGCCTTGAATCCTCCCGTCCGGAAGCAGTATTTCGGTCGGCGGTTCGACCCGGAAATTACCCGTTGCCGTCAGAATGTGACTTTCCCAATCGAGAATCAGTCGCCCAAAGCAAAAATTCAGGATAGAATCCGTCAGCAACACACTCGACAGTTCTACTGAAAGCGTCCCCCTGGGCGTTAATTTCCCCTGCTTTGCAAAGCAGCCAAAGGACTTCCCCGTCTTGCCTGATGACCCTGGAGTAACTACCACGAAAGTGCATTCCGCAGGTTTCTAGAGTGCGTGGCTGAGAACACCAAAGAATGATTGACGTCTACTCGCGGGCCCATGAGTATTCAACTAACAGTTCCATCGAAAGAATTGTAGTGGGCGTTTGGTTTCTAGTTGCCAGCGCATAGGAATAATCCTCGAAACGATCGCCCGGCATAGATCGGTGCGCGGAATTCGTTTTCGAAATCCCCTGAGGTACTCTCTTATGTCTGCCGAACTGTTCCTTGGTTCCTCTCGTTCCTCCGGCGTTTCCCGCTTCGTCGGGAATGGCCGTTGGCTCGCTCCCCTGCTCCTGCTCGCAATGGCAGGCGCGGCGCACGCGATGGACACCTTCACGGTGAACTCCCTGACCGATGATCCGTTGGGGATCGCGGCAAACTGCCCCGCCAACGCCGCCCCCTCCGGCACATGCACCCTGCGCGATGCCATTGCCGCGACGAACTCCGATTCGAACGCCAGCACGATCCAGTTCTCTGTCTCCGGAACCCTCGTCCTTTCGTCGACGCTGATCATCGACAATTCCAGCGCCGCCCTGACCATTACCAATCAGTCGGGCACAGGGCCCATTGCGATTTCCGGCAATAACGCAATGACTGTGTTTGGTTTGTATCCGGGCACCGCGACTTTCGCCTACCTGACGATCACCAACGGTTCTGGCGGTTCCGGTGACGCCGGCGGCATCTACAACCTGGCCAACCTCACCCTGAGCAATACCGTCCTCATCAACAACACCACGGCCTCCGGAATCGGCGGTGGCGGCGTCTATAACGCCAACGGCGCGACACTCACCGTAAGCTACAGCTCGTTTTACAACAATTCTGAAACATTGAGCGTCGGCGGTGTCGGCGGCGCCATCGAAAACTCCAGCGGCGCTTCGCTCACGGTGAGCGATAGCACTTTTTCCGGCAACCGTGCGTATTCAGGGGCCGCGATTGAAAACGACAGCGCCAACGCCCTCGTCGTCACTAACACAACCTTCAGCGGCAATGTGGCGGGTCACGATGCCAGCGGGATTTATAACGCCGGGCCTGCTCTGACCGTTTCCAACAGCACCTTCTGGGGAAACAACCTCGACGGCATTGCCTACGCGGGCAGTGCCCTGAATATTTACAACAGCCTCTTTGACTTCGGCAGCGAGTGCGCCTCTGCCGGGCCGGCTTGCCCCTCTACCGGCGATGGCCATGGCAACGTGGTGGCGCCCACCAATTCGGTTGCCGGAAGTCCGGCTATGCTGCCCCTCGGCAACTACGGCGGACCTACCCAGACCCTTCTGCCTATGCCGGGAAGCTCCGCCATCTGCGCGGGCATCTATGCCAATGTTCCTGTCGGCGTGACCACCGACCAGCGCACCTTCCCGCTCAACTCCTCATGCGTGGACGCGGGTGCGGTGCAATCCAATTACATCACGGTGACTACTGGCGCCGACGATGCCACCGGTGTCCCGGCGAACTGCCCCGGGGCTGGATGTGAACTTCGCGATGCAGTCTCAAAAGCAAACGCCGCAGGCGATGGCGATATCGACTTCACCAGTGGATTGACCACGGTCACGCTTACATCGGCAGGCCCTACCACCAATGTCAATGCCAACATCGTCGGACCGGGTGCGAATTCTCTGACTGTCACGGAGCAGAATGAGAACGCCCTCTTCAGCACATCCGGCGGAAACGCCTTCCTGTACGGCATGACTTTTGCCAACGGGAATAAAACCGGAAACGGCGACGGCGGCGCGATCTATAACCAGGCGAACCTCACCGTGAGCGGGATGGCCTTTACCGGAAATTTTGCGACGATCGCCGGCGGCGCCATCTATAACGAGTCTGGCGCGGTCACGGTCCTCAACAGCTCCTTTGTGAACAACACCGCCTCCGAAGGCAGCGCGATCTTCAATAACAGCACCAACGGCGCGATCACAGTGGAATACAGCACGTTCGCGAACAATACCGCCGCCACCCCCGGCACCGGCGCCATCTACAGCGTCGCTGGCGCGCCGCTGAGCATCTACAGCAGCACCCTCGCCGGCAATACCGGCGGCGGCATCGATTTTGGCGGCAGCTCTGCCATGACGGTGGAGAACAGCCTTCTGGGCGAAAGTACCGAGTGCACTGTCTCCGGCGGTGGTGCCTGCCCCACCACTGGCACCCTTGGCAACGTCGTCACTCCGACCAACTCCAACAATGGCATGCCCGCCCTCTCCGCGATCGGCAGTTACAGCGGAACCAATACTGCCTACTCCACGCAGACGATGCTTCCCGAGCCGGGAAGCTCCGCAATCTGCGCGGGTTCCTCGACGCTGATTCCTGCCGGTGTCACCACCGATCAGCGCGGCTTCTCGAACGAGAACCTCACCTATACGGGCTACTCCAGCAACAGCCCGTGCGTCGACGCTGGCGCCGTCCAGACCAATTACACCTCCGCCCAGTTTGTCGGTACGCCTCCATATGCCGGTACTGCGGATGCACCTGGAACGACGCCACCCGTGATCCTGTCGGTTACGGAGAATGGCCAGAACGTCGGTGGAGTGCAGGCGACGCTGACCTTCAGCGGAACCGGATCGGCATCGGGATTAACTGCGACCACACTCGAAGGCACCGGCGCGACCTACTCCAGCATCGAGGCCACCCAGCCCAGCGGCGCATCGCCTGACACCCTCTCGATCACCCTTCCCGTGGTCGGCTCCGATACCCTCACCGCCGGACCGGTCAACATGACGGTGGCGACGGCCACCCAGACTGCTCCGAGTATTACCAGCGCCAGCAGCACCACCTTCACAACCGGAACCGCAGGCTCATTCACCGTAACTGCCACAGGTTACCCCACGCCGACCTTCAGCGAAACCGGACCTCTGCCCAGCGGAGTTACGCTTACCAGCGCCGGAGTTCTTTCCGGCACGCCGGCAGCGGCGACCGGGGGCGCTTATCCGATTACCATCACCGCGCAGAACGGAAATAGTCCTAACGCCACGCAGAGCTTCACTTTGACCGTGAACCAGGTTCCGGCTATTACCAGCGCCACCAGCACCACCTTTGCCGTGGGAACCGCTCGCACGTTCAGTGTGACGGCGACGGGCTATCCCGCGCCCACCTTCAGCACAACCAGCACTTTGCCCAGCGGCGTTACGCTTACCAGCGCGGGAGTTCTTTCCGGCACGCCTGCAGCTGCGACAGGCGGAACTTACCCGATTACCATCACCGCGCAAAACGGAGTTAGTCCGAAAGCCACGCAACCCTTCACGTTAACCGTGAACCAGGCTCCGGCTATTACCAGCGCCACCAGCACCACCTTTGCCGTGGGAACCGCGGGCACGTTCAGCGTGACGGCGACGGGCACGCCCGCGCCCACCTTCAGCGAAACCGGCAATCTGCCCAGCGGAGTTACGCTTACCAGCGCAGGAGTTCTTTCCGGCACGCCGGCGGCGGGGACCGGGGGCGCTTATCCGATCATCATCACCGCGCAAAACGGAGTTAGTCCGAATGCCACGCAGAACTTCACGTTGACCGTGAATCAGGCTCCGGCCATCACCAGCGCCACCAGCACCTCTTTTGCTCTCGGAAGCGCGAATAGTTTCAGTGTGACGGCGACCGGATATCCCGCATCTACTTTCAGCGAAACGGGCTCTCTGCCCAGCGGCGTAACGCTTACTACTGCCGGAGTGCTGTCCGGCACGCCAGCGGCGGGAACAAGCGGTACGTACCCCATCACGATCACCGCGCAAAACGGAACCAGCCCCAACGCTACCCAGAACTTTACGTTGACGGAGGGCTCGCCCACCCCGATCGTTCCCTATATCCAGGATTACGAGCAGGACGGCGGAGCCTGGCAGAACGTCTCCAGTCTCACCGTGAACTACGGCGATACAGTGAACCTCGGTCCGCAACCGGGAACCGGCGGTTCGTGGAGCTGGACCGGTCCCAGCGGGTTCACCTCCACTTCGCGCGCTCTGAACGGCATCTCCCTGCCCTCCGGTACCAATGTCTACACGGCGACTTACACCAACTCGATCGGACTTACGAGCACGCAGGCGTTTACGATCACCATCGCCCCTACCACGATCACTCCCTATCTTGAGGTGAACGGAGGGGCATGGCAGGCGACGAACAATATCGCGGTTGCCCCCGGCAGCACCGTCAATCTTGG
>PMSS01000415.1 GCA_003167515.1 Acidobacterium sp. | reverse complement strand
TGCGCATCAGCACGGTGTGGCCGAGGTGCAGGTCGGGGGCGGTGGGATCGAATCCGGCCTTGACGCGAAGCGGCGTGCCGGTCTGGCGGGACTTCTCGAGCCGCTCGCGGAGGTCGGAGACGCGGATGATTTCGGCCGCGCCCTTCTGCAGCAGGTCGAGCTGCTCATCGACAGGAAGAAAGGAGGACATTCTCCAGCCAGTATAAAGTCGGGATCGGCTAAGAAGCGACTTTCGCTGCGCGCAGATCGACACGCGCATTCGCCGCGATGCTTAGCTTTCGCGGGGGGTGGCCGGGGAGGCGCAGCGTAACAAACGATTCGCCCTCGGCAATGCCGACGGCAGCGTGGATTTCGCCGCTGCGTGTCGTCAGTAGCCGCACCACTCCGGAAACCTGCGCGACCTGTTTACCCGCGACACGCAATTCGGTGTGGGGCCCATCGTAAAGCAGCTCCGCTGTGCCCCCGGCGAGCTGCTCGGCGAAGTTCGAGCGAGCCTGCGCAGCCGGAGGACGGACATTCCATTCCAGAAAATCGTCCTGCTGGCGCACGCCCGATAGTCTCCACAGAAAATCGAAGAAGACGAGCGCCGCCGGTGAATAGCCACCAGGATCAGTCTGCGTAAAGTCCCCGGTTAGTGGATCCATCTGCTGCCGAAACTCCCCGGCACGCCGGAGCGCCTCGATCCACTTCTGCATCAGCGATGCGAGTTCTGCCGGCTTGTCGTAGTGCTCCATCCAGCGCGGTGCGCGCAGGGCCGTCAGCGCCTGGGTTGCGCCACCCCACGAGTTGCGAGGGATGGGCCGCACGAATTGCGGATCATCGAGTGCGATGGACGGAAACGGATAGGGTGCCCAGAATGCCCGGGGATCGTGAACCTGGCGTTGCCACACGGTCTCGAAGAGGCTCGGGTCGACGACATGTTCACCGAGCACGCGCAGGATCGCGGTGCTGCGCACGCGAACGAAACGGTTCTGCGCGTCGAGATCGTAAAAGGCGCCGTCCTGAGGATCGTAGAGCCGCTCGATGATGAGACGGCGTATTTTTCCCGCATCTTCAGTCCAGCGGTCGGCTTCGCCTGCTTTGCCGAGAGCGCTCGCCATCGCCGCCAGCGCCACACGCGCGCCATACACGGTTGCCGAGAGATCGGGGCAGAGCCGCGGCAGACCTTCAGCCGGCGGACACTTACGCGCGTCGGCATCCGGGCAACGATTCGGTATGCCCTTCCAGCGGGGGCTGTTGTCCTGTCCGGTGTCGTAGGTGCAGAAGCCTTCGCACAGCCCGGTTCCTCGCGTGTTCCGGTAACGGCGCAGCCACGCGTCCCAGCGCGCGCAGGCCGTGTAGGCCTTCTCCAGCAGCTCCGAGTCACCCCACTGTCTGGCCAGTTCCCAGGCAGTAGCCGCGATCGGGACCACCATCTGGATCTGGCCGAAGGCGGGCCCGTCCGCCTTGACGTTGCAGGGAAGCTGCCCATCTTCCTTCTGCAGCGCGAAAAAGATCAGGTGATTGTTACGTGCAACCTCGCGGGCAATCGCATCACCCAGCAGGCTGTAGACTGCGCCTTCCTGCGGCGCACACTCCTGCCAGACGCCGTGGTAGACGCTGCCTTCCACCAACACCGGATCGAGATATGCGGACAGCCGGACGACGTTGGCGCGCAACGCCGACAGCGCACCCTCGTAGACCCGCGTGAGGTTTGGATCTTCGCTGCTGAAGCTGCGCGATGCATCGTCGCTCGGCGGATCTGAGACATACCCCGCCGCGAGGAGCGACGGTTTCGGCATCCTCCCCGCGACGGTCGCCCGGAATGCGTTCGCAACAAATTGCCTTCGGTTCATCGTTTTTCTCGGCCGCCAAATCTTTCCGGGCAGATTTACGCCGAACCAACGTACCACAGAGCGGCGCGCTGAGACCCGGCGCCCTTTCATCAAGAACCGGCGGGTCCGCTGATATTATGCATGCGCGCCCATGGTTGAACTGCTTGCGCTCTACCTCGCCGGACTCAGCTTTTTCTTCTCCGGCATCAGTGGAGTTTCCGACAATCTGCGCCAGATGAGCGGCCAGCGCTTCCGTCAGGCGCTGGGGCGCCTGACGCATCGGCCCGTCATGGCAGGACTCGTGGGAGTGGTCCTCGGCGCAATCACGCAGAGTGCCTCCGTGGTTGCCTTCATTGTCTCCGGAATGGTTTCAACCGGCCTGCTTCCCATCTCGCGCGCTCTCATCGTGCTGGCCTGCGCGAACATCGGAACCGCGCTTCTGGTGTTTGTGGCAGCTTCCGATCTCCACCTTTCCATCCTGTTTCTCATCGGGATCACGGGGCTGGTTCTGGCCTTCAAACTCGTCAAGGAGTGGAAGCCCGCGGTCGCCAGCGGCATGTCGGTTGGGCTGCTCTTTCTCGGACTGGAGATGATGAAGCAGGCGTTCCAGCCGCTCGCTTCCTCCGCGCAATTTGCTCACGTCGCTCGATTTTTTTCGCACTGGCCGTACGCCGCGTTTCTGCTGGGAATGCTGTTCCGCACCTTCGTTCATTCTTCTTCCGCGATCGCGGCGATCGTGGTCACCATCAACCGCGGCGGCCAGCTTGGCGACTTCCCCGCCGCGATGGTGATCGCGGGGCTAGGCCTGGGCTCCGCGGCGGCCACCTGGATGCTTTCCGGCAACCTGCGCGGCGTTCCGCGCCAAATCGCCATGTATCAGGCAATGACCAACGGCATTGCCGGACTTTTCATCGCCGCGCTGCTGGTCGCGGAGCGCTTGCTAAACGTGCCTCTCCTGATCGCCGCCGTGCACGCGTCGGGTGCGTCCATTTCGCAGCGTATAGCCTGCACCTACCTCGCGCTCAACATCACCGTGGCCGCCGTGGCCATTGCCGGTCTGCGCTGGGCGCCGCGGGGACTGGCGAAATTGTGGCCGCCCACGCCCGAACAGGACCTTTCGAGTCCCATCTATATTCAGCACGATTCGCTCAACTCCCCTGAGACCGCGCTTGATCTGGTTGCGCTTGAGCAGATGCGCATCGTCCGCGTGCTGGGGCGTTATATTGACGCGGCTCGCCGGGGCGACTCTTCCGACCTGAAGGTGCTGCACGCAGCGGCCATTCAGCTGGGCCGTCACATTTCCGAATTCCTTGAGGCTCTGCTGCAGCTGCCCATCGCCAACGATGTGGCAGCCCGTGCTATTTCTTTTCAGCGCAAGGAAAGCACTCTCGGGGCCCTCGAGGAGAATGTCTTCCTCTTCTCCGACAGCCTGAGCGGACTCGCCAGCGAAGCGCTGGGTGGACTCCTCATCGAATCCCTTGACACCATTCTGTTTTCCGCACTCGCTGCGCTCGAATCGCCGGGGGAACTGGAGATCGAAATCTTCGTCAACATGACCGACGACCGCAGCGGCATGATGGAAGAGTTACGCAACCGGCACGGGCTGGGCCAGACGGCCAGCGCCGGCAACATCTCCGCCCTGCATTACGCGACTACGCTGTTCGAGCGCAACGTGTGGCTACTGCGCCAGCTCGCGCTGTGGATGCGCGAGGACGCAAGGTTCAGTGTGGCCTGACAGGCGTACCCAAGCTCCATACGATAGTCTTTTAGAGGCACCCGCGAATCGACGGTTCCGCGGAGCCACCATCCGCCAGGGTACTTATGATTCGGATTCTGTTCGATCTCGGCCTTTTCGGCCTTTTCACATCCACAATTTCCGCGATTCTAGCCCTTGCAGGGCTACTCCGCTTTCACCGGCAGCGCCCGCCCGTGGCGTCCTTTTCAACACCGGTCAGCCTGCTGAAGCCTCTGGATGGAGCCGAGCCGAATCTGGAAGCTCACCTCGATTCGTTCTTTAACCAGGACTATCCAAGCTTCGAGATTCTTTTCTGCGCGCGCTCGGCCACCGATTCCGGGCTCGAGACTGCCCGCCGCGTGGCTGCGCGGTATCCTCACATTCCCGCATCTTTTCTATCGACCGGCGCGGAGACCTACTTCAACGCGAAGGTTTCGTCGCTTGAACTCATGCAGTCCGTCGCACGGCACGATCTTTTTATCATCAGCGACAGCGATGTCCGCGTCGAACCCAACTACATCCGCGAGGTCGTCGCGCCATTCGGGGACGAGAGGGTTGGAGTGGTCACTTGCCTCTATCGCGGAGTCGCCGACCGGGGGCTTTGGTCGAAGCTGGAGGCTGCCGGGATGTCGGTCGAGATGACCGCCGGCGTGCTCACCGCGAATCTGCTCGAAGGCATGAAGTTCGCTCTCGGACCGACGATGGCCGTGCGCCGCAGTTGCGTAGAGGCGATGGGCGGTTTCGGCGTGCTCGGCCCCTACTGCTCCGACGATTTTCTGCTGGGAGCCAAAGTCGCCGAGCAGGGCGAAGCGGTGGTGCTCTCGCATCACGTCATCGATCACATCATCCTGAACCTGAGCTTCGCCGCCTCGCTCCGCCACCAGACGCGCTGGATGAAGTCCACGCGCTTCTCGCGTCCGCTGGGCCATCTGGGCACGGCACTCACCTTCAGTGTCCCGTTCGGCCTTCTCGCGTTTGCGGCGGGTCTCGCGATGCACCGGCCCGCGCTTGCACTCACGCTGCTCGCCTACAGCATCGCAAACCGCATCATCCTCGCTGCTCTGGTGGGATCGCTCGCCGTTCAGGAGCGCCACCTGCCGCGGACGACATTGCTCTATCCGCTTCGCGATTTCCTCGGCTTCTGCTGTTGGGCCGCGAGCTACATCGGGGGCACGATTCTCTGGCGAGGGCGCCGTTATCGTCTCTCTCGCGGGGGCCTCATGGAACCTCTCGCTCGAGGGCAATCCGAGAAAACCGAGCACGCAATGACAACATAGAGCCATTTCACTCGCGTCCATCTTCGCGGGTCGCCCGACTCGGGTGGTCGCGCCATTATCGAGCGCGCCCGGGCCTGCCAGCGCTGTCTATACTGGTGACAAGTATTCGGCACACGGATCGATCCTTCATGCCTCTCACTCATCTCGACTGGCTCCTTATCGCTGCCTATCTGCTTTTCAATCTGCTCATCGGCATTTACTACCGCAGCAAAGCGAGCGGCTCTACGGAGGAGTTCTTCGTATCGGGTCGCGACGTGTCGTGGTGGCTCGCTGGCACATCCATGGTTGCCACTACCTTCGCCGCGGACACGCCGTTGTTTGTATGCGGACTGGTGGCCACGCAGGGCATCTCTGGCAACTGGATCTGGTGGAGTCTGTGCCTCTCCGGGATGACGACGGTGTTTTTCTTCGCGCGGTATTGGCGCCGGGCTGAAATCCTGACCGACGTGGAGCTGGTCGAGATTCGCTACAGCGGGCGCCCAGCAGCGTTCCTGCGCGGCTTCAAGGCCGTTTATCTCGGCCTGCTCATGAACTGCTTCATCCTCGGCTGGGTCACGCGCGCTATGGTCGACATCATCGCCGTTACCCTTGGCCCGGTCATCGCTGAAGGGCGTTTGCTCCGGCTTTCGCTCGGGGGCCACGAACTGCTGCACTACACCCTGGGCGAGCCGCGCCACACCGCACTCTTCATCTGCATCTTCGTTCTGGTTCCCTTCACCGGCCTTTACACGTTCCTCGGCGGATTGTGGGGCGTGCTGGTCACCGATCTTTTCCAGTTCGTCATCAAGATGGGCATGGTCACCGTGCTCGCGGTCTTCGCGGTCCGCGCCGTCGGCGGCATCGACGGCATGAAGGC
>PMSS01000014.1 GCA_003167515.1 Acidobacterium sp. | reverse complement strand
TGTGCTTGATGATCATGCCCGGGCGCAACTGGGTGGCGGGAATCGCCATAGGATAAAGCTCCTTACAGAAATGAGTGCGGAATGTGCCGCCCCATCCAACGAGTTGGCTGGGGACCCCGGGATTTGGCGGCGGGATAGCCGCGGGTGGCGGCCATGAAGGAACCGCGCGGGTGCATACTCCGGCAATTCTGATTTTATCGCAGCGGATTGATATCCAATGTTCGGCTCCGTTCGGGTCAGGCAACAGGTGGGGCATCCGCTGATTATCCGTTGCCGAAAATCCTCCGCAGAAAATGAGCGAAGCCCGATTTTTTCTTTGGCTTGGCGGCTGCGGCTGGTGCTGCGGGTTCTCCTGATGCGGCAGGCCCTGCTGATGGAGGTGATTTGGGTTGGTCGGTTTCCGGAGAAGAATCGTCAGCCTGGGCCTGAGCGTCACAGACCACGCCGGGATACAAGGGATCGTTGCAGGCCGCGTTTGAAGACGGGTTGGTACCGGAGAGTGACGCGGCAGGCATTCCGACGTTCAGGGAAGTCTCGCCGTTGTAAACCAGCGGAGCTGTGATCTGCGCGTGCGCTTCTCCGGGCTGAACAACAGGGGTGGCGGGCGGTGGGGGTGGTTGCAGTCCTTCGCTCTCGGCCAGGGGGAATGGATTCTGTACAGCTGCACTCGTGGCGTTCGGGGGTGGCGGAGTGGGCGACTCGTCACTGGAATGGAGGGTTCCGCCGGGCATTCCGACTTTGGCGATTGATGTGGGGGCCGGCGTCGGTGGGGGCGGCGGGCAACCGCAGGATTCCTTTTCGTTGTCGACGATCTGTTGAAGGCTGCCATGCAGGAAGAGAACACGCTGGTTGGGCTTGACGCGATAGGCCCCGCCTTCGAAAAGATTGCTGGCGAGGACGTAGGGAGCATTGTCGCCATGGTTGTCGACACAGGTGTCGCCGTCGTTGTTGACGCGAAGGCTGAGATGGGCCTGACCGGGACCAGAGATAAGGATGCGCAGGTCGGGAGTGAGGAGGACGTCGGAATACTGGCCGGGCAGATAGTTGGCTTCGAGGGCGCCGCGATCGATGGCGATCATGAGGCCGCCACCGGAGATAGCGATGTCGGTGGAGAGATGGATTTTGGTGGAGGCGCAGACATTGAGGAAGCCGCCGCGGGTTAGGCTGACGCGCGCGGTTTTATCGCCGGCAGAGACGGCTCCATTGTTACCGATGACGGCGAAACCGTCTTCGACGGAGAGCGAGCCGGAGAGGGAGACGCCCTCGAGCGAGACGGTAGCTATAGAGGGTTGCGAGGCGGGCGAATTTTGCGCCTGTGCTGTCGACGAATTCGTTAAAGACGCCGGCTGCGGCGGTGACTGGGGCGATGTGGTTGAGTTCTGGCTTGCAGGCGCCGTCGGAACAGGCGGGTTCGGTTGCTGGCCGGCGACGCCGGGTGCGAGCCAGGCCCCAAAAAGCAGAGCGGCAGCGATTGGCGGAATGGCGGCGAGGGGCTTCATTGCAGGTTCAGGAAGTTTTGGATGAGAGATTTGCCGTCGTTGGTGAGGACGGATTCGGGGTGGAACTGCACGCCTTCGACGGGCAAAGTGCGATGACGGAGGCCCATGATGATGCCGTCGTGAGCGCGCGCTGAGATTTCGAGGTCGATGGGCAGGCCTTTCTCTTCGACGATGAGGGAGTGATAGCGGGTACAGGTCATGGGTGTATTGATGCCGGCAAAGATGGTCCTGCCGTCATGGTCGATCTGGCTGGTTTTACCGTGCATGAGCTTTGGAGCGCGGATGACGTTGCCGCCGAAGGCTGCGCCGATGGCCTGATGGCCGAGGCACACACCAAGGATGGGAACTTTGCCGGCCATGTGGCGAATGAGGTCGATGGAGATGCCGGCTTCCTGTGGCGTGCAGGGACCGGGCGAGAGGACGATGCGGTCGGGATTGAGGGCTTCGACTTCCTCCGGAGTGAGTTCGTCGTTACGGCGGACTTCGACGTCGGCGCCGAGTTCGCCCATGTACTGGACGAGGTTCCAGGTGAAGGAGTCATAGTTATCGAGTACGAAGACCATGGGACGAAAACCGTCTTTCTTCAGTGTAGCTCCGGGTTCAGGACAAACGGAGCGTTGCGGGCGGGTGTTCGCTGACTTTTCGATGCGGGCGGTGCTATGCTGGTGGGCACCGGAGGTGCTTGTATGAGGCTCTTCGTCTCCGCTCTTCTGTTGGCCGCTGCTTCGGCGGGATTCGCACAAAACCAAACGTCCGCAGGGCCGCCTGCGATGCAGGCACCGGTGAATATCGCTGCGACGAATGGAGAGACCTCGCTTCTGACGATCGAGGCGCTCAAAACGAAGGCGCTGACGATCGCGATGCCGCAACTGCAGGCGAACATCGAGGCGCCAGGCCAAAGACCTGTATGTTACAGCATGCGGAGTTATCGATTCATGCGTGGGGATCCGAGTTCCGACGCGACCAAACTCAAGAGCTATTCGACTTGTGAGGCGGCGACTGAGTTTCGCATGCGAGACGCTGTTGGATCGGCGAAACCGCGATAAATGCTTTAGCCACCGCGCGCACGCTCGACAGCGCGGACTACTGCTTTCGCTTTGTTGAGGCTCTCTTCGTATTCGTTTTCGGGGATGGAGTCCGCTACGATACCGGCGCCGGCCTGGATGTATCCTTTGTGTCCTTCGACGAGGAGGGTGCGGATGGCGATGCAGCTGGTCAGGTTGCCGGAGTAGTCGGCGTAGAGGACGGTGCCGCCGTAGATACCGCGGCGGGTGGTTTCGAGTTCCTCGATGATTTCCATGGCGCGGATTTTGGGTGCTCCGCTCAGCGTGCCTGCGGGGAAGCAGGAGCGGAGGGCGTCGACAGCGCTGAGTTCGGGCTTTAGCCGGCCTTCGATGTTGCTGACGAGGTGCATGACGTGGGAGTAGCGCTCGACGTGCATTAGGTTTGTAACCTTGACGGTGCCATATTCACTGACACGGCCGACGTCGTTGCGGCCGAGGTCGACGAGCATGACGTGCTCGGCGCGTTCCTTTTCGTCGTGAACCATCTCCTGCTCGGCGGCGAGATCCGCGGCTTCAGTGGCGGCGCGGGGACGGGTTCCGGCGATGGGGCGGTACTCGATGCGGCGGCCTTCGACGCGGACGAGGAGTTCGGGCGAGGAGCCGACGATGTGAGTGGTTTCTTCGCTGCTGGAGCTTTTTGCGGTTTTGGCGCCGAATTTCCTGCGGTTGAAGCGGAGGAAATACATATATGGCGAAGGATTAACGATGCGGAGGGCGCGGTAGACGGAGAAGGGGTCGACGCCGGGCTCGAGATCGAGGCGCTGGGAGAGGACGACCTGGAAGATGTCGCCGGCGGCGATGTAGTCTTTGGCCTTTTCGACGGACTCGAGGAAGGCAGACTTGCAGGTTTGGGGTTGGAGACGGAGTTTGCCGCTGGGTTTCTTCGATGGGAGCTTTGGAAGTGGTTGAGCCAGGCGCTTTTCGAGGCGGTCGAGGCGGCGAAGCGCGTCGGCGTAAGCAGCTTGTGGCTTGTGGCGGCCAAGGTCGGCGGTGACCATGAGGAGGATTTCCTTTTTGACGTGGTCGAAGGCGAGGACCTCGTCGAAGAACATGAGACAGGCGTCGGGAAGTCCGAGGTCGTCAGTGGTTTTGCTGGGCAAGCGCTCGATTTGGCGGACGACGTCGTAGGAAAAGAAGCCGACTGCGCCTGCTGTGAAGGGCGGAAGGCCGGCGATATGGGCGGGCGTGTGTCCGTCGAGGGAGTCGCGGAGCAAGGCGAAGACGTCGCCGGTGATTTGGCGGGTGCGGCCGTGCTCAGTGATCTCGATTTCCGGGCCGTGGGAGACGATGCGGCGGCTGGGACGGATTCCGATGTAGGTGTAGCGGCCGAGATGTTCGCCGCCTTCGACCGATTCGAGGAGGAAGCATTCGGGTTCGGCTGCGGCGAGGCGGAGAAAGGCCGAGACCGGCGTTTCGAGATCGGCGGTGAGGGTGCGGTAGAGCGGGACAAGCGAGTGGGAGCGGGCGAGGCGGAGGAATTCGGCGCGAGCGGGTTGGGAATTCCGCATACAGGGTACAGGGTACAGCGTACCGGGCGTTGGATGGCGCGGATGTCTGCTTGCTAGAAGAGGGAGGGACGTGGGGACGCGCCGAGGAGGGTGTTGCTGATGCTGAAGGTGGTGTGGGTGCCTTCGTTGCCTCCCCAGGCGAAGAGGAGATAGACGACGGGGAGACCTCCGGCGTGGACAGTTAGTCCGATGGAGTAACTGCGGCGGAGGTTGGTAAGGTCGATGTCGCCGCGGGTGAGAGGTGACTTAGCGGCGTCAACGGAGAAGTACGCGCCTAAGGGGATTTTGGGAAGGGCGTGCTCGACGGTGCCGCGCAGGAGGACGAGGTTGGGGGCGCGGAAGCGATAGTCGGGGCAACTGGGGAGGATCGGGTTGCCGTCGATGTCGGAGCCGCCGGTGGTGGGATCGAAGTAGAAGGGGACGTTGTTGCCGGCGCTGGCTGCGGAGCCGGTGAGGAGGAGGCGGAGGCTGACGGAGCCTTCGTTATTAATGGTGGTGGAGATGTGCGGGCAGGTTGTGCCGGTGCCGGAGGCGCAGGAGTCGGGGCCGTTCTGGGGGTTGGCGGCGGTGAGGTAGACCTTGCGGGCGAGGGGAAACTCGTGGCCGATGTCGGCGGTCCAGCGGCGAAGGC
>PMSS01000284.1 GCA_003167515.1 Acidobacterium sp. | reverse complement strand
GTCGTTATCGATGGAGGACCAGAGCAGGCCTCGCAAATCGCGGGCAGACGGATTCGCGGGTACCGGATGCTCGCGCAGCTGTTTGAGCTGGTCCGCAATGGGGGGTGGATACTCCGGCTCAAAGCCGTGTTCGATCATGGAACGCCGAGCGGCGGCGCTCAGGTCGAAGTGGAGCTGATGATTCATCGTTCTCCTCGGGCGGGCGAAGGGCAAGGCTATCATGAGCGAGAGAAACTGGAGTGAGGACGGGTGGGCGGGAAACCAACGAAAGCAAAGGCGAATTTTTGCTGGCATCCAACCTGCACTGTCAAATTGCCTTCCAACGCACGAATGCCCCTACGCGACATAAAAGTCGAGCCGGGCGTCGAGAAGGAAGCACCGTCGTCGACACAGCGCGACCTCGACCGGCCTACCGCGAATGAAATTTATGAGCAGGTCTCGCGCAATGCGCGCCGGGAGCTGCGACGCCCAAAGCGGGCGCTCGCTCTCTCCGGCATCGTCGGCGGGCTAACCATGGGCCTAACCGGCCTCAGCGTCTCCGTGATCAGCGCTCTGCTGGGCCCATCGCCGTGGGCGCAGTTCGTGGCGCTGTTGTTTTACCCCGTGGGATTCATGGCGGTGATCCTTGGCCGCGGGCAGCTGTTCACGGAAAACACGCTCTACCCAGTGGCGCTGATTCTGGTGGAGCGGCGCCATGTGTGGGAGACAGTGCGCCTGTGGGCCATCGTCTTCCCGGCCAATGTCGCCGGGGCATTTCTCTTCGCTCTTCTCGCCGCTCGGACCAAGGCGCTGCAACCGGATATCCTGCATGCTCTGGCACAGGCGGGAGTCGCCGCAACTACGCCGGGCATGCGGCAAATCTTCTGGAGCGGCGTGGTGGGCGGCTGGATCATCGCCATGGTCGCGTGGCTGGTGAGCGGCAGCCATTCCATCACCGGATCGGTGGCGATCATCTGGGTGCTGACTTTTATCGTGGGGCTCGGCCACTTCGCACACTGCATCGCGACCAGCGGAGAGATTCTCGCTGCGGTCCTGAGTCACGGCGTTACCGTGGGTGCGTATTTCCGGTGGCTGTTGCTGGCGACCTCCGGCAACATTGTGGGCGGCGTGGTGCTGGTCACGCTGCTTGAGTATGGGCAGGTCAAGCTGGATTGAACCCCTAACTGCGGCTTTTGTCCTTCATCCGCTCGACGACGAATTTCGGAACGAGTCCGTCTACAGAGCCGCCCAGGCGGAACACTTCCTTGACCAGCCTCGAGCTGACGAAGGAGTACTTCGCGTCGGGCATCAGAAAGATGGTCTCGACGTCGGGTGAGAGGCGGCGGTTCATCAAGGCCATCTGGAATTCGTATTCGTAGTCGCTGATGGCGCGGATGCCGCGCACCACGGCATGAGCGCGCTGCTCGCGAGCAAAATCGACCAGCAGGCCGTCGAAGGTCGAGACGGAGACATTTTCGAATTCCGCGGTTCCCTCGGTCAGCATCGCCACGCGCTCTTCGACCGTAAAGAGGGGATTCTTGGACGAATTGCGCAGGATCGCGACGACCAGATGATCGAAGATCTTCGCGGCGCGATCGATCAGGTCGAGGTGGCCGTTGGTCAACGGGTCGAAGCTGCCGGGGTAAATGGCTTTGACGGTGTTCACGCCAGATGCATTCTAACTGGTTTCCGCAGGGCCCTTGCTATGCGAGGATGCCGGGGCAGAATTTGGGTGTTTGTGGAGACGAGATTGGCTGGCCCTGGCGTTCAGGATTCTTCCCATCCGCCAAATACTTCGCCTAACGCACCGCAAATCTCGCCCAGCGTTGCATAGGCGCGGACGCAGTCGAGGATGAAGGGCATGGTGTTTGCCGTGGCCACGCCGTCTGTTGCCGGTTCAGGCTGCTTCTCGGCCGCGCAGCGCAAGGCGGAGAGCGCATGCTCGACGGCTTCTCCCGACCTCTCCGCGTGCAACTTCTTCAGCTTCGCAGCCTGCCCGTCGCGAACGCTTTCGTCGATGTAAAGAGTTCGCGGCGGCGGTTCGTCCACCGCATATTGGTTCAGGCCTACGACGATTTTTTCGCCGGCCTCGACGGCGCGCTGATACGCATAGCTGGCTTCGGCGATTTCCTTCTGGGGATAGCCGGCTTCGATGGCCTTCACCATGCCACCCATGGAGTCGAGCTTCTCGAAGATGCGAAACGCGCCCTGCTCCATATCGAGCGTCAGCCGCTCGAGGAAATACGAGCCCCCGAAGGGGTCGACGATCTCCGCTACGCCCGATTCGTGCGCGAGAATCTGCTGGGTTCGCAGGGCGATCCGCGCCGCGTCCTCCGTGGGCAGAGCCAGCGCCTCGTCGAAGCCGTCGGTGTGGAGCGACTGCGTGCCACCCAGCACCGCGGCCAGCGCCTGCAGCGCCACGCGAGCGATGTTGTTCTTTGGCTGCTGGGCGGTGAGCGAGACCCCGGCGGTCTGGGTGTGAAAGCGCATCCAGGTGGAGCGCGGATTCTTTGCGCCGAAGCGCTCCGTCATGACGCGATACCAGACCTTGCGCGCCGCGCGATACTTCGCAATCTCTTCGAAGAAGTCGTTATGAGCGTTGAAGAAGAAACTGAGCCGGGGAGCGAAATCGTCGATGTCGAGGCCGCGGCGCAGCGCCCACTCCACGTACTCGATGCCGTCGTAGAGAGTGAACGCCAGTTCCTGCAGCGCCGTCGAACCGGCCTCGCGGATGTGATAGCCCGAGATGGAAATGGGATTGAATCGCGGCGTGAAGCGAGCGCCGAATTCCAGCGTGTCAACGACCAGACGCATCGACGGGGCGGGCGGATACAGATACTCCTTCTGCGCGATGTACTCCTTGAGGATGTCGTTTTGCAGCGTGCCGGCAAGGTGCTTCCAGTCGACGCCCTGACGCTCCGCTACAACCAGATAGATTGCCCAGAGCACGCTGGCGGGTGAGTTGATGGTCATCGAAACCGTGATGGTCTCGAGAGGAATGCCGGAGAAAAGCGTCTCCATGTCTTCGAGCGAATCGATGGCCACGCCGCACTTACCCACCTCGCCTTCGCTCTTCGGGTCGTCGGAGTCGCAACCCATGAGCGTGGGCAGATCGAATGCCACGGAAAGGCCGCTCGCTCCGCCGGCCAGCAGGTATTTGTAACGGCGATTGGTCTCTTCCGGCGAGGCAAAGCCGGAAAACTGCCGCATGGTCCATAACCGGCCACGGTAGCCGCTGGAATGAATGCCGCGCGTGTAGGGCGGCTCGCCTGGCGCGCCCATGTACTGGTCCTGATTCTGTTGCCAGTCTTCCGGTAGATCGGCTTCAGTGTAGAGACAGCGGACGGGAACGCCCGAGACAGTGGTGAAGCGCGCGTTGCCCGAGTCGTCGCGATTGATGCCCGTGGCCGCGCCGATGGGGTGTTCCGGAGCCCTCTCGAGGGCCGGCTTCAGCGTCTCTTCCGCCCAGCGGAGTTCCTCCGGCGACGGACGCCTGTCCGCCGTCAGGTCGGTGAGCAGCGAATCACGAAGCTGGGTGCCTTTATCGGGCATGGCGCCGGTATTACTCATTCCCTCTATGAGATTACTCGGTATCAGGAAACGCGCGGTTGCTTTCGCCCAAGCTCCCACGCCTTCGCATATTTCCAGCTGACGTAGACCGAATGATAGAGGTGGAGCAGGAGGCCTTCGCGGCCATCGAGAAATCCCAGGCGAAGAAAGTAGTTGTACTTGAAGGTCGCGACCGGGATGACGAACACGTTCCAGAGAAAAGCGAATATCGACCTGCTGGTCTTGCCGCGTGCGACCACCTGCGTTGCCCCCAGCGCGCTGTAGCGGTTCATGTGCTCGATGTAGGCGTCGAGCGTGGGATAGGCGTGATGAAACAGGCCGCCATGCAGGCGCCCTGCGGGACCCGCGGGCCGAATCGTCTCGTGGACGGCGTGCTCTTCAAACTGCGCGTTGCCGCGGCGAAAGAACCGCAGCTTGGGATCGGGATAGTAGCCGCCGTGGCGAATCCAGCGACCGAGGAAGAAGTTTCTGCGCGGCAGAAAGTATGCATCGTGGTCCGGCTGGCCGCTGAGCAGACCTCGGATCTCTTCTCCAAGCTCCACGCTCACCTCCTCATCGGCGTCGAGCGACAGCGCCCAGTCTCCCGAACACTTCGCAATTGCGGAATTCTTCTGCTCTCCGAAGCCCTTCCATTCTTCGACGAAGAACTTCGCCCTGAATTCCCGGGCAATTTCAGCAGTTTTGTCCGTGGACCCGGAATCGACGATCACGATCTCATCGGCCCAGCGCACGCTGGCGAGGGTGCGCGTCAGATTCGCTTCCTCGTTCTTCGTGACGATCGCGACCGAAAGGGTGAGGGGCATAATTGCAGGCGGCAAAGCAGCGGCGCGTCATTCAGCCCTGCTGGCTATGGCGGAAGTGTAACAAGTCAGATTCCCTTTCCTGAGTGTCACGAAATCTTCAGAGTCGATTTACCCGAAGTGCGACACAACTCCCGCACTGTGGACAGGATCATATCCGGAAGAACTGGAGAAACCATGCCAGGATTCGGCTCCCTCGCTCCCGTTGTGCTCATCGTCGCGGCCACCGTACCCCTCTGGGCCCAGCAACCGCCCGTGACGCCCCAAAACAACCAGGAATCGGCCCACGACCTGGTGCGGGACGTCATCTACAACGAACTGCACGACCGCGAGCGCGACAGCCACTGGGAATACCGCAGCGAATGTGTTGCCCCCGCTCAGAACGTAGTGAGGGAGCAGGTCGAAACTGCCAGCGGGCCGGTTTTTCGCCTCATCGAGCAAGACGGCAAACCACTGGATGCCGCTCAAGCGGAACGGGAGAGCGAGCGCCTCGAGGAGTACATCCACGATCCGGGCCAAATCGCGCATGTGGAACGCACGCATGACAACGACGAGGCGCAAGTTGCTGCCATCATGCAAATGGTTCCATCTGCGTTTCTCTTCGATTATGTGGGCGCGCCTACCGACGGCGTCGCGCGGATCGCCTTTCGCCCGGATCCGGCCTTCGTCCCGACGAGTTATCAGGCGCGCATCGTTCACGCTCTGGCCGGCACGATGATCGTGGATCTCCGGTCAAAGCGGGCCATCGATATGAGCGGCAGCGTGGCTGAGCGAGTGGACTTCGGGTACGGGCTGTTCGGTCGCGTCGATAAGGGCAGCTCGTTCCATATTCATCGCCATGAGGTGAGCGCCACCCACTGGAAAGCCGACCTGGTCGAGACTCACGTGCAGGGCAAGGTGCTTCTGGTGAAGTCGCTCAGCAAGGATCAGCGGGAGGCGCGCTCCGATTTCCGCCCGGTGCCGAGCGGAACCACCCTCGCAGAGGCGAAACAGATGCTCGGTCAGGCCGCCGATCAGGGCGTTCAAGCGCGCCTGGTTCCCGCTGCGGCAATTCGGAAGTAGGTGATTCCTAGAACGGAATGTCGTCGTCGGTAATCTCGGTGGATTGCACCAGGTCATCGGGTGGGGCTGGTTGCCGCTGATCGTAAGACGAACTGGACGAGGAGCTGGAGGAACGGGAATATCCGCCCGATTCGCCTCCTTCGCCGCGGCCGGAGAGCAGCACCAGATCGTTCACAACGATCTCGGTTTTATAGTGCTTTTGGTTGTCCTTGTCGTCCCAGGAGCGCGTCTGGATGCGCCCCTCGACGTAAATCTTCGACCCCTTTTTCACATAGTCGCGAACGATCTCCGCGAGGCGCTGAAAGGCGACCAGGTTGTGCCACTCCGTGCGCTCCTGGAATTCGCCGCCCTTGTCCTTGAAGCGCTCGGAGGTGGCCAGCGTGAAATTGGCCACGGCCGTACCGCTGGGCAGGAACTTCACTTCAGGATCCTTGCCCACATTTCCAATCAACGTGGCTTTGTTAATGCTCTTCGCCATGAGACGCTCTCCGAATCGAATTTATCCAATGAAGGATAGCAGCAACGCGCGCCCTGTAACAGCCGCGGCGCCGGAGTGCTACGTTACCCATGGCACGCCGCCGTCTCGCCAGTGGGCCCGTTCACGACGAAGTTTACAGGGAGCCATTGATCTGCTCGATCAGTTCGTCGGCGGTCCGCGCCGGCGGCAGGCACGATGTTCCACGGCAGACCAGTGCCAGCGCTCCCGCGCCTGGGGTCGCCAGCTGTGGAAGATGCGGCAGCGTTTCTCTGAGCACCGGGGGCAACTGACCGGACGCGACCTGACCGGGGCTGAGCGAGATGACAGCCTTGTTTACGGCATAGCGGGCATTGGCGATGGCTGCCAGCTGCCGGGCGCCCGGACCCTCTCCAATAATCGCGACCTGGATCGGCGGCAAGAGGAGCCGCTCCAACGCCAGGCCGTAGCTGCCGGCGTAGAGGCCATAGTGCTCGATGACTCCGGCAAAGGCGGCCAGCGTGTCTTCGGCCTTGCCGCGAAAATCCTCGCGCCCGCTGAGAGCCGCCAGCTGGAGCAGGACCGAAGCCGCGGTTGAGTTGCCTGCGGGAGTCGGGGAATCCTGCATTGGCTTGCGGCGCGCCGCCAGAGCGCCGAGCTTATCGCCGCCGGTCTTTTCGGTATCGAAGAAGCCGCCACGTTCGGGATCGTGGAAGCGTTCCACCATCGCTTCGGCCAGCGACATCGCGGCGTCATAGTACCGCAATTCTCCGGTTGCCTCCCACGCATCGACGCACGCGTGCGCCAGCATTGCATAATCGTCGAGCACCCCGGGGACTCGTTGCAGCGCCGTTTCCTGCTCGGGGTACGCGATGACGTGCGCCAGCCCTGCCCGCGCGTCCCATCCCTCGCGCAGAACGCGATCGAGCGTGCGGATCGCGAAGACGCGCGCTTCCTCAAGATTCAGAATCCTGGCCGCATCGAGATACGCCGAAATGGCGAGCGCATTCCACCCCGTGTAGACGGTCTTGTCGATGAACGGCGTGGGGCGCTTGAGACGCGCGGCGTAGAGCTTGATTTTTGCGGAGGCCAGATCGCGTTCGGCGTCAGGGATACTGCGATTCAAGCGCCCGGCGAGTTCTTCGACGGAATAATTGCGGTGAAGGACGTTTTTCTTCGGATTGTGGTGCATGTCGCCGAGCTCGCCGAGGTCGTAGTACGGCTCCGCGACACTCAACTCTTCGGTTGCAAGCACGGCTGCGGCTTCTTCGCGTGTCCAGGTGAAGTAGTCGCCGTCGTCATCGAGCGAAATGTCGGCGTCCTGCGAGGCGTAGAAGCCGCCACGCTCCCGATCGCTGAGCCAATCGTTCATCCAGCGCATTATGTCCTGCGCGACCGCAGCAAACTCCGGCTCAACGAAGGTCTGAAAGGCGTGGACGTAGTTGCCGAGCAGGCCCGCATTGTCGTAGAGCATCTTCTCGA
>PMSS01000041.1 GCA_003167515.1 Acidobacterium sp. | reverse complement strand
CCGGATCGCTCAGCAACTCGGCCGCACGATGCCGAATCTCCCGCGCCCGCCACAGCTCCATATGCCCCAGCCCGCGCGGACCCAGCCCCACAATCTGCGTCGCGTTCAGCAGCCCCGCAACATTGCATCCCAGCAAATTGAGCACCCGGTCCCCGATCGCCACACACGTGTGCCGTCGCTGCCGATCATCTTCATAAAGCCCAAACGGCAAATTCTCCAGCGGAAAATCCCCCTCCGGATCCTCCGCCGACTCCACCCAACATTTTCTTCTCATCGGCGATTTCGCCCCTCGCACCTGCAAAGAACTTTGGCTTTGAAGCGACACAGTTTCAAGCCGCGCCTTAGGCTTCTCTGGTCTTGAAGCGGCACGACCTCAAGCCGTCGTGTAACCGCAACAGTATGGGACCCGGCGTCAGCCGCGAAGGGAGCTTTGACAAAGGCACGTACGGCTTCACAGCCTGCGAAAANNACGCGGCCCACACCCAAACCAAGCAACGGCCAGGTTCACCCCCTAGCAAGAAGCAAACTCCCCAGCCACCCGAACGTCAACGCGACTCTATTCCGGGTTTAACCGAAAGTACTGCCGCGCACCATTTTGAAAAAGGCACAGTCTCAACCCCATCCATGCCGATTTTTCCGCAAGATGTTCAGCCGAAAGCGTAACCGCGCAAAATGGTTCCGGCACTAGCCGTTAAGGGATGATTCCCCTCCACTCCGCAAGCCCGCCCCTACACCCATCCCATCGCCTTCAAATCCTCAACCGGCTCCTCAAACGAACAAGACCCGAACCCGATTGCAAACTCCCCCCGCACCTGCGCCAGTTGATCCACGATCAGCGCATTGTCATGCCATCGAATCACATCGTCATCCAGCTTGAACGCCCCCGCATCCTCCTCGCTCAGCGTCTTCACTAGCGCCCGCTCATCCGCACCGAAAAACGCCAGCGCCCCCGCCAGGAACAAATTCACAAACCCATGCATCGCTACCCGCGCACCATCCGGCGTCAACGCCCGCACGCCCCGCACCGCATGATGCAACCCCGCTGTCGCCTTCCACGCCACCCGCTCCCGGGCACAGGCCAGCAAAAACTGCGCCACCTTCTCCGGCGGAGGAACCGTATCCGCCCCCTGTGAAAAGTTAGCCCCTCCCATCCGTATCTTCGCCCGCGCCCCATACTCCGCAAGCACCGGCAGCACCTCGCGCGCCCGCTCCGGTGGAAACTCCACATACCGTGACCGCGCCGCCGGCAATCTCTCCAGCGCATCCGCCGCCCCGCGCGCATCCGCCGCCTTCGCCTCCAGCGACCCGATAAACACCGCCCCCTGCTGGAACTCCTCAATCGAACGCACATCGTCGGCCGTCTCGCCCGCGCAAACCACCTTCAGCGTCCACGGCCGCTCCTGCTCGGTACCCCACACCCGTTCAAACGCTCCGGCAAACTCCTCCAGCCGGTTCGCCGGCAACACAAACCCGCCCAGCAGCCAGAATTCATCCGTATCCGCATAGCGCTGATAATTCCGCAGCGCGCTCTCCATATCGAGCGCCGCCGGCGGAAATAACCCGGCATACTCCAGAATTCGCCCCAGCAAAGCCTGCGCAGCACTCATTGCCTGTCCTTTTGCTAGCTTTTCGCTAGCCGCTTCTTAGCTGACCGCTCTTTAGCCGACCGCTTTTTAGCTGACCTTAAAGTGTTTCTTCAACCCCTGCCAGCATTCGAAATATTCGTGCTGCAGAATCTTCGTCTCCAGCGCAAACTTCGTCGGCCTCACCGGCAGCCCCGTCTCGAACATAAACGCCAGAGTATTATCCAGCTTCACCGGCTTCAGCTCCGCCTTCGTCGCCTTCTCCCAGCTCTCCGCATCCGGTCCGTGCCCGCTCATACAGTTGTGCAGGCTCGCCCCGCCCGGCAAAAATCCCTCCGCCTTCGCGTCGTACTCGCCGAACACCAGCCCCATAAATTCATTCATCATGTTGCGATGAAACCACGGCGGCCGGAACGTATGCTCCGCCACCAGCCACCGCGGCGGAAAAATCGCGAAGTCCACATTCGCCGTCCCCGCCATCACCGATGGCGACGTCATCACCGTGTAAATCGACGGGTCCGGATGATCGAAGCTAACGGTGTTGATGCAGTTGAACCGCGCCANNACGGGTCCGGATGATCGAAGCTCACCGTATTAATGCACTGGAACCGCGCCAGATCATACTTGTATGGCACATAGTTTCCGTGCCACGCCACCACATCCAGCGGTGAATGATCGATCTCCGCCTCCCACATTCGCCCCAGAAACTTCCCAACGATTTTGAAATCCCCATCCTTATCCTCATACGCCGCCACCGGTGCCAGAAAATCCCTGGGATTCGCCAGCCCGTTCGCCCCAATCGGCCCCAGATCCGGCAACCGAAACGGCAGCCCATAGTTCTCGCAGATGTATCCGCGCGACGGCCCCTCCATCTCCACACGAATCTTGATGCCGCGCGGCACAATGCAAATCTCGCCCGGCGCGACCCCGATAATCCCCAGCTCCGTATGAATCCTCAGCGTCCCCTGCTGCGGCACGATCAGCATCTCGCCATCGGCGT
>PMSS01000133.1 GCA_003167515.1 Acidobacterium sp. | reverse complement strand
CCGGGAACGGAGTCGCGGATGGGCTTATCCCAGGTGAGCTTGCCTTCGTCGACGAGCATGCCTGCGGCAGTAGCGGTAAACAGCTTGGTGTTGGAAGCGATCTGGCAAAGGGTGTCGGGCGTGAAGGGCAGTTTTTTGTCGTAGTCGCGATAGCCGTAGCCTTTGGCGAAGACCAGCTTGTCATTGACAACGATGCCGACGCCGATGCCGGGCGTGTTCCAGTCCTTGAGGGTCTGCTGCATCCAGGTGTCGAAGCCCTGGAGTTTGGCGTCGATGTCCTGGGTTTGCGCGTGCAGGAGCGGGCTGAGGATCGGGGCGAGAAGCAGCGCGAAGCCGAGGAGCCGCAGGGCGCGAAGAGAGCGGTGAGATTCGAGTGAGAGAGACACAGGCCGACGTCCTTTCCCAGTCTCGGAATGGGTGGAAATGTGTCCAGGATTATAGCGCGGGTTTTCGGGAGGCGATGAACCCGGGGGATTCACCCTGCGAGCCTCGGTGGGGAGAGGATTCGGTCGCAAAGCTCTCCGGTCCGGAAGGAGCGTCAGTCAGGCAGGACCATGGTTTTGCCGGCGAGGTCGCAGGCGCGCCAGAGGTACCAGCTGGCGACGGAGCGCCAGGGGCGCCACTTTTCGGCGCGGCGCTCGATTTGTTCGATGGTGGCGAGCATGGAGGCGTCGAAGGGTTTCGATTTTGGGAGACGGAGGAAGGTGAGGGCAAAACCCTTGCGGACGCCATAGTCGGTCACCGGCAGCACATCGGGCCGGCCGAGGCGCAAGATGAGGAGCATATGGACGGTCCATGCGCCGATGCCGCGAACCTGGGTGAGGCGGTCGACGATTTCCTGGTCGGGCATGCGACGGATCCGCGTCAGAGTGGGGACAGTGCCGTCGAGGGTCTTGGCGGCGAGGTCGCGAAGGGCTTTGGTTTTACTGGCAGAGAGGCCCACGGCGCGAAGCAGGTCGTCGGGTGCCTGAAGCAGGAGCTCGGGGGCGGGGTGGATTTCGCCAAAGGAAGTGAGCAGTCGTTTGAGGATGGCGGCGGCGGCTCTTCCGTGGAGTTGCTGATAAATGATGGATTCGAGGAGCGCCTCGAAGGGAGAGTGCTGGCTCTTGAGTTTGAGGGTGAAGGGGCCGGCGTGCTGGATGAGGTGGCTAAGTTTGGGATCGGCTGCGGAGAGGGTCTGGCAGGCGAGAGCGGCATCGTAACGAACGTTGCGGCGGCCATCGATCATGAAAAACAGGGTACAGGGAACAGCGGGTAGCGGGTAGCCGGTGGCTGGTAGCGAGAGCCGTGGAGATTCGCCACTGGCACGGTTACAGATACCCGAATGGGTCTGAAGTGTGGGAGCCGAGTCGTTGCGCAGAAGGGGGTCGAGGGCGCGGTTGGATTGTCTGACGGCCGAAGCGGAGTGGCGGAAGTTGGCGTCCGCGGAGCTGCGCTTCCATTATTAAAGTCACAAGTTTTTTCTTTCTGAGGGTGGCGCGGCTTGCAGTGCGCGGCGCAGTGCCGCTATAGTTTCCCTTTACGGTTGAAGTTTGTGATGAAAATCACAATCGCTTGTGATCCGCAACACAATCAGGAATCATCCAGAGCAACAGGAACTGGCCGGCACGGCAGAATCCACGCGCTGGAAAGCAGTATGGCCGTTTCTTAAATCACCTGTTTCTTCTGAGGCCGCCGCTTCTTCCGATCGCGTCGCTCTCACCCCAGTAATCCTCAAGCCTTGACCCGCAGCGATTCACCAGGAGACGCAGGACGCATTCATGGCGCAGATTTTTGATCGCAGCTCGAACGCGCTGGCCCGGATGAGCCTGATTTTGACGGGGCTGATCGTGATTGCCCTGGGGCTGACACTCGACGAACTGCAGCGCTCGCCGTGGGTGACGCGGCAGGGGCAGAGGGCGGACCAGCCGGTGCCGTTCAGCCACAAGCATCATGTGGAGGGGCTGGGCTTGCAGTGCCAGTACTGCCACACGACGGTGGAGAAGTCGAGCTATGCGGGGATTCCTCCCACGAAGACGTGCATGAACTGCCACGCGCAAATCTGGACGGACGCGCAATTGCTGGAGCCGGTGCGGCACAGCTGGGCGACGGGCGAATCGATTACCTGGACGCGAGTACACGATCTGCCGGATTACGTGTTTTTCAATCATGAAATCCATGTGAACAAGGGGATCGGGTGCTCCAGCTGCCATGGGCGGGTGGATACGATGCCGATCATGTACATGCAGAACTCGCTGCAGATGGAGTGGTGTTTGAACTGTCATCGGAATCCGGCGAAGAATTTGCGGCCGACGAGCGAGATTTACAACATGGCGTGGGAAGGGGCTTCGGAATTGAAGCCGGTGTGGTGCGCGTCTGAGGATGTGGGAACGGGAACGCCGACGGCTGAAGGAGTGACGTGCATGGAGACGGCCCCGGCGGGTGAGGTGCAGATGGCGGCGCTGAGCGCTCCGTTGACGGGAGTGCATGCGCAGGCGGCGGGGACAGGGATTGGGAGCGAGAGCACGATTCCGATGCAGTTGCCGGCGGGGCTGCACTACACGAGGTTCACGAGCCAGGACGCGCTGGGGCAGTTCCTGGTGCAGCATTACGACATTCGGAATCCGCGGGAGCTGACCAGCTGCGAGGTTTGTCACCGATGAAGAACAGGGCAGGACAGGGCACAGAGATCAGGGCTCAGAACGCGGATCAACGGATGGCGGAGAGTGCGAGCGGACTTGTGCGGATCGAAACGCAGAAGCCGACGCTTGCGGAGGTACGGGCGAAGCTTGCGGGTCAGAAGGGCAAGAAGTTTTGGCGGTCGGTGGATGAGCTGGCGGAGACGCCGGAGTTTGCGGAGATGGTGGCGAAGGAATTTCCATCGCAGGCTTCGGAGTGGATCGACCCGGTTTCGCGGCGCGGGTTTTTGAAGGTGATGGGTGCGTCGATGGCGCTGGCGGGGCTGGCGGGATGCACGAAGCAGCCGGATGAGCCCATCTATCCGTACGTGACGGCGCCGGAAGACTTGATTCTGGGTAAGCCGGTGTATTTTGCGTCGGCGTTTCCGTTCGCGTCGGGCGCGGTGCCGGTGCTGGTGAAGAGCGATTCGTACCGGCCCATCAAGGTGGACGGAAACCCGGAGCATCCGTATGTGCAGGGGCGGTCGGATCCGTTTACGCAGGCGACGCTGCTGGACTTGTACGATCCGGACCGGTCGCAGCACATTTTGTATCGCGGCGAGACGCGGACGTGGCCCGCGTTTCTGGCGGCGTATCGGTCGATGCTGGCGGACAAGAAGGCGTCAGGCGGGCAGGGATTGTATTTCCTGAGTACGACGGTGACCTCGGCGACGCTGGCGGGGCAGTGGCAGCAGGCGCAGAAGAATTATCCGCGGGCGAAGTTTGTGCAGTATGACCCGGTGAACCGCGACAGCCACTACACAGCGTCGAAGCAGGCGTTCGGCAGCTTTGTGGATGCGCAGTATCGGCTGGACCAAGCGGACGTGATTGTGTCGCTCGATGCGGATTTCCTGGGCGGGGCGACGTTTCCGGGATTCCACAAGCTGGCGCGGGATTACGCGCAGAAGCGGAAGCTGGACGGCACCGACCAGATGAATCGGTTGTATGTGGTCGAGAGTGTGACCACGACGACCGGGTTCAAGGCCGAGCATCGGCTGGCGACGCAGCCGAGCCAGATGGCGGGGATTGCGACGCTGCTGGCGAACGCGGTTCAGGATGAGTCGGTGTTGGCGCAGAGGAACGGGAGCCCAAGCCCGTCGAGTACCACGCCCGGTGGAAGCATGTGGGAGGTGTTTCGGTCGAGCCACATGGGGAAATTCCTGCTTGGCGCAGCGGCAGACCTGAAGGCGAATGCGGGCAAGTGCGTTGTCATTCCTGGAGAATTTGCGGACCCCGTAGTGCATGAGGCGGCGTTTGCGATCAATCAGGCGCTGGGCAATGTGGGTAAGACGGTCGTGTACACCGATCCGGTGAATCCAATGCCGTCGATCCAAGCCGACGATCTGAAGTTGCTCGTCGCTGATATGAATGCCGGCAAGGTGGACTGGCTGGTGATTCTGAATTCGAATCCCGTATATGCGGCGCCGGCGGATCTGGATTTTGAGAGTGCGCTGGACAGAGTTGGGACGGTGGTACATCTCGGTTCACATTTGGATGAGACCGGCGAGCAGGCGCACTGGCACATCAATAATGCGCACTACCTCGAGATGTGGTCGGATGCGCGGGCGTACGACGGTACGGTGAGCATCGTGCAGCCGATGATCGATCCGATGTACGGTGGGCATAACGCGCACGAGATTCTGCAGTCGCTGCTGGATGAGCCGGATGTTTCGGC
>PMSS01000432.1 GCA_003167515.1 Acidobacterium sp. | reverse complement strand
GTTCCGGGGCTGACCATCACGCAGGCGCAGGCGCAGGCCTTGTTGGCCAATGACGTAAGCAGCGCGGTGGCCTGTGTGAACAACGTGGTTGCGGTTCCCTTGAGCCAGCAACAATTCGACGCGCTGGTGGATTTTGTATTCAACGTCGGTGCGGGTGCTTTTGAGACCTCAACGCTGTTGAAAAATCTGAATGCGGGCGACTTTGCTGGCACCGCCGCGCAGTTTGATGTGTGGGATCACGCCGGTCCGGTGGTGGTTCCTGGATTGCTGCGCCGCCGCCAGGCAGAGACTGCGCTGTTCAACTCGGGCCCATCCGGCCCGCAGAACACATAAACCTGGCGCGTCAAGCCGGGATTCAGAGCGGCGACTGTATATTTGCAGGCAGACCACCGAGGAGATCCTGGTATGCCCGGAACGACGGAGCCCCTGACCAGCAACGATCCGATCTTTGCGCGGCTCGAGGACCAGATTGACTGGTACGACCGCAAGAGCCGTTCGGCACAGCGGATTTTTAAACGAATGAAGATCGTGGAGATCCTGGCCGCGGCTTTGATCCCGTTCCTCGCCGCTCTGCCCTTTCCTAACGACAAGCTGATCACCGCGGGGCTCGGGGTTCTGATCACAGTTCTGGAAGGCATCCTGCACCTGAACCAGTATCAGCAGCTCTGGAATACCTATCGATCTACATGCGAGGCGCTCAAGCATGAGAAATACACCTATCTGGGCAATGCGGGACCGTACGCCGGAGTAGCCGATCCGCGCGCGATGCTCGCCGAACGCGTCGAGTCGCTGGTCTCGCAGGAGCACGCGCAGTGGAGCTCATTCCAGCAACAGGCAGGGAAGGCGTCGAACACCAATGAGATGTAAGAGACGGCTGCGGATCGGCGTGACACTGTTTGCGGGTCCGCTGCTCCTGATGGCCGGATGCAAGACGTCCGCCGATGCAGCGGCTGCGGCGACCCAGATGGCGACGACTGCGAAATCGCTGTGCGACTATTACACGGCCTTGAAGACGATCCTCGATAATACCGACCAGCTATACCTGCTCAATGCACAGCTCTATGCGAAACCCTATCCCGCTGAGAATCGCCGGCAAGTGAAGGACACGGAGCCGGAGCTGGAGAAACGAGCCGAGTTAGCATCGGATTTCTCCACGTTGTCGGCCGAGTTCGGCAAGCTGACCGGCTCGACGGCTCCCGCCGATGTGGCAACCTCAGCGTCGAAGCTGGAAGGGGAGGTCGATACGCTCGCATCCATCAAAGCCTCTTCGGTGGAGCAGGCCGCCCTGAAGACGGCGTTCCAGCTGCTCACAACCGCCATCAAGGAGCACAAAGAAAGAGAAGCAGCGAAGGCCATGGACGACGCCACCAGGGGCCTGAGCGACCTGTTTGCGAAGGAGACCGACGTCTGGAATTCGACCGAGGTTGTCTATTCCTCTATAGGGAGCACTTTGGCAGGAAACCTTGTCGACGGAAATGCCACCGACAACAGCGCACTTCTCAAAGTGGCGCTCGATCCTTTTGGGCTCTCTCCGGTAACCGCTTCCGCAGATTTGAATGCGCAACTGGCTCCCCTGGCAAAGCAGCAGATCGCGACGAAGAAAGCCGATATGGACAGTGCCTATGAGAAGGCTACCGATGCGATGACCAAATCACTCCAGGAAATGTCGCAGCGCATACACACAGTTGCCGAGGATAAGCCGATGGCATACCGTTCAGCTCCGCTCAGTGTTTCCACTGTGGAAGCGTGGGCTTCGCAGATCATGTCGACAGGCTCGACGACATCGGCCACACCAGCGTCTAAGCCAGCTAAGTGAGAAGGACAGCATAGGGCGAATGCACTAACTGACGTTCAAAATACGTTCCTCTCGCTCGATAACCAGTACAACATGCTCCGGGCAGCCTGCAAAACAGACCAGGATCGGGCCAATCTCGCTGCGAAATATACGGACGCACAGAAGAATTATCAGACCACCCTCAATAAAACATTGGAAGATGACGATGTGCAAGTCGCGGCTCTGAGCAAGGCACTGAAGGCTGCCAACTCCGTCGTCGATCAGGCGACCAAAGAGATGGGTGACATGAGCAAGGTGCTCGACGGCATTACAACCGCAATCGATCTGGGATCGAAGCTGATCGCCTGCGCCTGAAGAGTAAGTCTACTTCTCCTGTTCCTCATAACAGGCGCGCCCGGGCACGCAGCGCGCCAGGTGAACATAATGATCGTCCGGCCCGGCGGGACTCATGGTTCGCAGACACCAGTAACTCGAGGCTGCGTGGATACCCGGCAGCCACGTTTCTGCATTCTGCGGCGTCGCTCCGTAGGGGTTCTTGGTGCGGAGGCACTGGCAGGGTTGAGTTGCGTTGGCTGTGCTCATGGTTGACCTCCGTTATCCTGCCGCGCCTGGATCGCGATCTCTTTGTCCGGCTGCGTACAGAATGGTGCGATAAACCGCGACCGGAAACAGATCGAGCTTGTAAGAATTCATGGAAAGTGGCTGTGCACCCTGAACGGCGACCTGGCCGGCAGCGCGAGCCGTTTCCTCCGTGATGGGCTTGCCCGCCAGGGCTGCTTCCGCCTGTGTGGCGCGACGCACGACCGGCGAAGCCGCGCCCATGGTGATGACGGCGCGCCGGCAAATGCCGCCATCCATCTCAAGCACGACCCCGGCGTCAGCGATGGCCCAGTCGAAGCTCTCCTTCTCGCCGTATTTCTGGTAGGCGGAGCGCGTGCCGGCCGCCGGCTTTGGAATGACGATCGCGGTGAGCAGATCGTCGGGCTCGATCACGGTGAACTTCGTCGGATTTGCGTCGGGCACAACATATAGCTCCCTGATGCCGACGGTCCTCTTGCCCCGCTTCGCTGCACTCAGCTCCACGCTCGCGTTCAGCCCCAGCAGGGCTACAGCGGCGGACGAGGGCGCGACCGAGGGGCAGGTGGCGTACTCCATAATGGCGTGGTACTGATTCAGCCCTTCGAAGGCGAAGCAGAGATCCTTGCCTTTGCGGATGCACTGAAAGTCCGACGAGCGGTAATACCAGCACTGCACGCGCTGCAGCAGATTGCCGCCGACGGTGGCCATGTTGCGGATATGCGGCGTGGCAGCGTGACCGCACGCGTCAGACAGGATTTGATAATGCGAGCGGATAAGCGGATGGTCGCTGATCTCGGCGAGCGTGGTGAGCGGGCCTATCGTGAGTCCCTGGTCCGTCTCGTGGATTCCGCGCAGTCCGGAAATGTTGCGGATGTTCACCAGTTTTTCGGGCTGTTCGATGCCGTCCTTCATGCGATCGAGAAGATCGACGCCGCCAGCCTTGACCACGGCCCCGTCTTTCAACTGCGAGAGCGCGGCGTCGACGGAGGTGCAGTCTGCGATTGCGAAGCGATTCATGCCAGCTCCTTCCCTGGTGCGGGCGCGCGCAGCGCAGCCAGCACCACAGCGGGCGTCATGGGCGTCTGACGGATGCGGACTCCGATGGCGTTGTAAACGGCGTTGCCGATGGCCGCGCCGATGGAGACGACTCCCGCCGCTTCGCCGATGCCGGAGGCATCGGTCGAGCTCTGGCCGATGTAAGCCTCGACGAGCCGCACGTCGATGTCTGGAATCTCGCGTGCGCCGATGATCTTGTACTGCTCCAGATCGGGGTTCACCATCAGGCCGTAGATCGGGTCGAGCAGCCGGTTCTCCAGCAGCGTGTAGGAAATACCCTGAATGATGCCGCCGTTGATCTGGCTGATCACCTGCGCGGGATTCATGGGACGGCCGCAGTCGTGAACCGAGAGCACGCGTCGGACGTGAATGCGCCCAAGTTCGGTGTCGACCTCGACCTCAGCGACATCGATGCCACCGTAGGTGAGGTACTTCTTCGGGTCGTAGTCGGGAATGCGCTTCGCCTGCACGGCAATTTGCGAAGTGGCCATTTTCGCAGCCGCACGCCTGAAACTGATCGGGGCGAACTTGCCCGAACGGCTGCGAACCTCGCCGTCGACAAGTACCAGGTCGTCAGACGTCGTGCCAAGTGCAGGCGCAATGTCAGACAAGAACATCTGCGAAGCTTGCCAGGCCGCGTCGCGTACCGCTGGCGTGAGCGAAAGCGTGGTCATGCTGCCGCCGGAATTCGGGCCTTCGGGATAATGCGTGTCACCGACTTTGACAGCGATTTGTGCCGGCGGGACACCGAACTGCTCGGCGAGAATCTGCGCCATCACGGTCTTCACGCCGGAGCCGATATCCTGGACGGCGGAAAGCACCTCGAGAGAGCCGTCCTTGTAAATGCGGACCTCGGCGGAGGAGCTCATGCTGACGAAGCGATACCAGACGGACTGCGCCATGCCAACGCCACGTTTGACGGGCCCCTGGCTCGCTCCCGCCACAGGATTGCGGGATTTCCAGAGGTCGCTGTCGCGCACGACCTGGCGTTCGACACGACGAACCGGATGCTCGTCGGTCTTGTCGCGCAGGTCGATGGGTTCCATATTCAGTTTGACCGCGAGTTCGTCGATGGTCTGCTCCAGAGCAAAGGCGCCTTGCGGATGACCCGGAGCGCGCATCGCCGAAGCCGGACCTGCATTAATGAAAACATCGCTTTCTTCGGTGTGCAGCGCAGCGGTCTTGTAGAGATTCGACGCGGGGCCGGAACAGCCGGCGCCGGTGCCGCATCCCGCGGTGCCATACGCGACGAGATGGATCGCGGTGATCGTACCATCCTGTTTCGCTCCGATGCGCAGCGTCTGATCGGAGCTGGGCCGGTTGCCGACGGAGAGATGCTCCTCCTCGCGATCGAGCATGAGCCGGACCGGCGCGCCCGTCTTATTTGAGAGCGCGGCTGCCACCACGCCGGGATTGCCCGCTCCGAACTTTGCGCCGAAGCCGCCGCCCATGAATTCCGTGATGACGCGCACCTGCGTCAGCGGGATCTTGAAGAAGCCGGCCAGTTCCTCGCGGACGCTCGCCGTGCCCTGCGTGGATGCCCAGACCGTCAGCAGTTCCGGCTTCCAGTCGGCAACGACGCCATGCGTCTCGAGCGCGGAGTGCGTCTGTACCTGGGTGACGTAGCGCCCCTCAACGACAACGTCCGCGTCTTTGAAGCCCTGGGCGATCTCTCCATGCCGATGGATCGACGGACCGTGGATGTTGCCGGTTTGGCGAACATCGCTCGGACCGCCACCTCCGCCGGCGCTGCCTTCCTCGTCCGCCGCGCCGGGAAACACTTTGGGAGCATCGGTGGCGCGGGCTTTGATCTCATCGACGACGAAGGGGATGGCCTCATAGCGAACTTTGACCAGCGCGGCTGCTTCTTCGGCGGCAGCGGGAGTGGTCGCGGCCACGGCAGCAACAGGCTGGCCGGCATAGCGGACTACCGGATACTTCACAGCGTCCAGCGCGGGGTTACGCAGGACAGCGTTTCCCAGGACGTGCTGAATGACATGCACGCCGCGAACACCAGGGTATTTCTCCGCCGCGGACGTATCGATGGAAACGACCTTTGCGTGGGGCATCGGCGCATTGACGAATTTTGCGTAGAGCATGCCAGGCAGCTGAACGTCCGACGTATAGCGTGCACGGCCGGAGACTTTGGCCTGGCCATCGTAGCGCTCGACCGACTGTCCGACATATTTCAGATCTTTATTGATCGGCCAGACCGGCGGCTCGGTGACGGGCACCTCGCGTGACTCTTCGGTGAGTGTGTATCCCGGAACCCCGATGGGCATCTGGACGGTCTTCTTCGTCGGGGCCACTGCGGATTGCTGGAGAAGCGCGTCTTCAACTACACGGTTGTTCATGATGCTCCTCCGTTATGCGTTGCGAGTGACGCCGGCTACATCGAGTGTGGCAGCGAAGATTTTGGGATAGGTGCCGCAACGGCACAGATTGCCGGAGATGGCGTGGCGTACATCGTGTTCCGAAGGATGGGGATTGCGCTCAAGCAGAGCGGCGCAGCTCATCACCATACCCGGAGTACAGAATCCGCACTGCATCGCGTCGTGCTTCACGAAGGCGGCCTGAAGCGGGTGTATCTCCCCTTCCGAAGAGATGCCTTCGATGGTCGTGACATTGTGGCCGACCGCGTCGATGGCCAGGGTCATGCAGCTGTTCACCGGCATCTTGTCGAGCCAGAACGTGCAGCCGGAGCAGACACCGCGGTCGCAAACGACCTTGGTGCCGGTCATGCCAAGGTGCATACGCAGTGCCTCGGCGAGGGTCGTGCGCGGCTCGATCTGGACGGTGTGCTCGGCGCCGTTTACATGCAGCCGAACGGGAACCGGCCCCGGCCCCAGTTCGGTAACGCCGTGCGTGCTGGCTCCAGGGGCTTCGCTGCTGAAGGCCTGGACGCCGTCGAGCAACGCGGTTCCGGCTGCGGTCAACCCGGCGCCCTTCAGAAAGCCGCGGCGAGAGATGCCCGTTCGTCCGGAATCAGCCGCTGTCGCCGAATCGTTTTTTCCCTCCGCGGGACGCGACTCGCTGGGATCAGACATGGATGCTGCTCCTTTCGGCACGCGCTCCGTGACTGCGGGAGCGTCCAGTTGCCGATGCGCCACTATAGCTCCGCGGGCATTGAACAGTAAACAAGGGGCCCGGCGAAGCAAAGTCAGCCACTCTTCTCGTATCGCCGGGAATCCGCCATAACCAGTTTGTGCTTATTAGGGCGATTCAAGCCCTGGACGCTGATAGGTCGAAGAAACTTTCTTTATGGGACTGGGTTTCTGGTCTCGGTTTTTGCGATTCCCCTTGAACTTGTGACCATCATGCCGCAAAATGGGTGACTCACCCGGTCTTTCGTCCCATTCGTCACAAAAGACAACAATAAGGTGCCCACTCCCGCGGCATCAGGCCAGCTCCTTCTTGGAGGAAACGTGACCAGACGCTTTTTCCCAATCGCTGCGCTCGCATTCTCGCTGATCCTTACCGGAACCAGCATCGCCCAGGTCGCTACAACATCGCTGCGTGGGGTTGTAAAAGACCCGAGCGGTGCGGTAGTCCCGGGTGCGAAGATCACCCTCACCAATGGGGCCACGGGCCAGGTGTTCAGCGCGACATCGAGCGCGGCGGGCGAGTATTCGTTTATTCAGATTCCTCCGGCGCGCTACACGATCGATGTTACGGCAACGGGTTTCGGTGAGCAGAAGAAAACCGCGGAGTTGCTGGTGGACCAGCCCGCTACCATCGATTTCACCATGACCGTACAAGCCACGTCTGTGGTGGTGAATGTGAGCGCCGAAGCACAGACGCTGAATACAACAGATGCGTCGCTGGGTGACTCAATGAACAATGCGGAGATCCAGGCTCTGCCGAGTGAAACACGCAACGTGCCCGACCTGCTTTCTCTCCAGCCCGGAGTGCTTTACCTGCCCACAACGGGAGCATCGGAATCGAACCCGATGGGCGACAGCCGGAGCGGCGCGGTCAATGGTGTGCGCTCGGACCAGGGCAACGTAACGATCGATGG
>PMSS01000145.1 GCA_003167515.1 Acidobacterium sp. | reverse complement strand
CGCTGGTCCTGCGAGTCGGGAAAATGTCCGGTAAGCTGAGTCACGGCGCTGGCGGCGTCATCCCCCAGGAAAAGGCCGCCAGTAACCGGGTTCCAGACGTTTCCTACGATATACGAGTAGCTGCCGAAACCGGAAAAGCGTCCCCAGTGCATAACCTCGAGTTTGCCCTCCGCGCCGTAGAGAATGGCCTTTCTGAACGCGATGGGGAAGCTGATGCCGGTACTCAGAACCTGGGAGTCGTCAGCGTAATTGTTCACGTCACGGCGGAACATATTCGCGTCCAGCCGTAGCCTCTGGAAGAATGCTTTCGTCGATCCCAGTTCGTAGTAGTTACCGTGAGAGGGCTGGACGGGCAGTTGCACCGCGGGAATGCTGGTGTCAAGAGACTCGGCGGCTTTCGAACTGGCCAGGAGAATATTCTCGAAGGACGGCGTCTGGAAGACCCGATCATAGGAGGCATGAAGATTGACGCCGAGGGATGGGAAGTAGCGCGAGATGGCAACGCGCGGGCTCACCGCGTTCTGGTTCACCAGCAACTGGTAGTGGTCCCACCGGAGACCTGCGTTGATGGTCCAGTTGCCGAACCGGACTGAATCCTGAACATAGGCCGCTTGTTCGAGGTCGGGACGGCTGCCGGTAAAGGCAAAGGTAGTCGCACCGGCGTCTAATATGCCCAACGTGATTGGGCATTGAGGATCGGAAAGGTCGGCACAGCCGGGCATCACGTAATTGAAGTTTTCATGCAGGAAGATCGCGTCGGATTCGACGCCTGCCTTCCATTCCTGCCTGCCATGATGAACGGAGACGCTGCCGTTGAAATAAGTCTCTTTGAAGTCGTTGTGCTGGGTTGCAATGAGGGGCCACGACGACGGATTGGAATAAAAATCGTTGGAGTTATCGCGGGCCATTCCTCGCAGCACGCCTATCGCGTCAGAGGAAAAAATGTGCTGCCAGGAGGCGCTGCCCATGGTCTCGAAGTTATCGCCCGTCTGTAACTGGCCCCCGGGAATGAACACGCAGCCGCTGGGCTCGTCTACCGCGGGAACGGGTGGGCAGCCGACATTGTTGTTTGAGTTAGGCAGCCATGCGCCGTTCTGCTGCACCAGTTCGTTGGGAATCTCATAGCGGGCGAGTTCGTGGCGGGCAATTATGGTGAGACGGTCTTTCTCCGACACGTCGCGCTCGTAGTTCGTCGAAAAACTGCCGGTGGTGCCGTTGTTGGTGTAATTCTCAGGGACGACCGGGTTCAGATAGTGGCCGGTCATGTTGCCCGATGCGCTCACGCCGAGCGTGTTCCCTTTCCATGTGTATTGGTCCTGGGTATCGATCCCGCCGGTAGCATAGGTACCGCCGAAAAGCGTGAGTTGTCCATGAAATCCTGGATCGTCGTTCCTGAGAGTATCGACCTCGACGACGCCCCCCATCTTCCTGCCAAATTCCGCGGGAATGCCAGCGGTATAAATCCTGAGGGAATCGACGTCATCGGCTTCGACTTCCGGACCAAAGCTCGGCGAGCGATTGTCGGTGAGCGGTATGCCGTCCACTACAAATTGGGTCTGATACTCCGATCCGC
The DNA here is from genome assembly GCA_003167515.1 of Acidobacterium sp. GTDB lineage: Bacteria > Acidobacteriota > Terriglobia > Terriglobales > Acidobacteriaceae > Palsa-343. The sequence goes on along the minus strand of PMSS01000145.1, from coordinate 26,477 downwards.
GTGGGTGAAGCACGGCATTGCCCTCGTAAAGCCAGCCGGGTTCTGAGTTCACCAAGTCCTGCATGGAGCGGCCGGGCAGGGCGGTCAATCGATTTTCAATTGTCTCGAGGCCCATCTCATTGACAGAACCCGCGCGATACGGATCGATTAATGTGCCGGACGCGCTGACTTTCACCGATGTGGAGACCGAAGCCAATTTCAGGTGAATGGTGCGATCCACGGGGAGCGCGGAACGTATTTCAACCGACTCGGATGTCTCAGCAAAGCCCTGGGCTCGGATCTGGACCTGGTACATGCCATAGGGCAGGCGCCTGGCATCCAGATTGCCCTGATCATCCGTAGTGAAAGTATGAAGATACTCGTTGCCCTGGCTGACGAGCTCAACTGTGGTCTTGAGGCCCAACCCGGCGGGATCGGTGACGGCTAAGCGCAATTCTCCGGTAGTGCTTTGCGCAAGCACGGGAAGAACCCATACGAGTACGCCGGTGATCAGTATTTTGTTCATTCTTCGTTGGTGCCCAAATGGGAGCAAACTACCTTCCGCTTCTTTCCCCTCAATTTGAGGATTCCGTTTTCAGCCGCTTTGTTCAGCCTTTTTCTTCGACCTGATACGGCGAGTCTCATAAAGGCGCTTCAAAAGACCTGAACAAAAGCGGGGGAGATGGAATATACACTTTAGAACTGGTCTTCTCCATGGCGCTTCGGGAGCATGAGCCCAGCGTGAGACCAGCTCCAGGGACTCGAGCCTATGCCTTCCGCGGATTCGGTTAATGGGCTGTCTTTCCCCAGCGTCGTCGCTGACGAGGTGCTTTCGGCGAAGCCCTCCGGGATCGAACGCGAGGTGATGGAGCTCTTTGAGAGATTTCGCGACCCGCTTCTGCGCTACGCGCTTTCGTTTGGCGTTTCCGTACACGATGCGGAGGAAGTCATTCAGGAAGTGTTCCTGTCCCTCTTTCGACACCTGCAGTTACGCAGATCGCGAAAAAATCTTCGCGGCTGGATCTTCCGCGTCGCGCATAATCTCGCCCTGAAACAGCTTTACGCAAACCAAAGATTGCGCGCGAGGACGACCCCCGACTGGGCGATTGCGCAAGAGCAGTTCGACCCGTCCCCCGATCCTGAAGAACAGTTGTCGTCGGCTCAACGGCGCCGTCGGCTGCTGGCCGTTGTTCATGCGCTGCCGGAAGCGGATCAGAGCTGCCTTCGGCTGCGTGCGGAGGGTCTGCGCTACCGGGAAATAGCGGCCGTACTGGGAATGTCTCTGGGAGCCGTATCGATATCGCTGACACGATCGCTGGCACGGTTGATCCGTGCGGACGGGAGATAAGGCAATGCTGAGCGAAGACCTTCACCTGTCGGACCAGGAAATGCTTCTGGCGGCGGACGGCGAGCACTCAACGCGTCGGGCCGCTCAGGTTCACGCACACCTTGCCGAGTGCTGGGCGTGCCGCGCCCGGATGGCGGAGATCGAAGGGACCATCGCCGATTTCGCGCGAGCTCACCGCCAGAGCCTCGATCCCCAATTGCCGCCTGTCGCCGGCCCGCGCGCACTATTGAGAGCGCAGTTGGCCGAACTTGTGTCTCACCAGGAATCCAGGCCGGCGCGGTGGTTATTCCACTTAACTGCGGGCACGCGGATTGCTGCGTTAGTGTGTGCAGCGGTTCTCATTACAGCAGTGGTTGGCCGGGTCCTGTTCCACCATTCCACACCGCGTGGAGCGGCTTCGACCGCTCCTTTATTTGAACGCGGCGCCCTTCCGGACCGGAGTCTTACGCCGGGCCTAACGCGGACAGTTACGATAAGCGACGTTTGTTCGATGGCTCATGAGGAAGTGGTGGCGAACGTCTCAGCGTCGTTGCGTCAGGAAGTTTTTCGGGAGTACGGCATCGTGAATGCTCATCCGGACGAGTACGAAGTCGACTATCTTATTACTCCGGGATTGGGCGGCGCAGAAGACATCCACAATCTATGGCCGGAGCCGTCCACATCTCGGACATGGAATGCACACGTGAAGGATGAACTGGAAGAGCGCCTTCACGAAATGGTGTGCGCCGGCAAAGTCGATCTGCCCACGGCGCAGCGCGACATCGCGACGGACTGGATTGCCGCCTACAAGAAGTATTTCCGAACCGGCACGAGCTCCTGACCCGCTCGCGATTATCGCTCGACGCGATGCAATACCACCGGAATGCTGGTGGGGAAGCGCATGTTTGGACTTCTCGATGGATCCGATCCGTCGGGCGGCGGGCCAACTGCGGGGCGTGGTCCGGTGGGCTCCGCGGGCTGGGATATTGGGAAGCCCGTTTCCACCGCGCGCTGCAGCTCGAGCTGATCTCCTTCCAGCGTTCCGGAATACGTGTTGTTTCCGGCTTTGAAAGAGACGTTGTTGCCTTCGACCTTGCCGTCGGTGATTGGTATGCCTGCATCGCTGCCGCCGAAGAAGCCGCCGCTTGCGCCCTCGACGCTGCCGGTCAGCGTGCTTCCCTGCTGACGGAGAGTAAAGACGGTGGCGCCGTCGCCGACGAGGAACGCCATGAGCCCGGTTGCGCCGCTCGAACCCGCGATGGGCCTCCACAAGCCCGTGATGCCCGGGCCCAGCGGCACTTCGCGATGCCATGGGGCGACCTGCGGGCGCAGCATTACCTCGTTGGCTGCGATCGTCACGGTTGCCGATGTGAGTCCCGCGGACTCTGCCTTCACGGCAATCACTCCGGGCGCGTTCGCGGATTGGACCAGCGCCATGCAATATCCGCAGAACGCTTTGCGCACTGTGCCGCGGTCGGATTCGTGATCGGTGGGATCTCCGTTTCCCACCCCAATCAGTTTCCCGGCGCCCGCAACCTGGAACTTGACGACGTTGTCGGTGATTGGCAAAACGCGGCCCTGCGCGTCCTGCACTTCGACGGTGAACATGGCTACGTCCTCGCCATCGGCGCGCAGCTCCTGGCGATCCGCTTTCATGACCAGCTTTGCCGCGGCGGTTGTGGTTTCGCGTTTGGTGGTCATCACCACCTGACCGCCTTTGGAGCCGCGAGCCTCGATGGCGCCGGGGGCATAGGGCACGAGCCAGGCCACGTGGGAATCCTTCTTCACATCTTTTGCGCCGAGGCTGTTGCCGTTGAGGAACAGCTCCACGCTGTCGAGATTCGAATAGACCCAGACCGCGATTTCTTTGCCTTCCATCCCCTGCCAGTTCCAGTGGGGAAAGAGGTGCAGCACGGGCTGCGAGGTCCACCACGACTGGTAGTAGAAGAAGGAATCTTTGGGGAAACCGCAGGTATCGATGATGCCGTACTGCGAGCTGATGTTGGGCCAGCCATTGGGCGAGGGCTCGCCGCGATAATCGAATCCGGTCCAGACGAATCCGCCGGCCAGCCACTCCTGCGCATTGCAGAAGCGCCACCAGCCTTCGGCGGAGGCGCGGCCGGTTGTGGTGTAAGGATCGTAGGAGCCGACGTAGCCCTTGTCGAAATCCGTAACGTAAATGCCGCGCGTGCCGACGGCGCTGACGGTTTCCGTGCCGATCACAGGCTTGTCAGGATGCTCCTTGTGATACGCCGCGGCCTGGGGATCCATGTAGTTGTAACCCATCACGTCGCACTCAACGAGGCCGCCGACGCCGATGGCGCGGATGGGCGCGATCGAGACGGGGCGCGAGCCGTCATGCTCGGTGGCGACGGCTTTCATGGCGGTCAGGATGTGCAGACCAGTCTCGGTGTTGGCCTGGCCTTCTTCGTTGCCCATCGACCACATGAAGACGCTGGGATGATTGCGGTCGCGGCGGACGAGATCGGTGAATTGGGCGAGGCCCTCGGGGTTTGAGGACATCATGCGGGTCTCATCGAAGACGAGCATGCCCAGTTCGTCGCAGGCATTCAGCAGCTCCGGCGTGGGCGGATTATGCGAGGTGCGAATGGCGTTCGAGCCCATCTCCTGCAGCTTGCGAACGCGATAGTACTGCACGGCATCGGGCAGCGCGGCGCCGAGGCCGGCGTGATCCTGGTGGTTGCAGGTGCCCTTCACCTTGACGGATTTGCCGTTCAGAAAGAGCCCTTTCTGCGGATTGAATTCGATGGTCCGAATGCCGAATGGGGTTTCGCAGCGATCCACGATCTCGCCCTGCGCGCTGACCTCGGTGACTAGTTTGCAGAGGTTCCGCTCTTCGAGGGACCACAGCAGCGGGCGTCTGACGACGATCGTCTGCTCGACGGTCTGGTCTGCCCCTGTTGCGATGGACGCCGGAGGCGCTACCGATTTTGCTACGGGCTTACCTGAGGGATCGAGGATCGTCGAGGTTACGCGCGCGGTTTGGGCATCCTTGCCGTGGTTATTTAACTCAGTGCGGATGGCGAGGGTGGCGTCGCCATTTGTAACTTTAGCGGATACAAATGTTCCCCACTGCCTGACATGCACGGGATGCTTTTTTGTGAGCCATACGTGGCGATAGATGCCCGCGCCCTCGTAAAACCAGCCATCGCTGAGGGTGGCATCGACGCGCACCAGCAGGACGTTTTTCTGGCCCGGATAGACGAAGTCGGTCACGTCGAAGTGGAACGGATCGTATCCGCCACTGTGCACACCGATGTAGAAGCCGTTGAAGGCCACCATGGTTTCGCGGTAGGCGCCATCGAACTCGAGGATGATTCTTCTGCCGGCATCGGCGGCGGGGATTTCAAAGACGCGGCGATACCAGCCGACGCTGGTGTCGGGATAATTTCGTCCGAGCGGATAAAAACCCTTGCTGGCGAGGGCGGGATCGTTTTCGAAGGGGAGCTCGATGGCCCAGTCGTGGGGCAGATCGACCTCGCGCCAGTCGCTGTCGTCGAAGGCCAGCGAGCTGGCGGCAATAAAGCCGCCTGTCTTCTGGAAATTGCCGGCCCGCGTGCCCCCAAAGCCGAAATCCTTAGCGGGATCGTTGGCGTTGCCGAAGTGGAAGCGCCAGCCGAAATCGAGGAGAAGCCGCTCGCGGCCCGCGCCTGGTTTCTGCGATTCGGCGGCGTCGCTCGTGGATTGCGGGGCGGNNTTTTTGTCCCCTAATCGTCGATTTTTGCGAGCGCGACTTGCGCTACGCGCTCAAAACTTTGCCCCCCTGGTTTTATGCGCAATTCGGAGCGACGCTAGTATAAACGCCCGTCAACTTTATTCGCGAGACGCTGGACGGTGAGGCATCGATTCCGGGCGTATGGGTCCTAGAAATTGAAACCGGCCTGGAGAAAGATGCTGCGGTTGCCGGCGGTTTGGGATCCAAAGAAGCCGCCTACAAGGGACTGCGACTTACCAAAGAACTGCTGGGGCTCAAGCGTGCCGCTCGTGTCGGGACGCGCCTGCAGGACGCCGTTGGGCGTGCTGAGGTTTTCGTGATTGAGGATGTTGGTGCCCCAGGCGGAGAAGGTGAGGCTGTATTTGCGCGACACGCCCTGGTCCATGCGTCCGGGACCGCCACGGGCGCCACTGAATCCACCGCCGCCGAGGCCTGGAGGTCCACCGCGGAAGCCGCCGCCACCGCCGCCGGCTGCCTGCTGGCCTTCGCCGAGTTTGGGGCCGATGCCGATGACCTTGCTGAGGCGCGCATTGACGCTGAAGTTCGAGGGTCCAGTGCCGACGCCGTAGGGAATGATCTTTTCGCCGGTGCCGTAGGGATAGATATTGAGGCAGCCGAATTGGGTCTGCACGGTGTTGGCTTCGCTGCAGCTGGCCGCGTAGGTGGGACGCGCGTTGAACTGGTTATTGCCGGTTAGATCAGTGCCGGTGGTTATATTGTAGGGAGTTCCGGAGTTAGCGACAGCCATGGGTGAGAAGGAAATCCGCCACGGAAGGTTGAAGTTGCCGAAGAACATGACCCGGTTGGCCACGTCGAAGCTGGTGCGTCCATAATCGAGGCCGGGATAGCTCGATACGGAAGGAACGGTTCCGACGCCGCTGGTGTCGCCCCTGGCATTGCTGTAGGTGTAGTTAGTGAAGAGGCTGAATTTTCGATAGGTGGCGCGGACGGTAGCCATGAGCTGATGTTCTTTGTAGAAACCGCCGGACTGGTATTCGAGACTGTTAGTTGCCGGTGCGGAAACCGGGCCTGTGGGGTAAGTGCCGCTGGCGGCCGCGTCGGCGGGAAAGAGCGCCGCCGCGCTCACGTTATCGGTGAAGTACTCATGAATGCCCTGCGAGAACACGTAAGTCACGTTGCCGGTCATGGTTTTCGATAACTGCCGGTCGATGCCTACTGCTCCTTCCATGTCGATGGCGGTATGAAAATTGGGGGCGATGGAGTAGTAAGAAGGCGCGGTGAGTCCGGAGCCTATCGAGGTGGGTGGGGGAGCGTAGTTTGTATTGGGGTAAAAGTATCCGGGATCGGTGACGACGAGGGCGTTTTCATGAGTCCGGTCTTCGCTCTGATGAATGGTTTGAATGACGTAGGGAATATTGGCGCCGAATCCGTTGGCTACGGTGAAGCGCTGGTAGAACCAGCCGTATCCGGCGCGGACGACGGTCTTCGGTTGTTGTTTCCCTGCGCTGTTACCGAGGGCGTAGGCCACGGTGACGCGCGGCGCCCAGTCGTTCTTGTCATGAATCCAGTTTTGAGTTTCCCAGCGGACGCCGTAACTGAAGGTGAGTCGCGGGCTGAGCTTCCAGTCGTCCTGGTAGAAGAGGGCTGCGTCGAACAGTGTGGCCTGGGCCACAGGGTTGTTGATCTGCGTGTAGGTGTACTGCTGCGGAGCGCAGGAGGCGGCGGGCGGATTCTGCAGGCATCCGACAAAATCGGAAAGACTGGCGAAGGTATAGGAGCCGTTGCTGCCGCTGGTGGAGCTGTTGACATCGTCGGCGGCGCGGAGCCGAGCGCCAAAATTCAGGGAGTGCGCACCTTTGGCGCCTGAGAAATAATTCTGCAGCTCGTAATTGTTCTCGTGATCCTCGACGGACTGCGAACTGCTGCCGCCGTCGGTGAAGGAGCCCTGCACGCCGAACGAAGGCAGACTCGAGACGGCGGATTGCGTATCGCGGATGCGGCGGTACTGGAAGCGAATGTCGTCGACAAGATTCTTGCTGAGCACCAGGCTGTCGGAAAGCTGGACGGTATTGTCCTGATTGTTGGTATTGATGGCCTGCGTAGGAAGGCTGAGGGCGTTGAGTCCGCCGTCGGTGCTTTTTGCAAGGTTGTACTCTTCGCGGAGGGTCAGCGTATTGGCAGCGCCGAGCTGGAGGTCGAGGCGGGGGCTGAAATCGAGGCGTGAGGTAGGGTTAGAGATGGCCTCGTTGATCTGCGTGCCGTTGGGATCGGCGGTGGTGACAGTAGTGGGGTCGATAGCTTCGAGAATGCTCTCGTTCTGCTGCTTGCGGCCAAAGGCGCTGATGTTGTAGGAGGAAACCTTTGAGATGGGTCCGCTCACCGAGCCGTGGAGATCCCAGGAGTCGTAGGCGGGCTCGGTCTGATCCTGCAGGATGGGATTCTGCGAGTTAAAGGCGGAGTCGTTTCCGCGGGCTTCTGCCTGGCCGTGGAGGTGGTCGGTGCCGGGCTTGGTGAAGATCTCAATGCGGCCGTAGCCGAGGCGGTCGTACTCGGCAGAAAACGGATTTTGGTTGACGCGAATTTCGCGGATGGAAGATTTCGGCGGCAGCTGGCCGCCGGTGAATCCGTCGATGTAGATTTCACCACCATTGGGTCCCGCGGCTGGACCGGCCAGGGCCTGCAGCTCATTTTGTAGTTCGTCGGGATCGTCGGAGAGCGCATCAAGATCGGCACCCTTGATGACCACAGCGTTCGCATTTTCGTCGGGACTGGTGCTGATGGTGGTGTTCTCGGCCTGGACCTGGACCTCCTGCTGCTCGACCTGAATCTGAAGAGCGGGGTTCAGGTTTTTCATCTGTCCGGCAGCGACGACGATGCCGGGGGTGCGATAGGCTGCGAATCCGGGCGCGACTACGGTGACGCTGTAGGTTCCTGGCGCGAGGTCTTGAATGGAGTAGACGCCGCCATTATCCGAGGTGGCTTTGCCAGCCACTTTGCCGGAGGTGGACAAGACTACGACGGTAGCGCCGGGAATGACGGCGCCGGTGGGATCGGCGACCTGACCACGCAGTCCGCCGGTGGTTTGCGCAGGCGCGGCTGGAGCGGCGGGACTGGTGGGCGGAGTTGTGGGCGGATTTGTAGTTTGGGCATGGAGGGCCGGTGCGAAAGCGAGTGCCGCGGCCAGCACGACTGATGCATGCATTCCAACAATCAAGCCAATCGAGAAAGCGGCTGCGCGTACAGAGCGCGTTGCCTTTCTCGGACACTTCCAGCAATTGAGAATTCTGAGTTTCACAGTTCCCCGGTTCAAAAGGTGTGGTTTTCGTTCTTTGTCGTTGAGCAGCGTTCTTTGAGATCGGCGGCGCCACTCAGCTGAACTGGCCCTTGTTATAAGAGACGCTTGCGCGTCGAAGGGAGTTCAAATTTGTTTTTTTTCCCGCTTGAGGTTCTAAGGCGTACCCTCCCCACCCTGATCGCCGGTTGAGCCGCCGCCGAGACCGCTCCACGCCGACGAGAACATATTCTGACTGCCGGTGGCGGAGGCCTGCAGCATCGGCTCGACTCCGGCGACGAGACGGATGGCGGTTGCGGAGTCGGGACTACCGGAGGTGGCGACAATCATGACGGCGTCGCCTTTGTGCAGGTCTGCAACGTGAATTTCGGGTGAGCGCTCGAGGACGCGCGCGAATCCGCCCCCACCAGCGGCGCTTCCCTGGCCACGAGCGCCCTGACCCGCCGGGCCACCCTGGGCACCTGCATTCTGACGCCAGGCCTGGCCACCGCCGGCGGAATTACCGGGAGCTGCTGCGGCGTTACCTGATCCTGGCTGTACTGATCCGGACTGTCCGGAAGCTGGCGACTTCAGCCGCAGGGCGATCATCTGCGCCATTTGTGGATCGAGCTTGCGCAGATCGGAGTCGGGCGTGGCCTTGATGGTGACGGTCTTTTTTGTGACCAGATCTTTCACAGTGAAGCTGCCAGTGCCGGCGTCGATGGAGACAACGGTGCCCGCGATGTTGCGGAAGGAGCCCGAGACAATTTCTTCGGCGGTAACGTTGTTTCCATCGGCGCTGCGATCGCCGCGCGCGGTCACCTGATCGCCGGGCTGGATGGCGGCGAGGGTCGAGGGCTGGGCTTCGGAGAACTTCACGGAATCGGGGGCGTAGCGGCGAACGATCGTGTTCGGGGTGGTGTGGATGGTGATGGTGCGATTTGTAGCAGTGATGGTTACGGTTCCGGCGGTCGCCTCCACGGACTTGACCAGCCCGCCTACGCCGCGACGCGTCCAGTCCGCCTGCTCCTGTTGCTGCTTCGCGGCGATGTCGCTTTGCTTGTTCACGACGACGACGGTGGCAGCGGGAGGATCGCCGGCGACGACCATGAGCACGCGGTCTCCAGCCTCGATGTCAGCGACGGCAATCTTCGCTGCGCCGGTAAGAGTCTTTTGTCCGGGCGCGGTGCGCATGATGCGCGCGGTGTCGGGGACGTTCACGCTGACGGTTGCACCGGCGTCGGTCTTAACCGCAACAGTGTTGCCGCTGACCGAGGCGACCGTTCCCATTACGCGACTCGACGCGGCGGGTTGCTGCGCGCCGAAAACCGGCGAGGCGAAGATCAGGCACAGGGCCGGGAAGAGGGTGCGCACCGATCGATGCCGTGCTGTTCGAGTCATGCTCATTCTTTAGATGCTATCTCCGCGGGGACCTGCTGATCTGACGCACGGGCACACTCAAAGTTTCAGGGAAGAAAGAGTTCCCTACCGGATGGCGGGACCTCGGGGCAAAGCTCACGGTTTCAGGGCGTTGTCATTCATTGCCACACTACGTTTTGGCACTGTCACAGCACGTTTTGGCAGTGTTACAGTACGTTCTGCACTGTTACAGTACCTTCGGGTTGTTCCACCCTTCGCCTGTCCGCATCCGGACATCCTACCAACGAGGCTCACTGGCACATCATGGCAATTTCCGGCTCCAGCAGTTCTGAAGTCAGAGTCGCATCGAGCGAGGGCAACAGCTACGGCAGCGCTCTGGCGATGGTCACCACATTGTTTTTTATGTGGGGATTTTTGACTTCGCTCAACGACATTCTGATCCCGCATCTGAAATCGATCTTCCAGCTGAACTACGCGCAGGTGATGTTGGTGCAGTTCGCGTTTTTCACGACGTATGCGCTTCTGGGGATTCCGTCGGGCAAGGTGGTGGAGTGGATCGGCTACAAGAAGACGATGGTGGCAGGGCTGCTGACGATGGGCGTGGGCGCGCTGCTGTTTATTCCGGCGGCGAAGGTGCCATCGTTTCCGCTGTTCCTGGGCGCGCTGATTGTACTGGCGGCGGGAATCACGGCGCTGCAGGTGGCGGCGAATCCGTATGTGACGGTGCTGGGTCCGGCGCGGACGGCGTCGAGCCGATTGAATTTGACGCAGGCGTTCAACTCGCTGGGCACGGTGGCTGGGCCTATTTTTGGGGCGTTCGTGATCCTGCGCACGGCGGGTAAAGTGCAGGACGTCTCGAAGATGTCGCCCGCGGTGCACAAGGCGTATCAGATTCACGAGGCATCGACGGTCAACATTCCCTATGTGGGGATCGCACTGGCGCTGGTGCTGCTCGGCCTCGCGATTGCGATGTACAAATTTCCGCGGATCGAGGCGACGAAGGATTATCGGCCGGGTGAGCTGACGAGGGCAAAGGGCGGAATCTGGCATTATCCGCACGTGCTTTTTGGGGCGATCGCGATTTTCGTTTATGTGGGCGCGGAGGTTTCGATCGGGAGTTTCCTGATCAATTATTTCGCGCAGCCGGAGATTGGCGGGCTGGCTACGGCGGCGGGTGGTGGGCTGCATCAACTGTCGGCGAGCCTTCTTCTACTGGCAACGAAGGTGATCGGCACGTGGGTGCCGCTGTACTGGGGCGGGCTGATGGTGGGGCGGTTTATCGGGTCGGGCGTGCTGCAGAAGGCGAACCCGGGCAAGGTGCTGAGCATTGTTGCCCTGTGTGCGGCGGTGCTGGTGGTGGTGTCGATGCTCACCGACGGCGGCTTGGCGGTGTGGAGCATTTTGCTGGTGGGGCTGTTTAACTCGATTCAGTTCCCGACGATTTTTACGCTGGGGGTTGCGGAGATGGGGCCGCTGACCGGCGAGGCTTCGGGGCTGCTGATCACGGCGATCGTGGGCGGCGCCATTATTCCGGAGTTGCAGGGGCTGCTGGCGGATCGGATTGGGATCCACCACGCTTTTGTTTTGCCGATCCTTTGCTACCTCTATATCGCGTGGTATGGGGTGAGCGGGTCGAAGGTGCGGGAGCCGCGGAGGGCAGCCGGTAGCCTGTAGCCGGGAGCCGGTAGCGAAAAACGGCTGGCATAGAGAGTGCAGAGGAGCGAGCGTTCGTGGCTCGTCACGGATCGCGGGCGAGGGCCAAGTGAACCGACGCCCTCTGTGCGCTGTACGCTACACCCTGAACGCTGTACCCTGACGTTCGTGATGTCGACGCCTTTGTTGCTCGCCGGCCAGCCTCTCAGTCTTGAAGAAATTTCTCAGGTCGCGCTGGGGAATCGCGCGGTTGCGCTTGATCCTGCTGCGTTGCCGCGCATTCGCTCTTCGCGCGCTGTGGTGGATGGAGTGCTCGCTCGCGGTGAGACTGCTTACGGGGTCAATACCGGATTTGGAAAGCTGTCGGAGGTTCGGATTGAGCCGGGCGAGGTGCGGACGCTGCAGCGGAATCTGGTACGGAGCCACGCATGTGGTTTGGGTGAGCCACTGCCTGACGCGGATGTGCGGGCGATGTTGCTGCTGCGGGCGAATGTGCTGGCGAAGGGATATAGCGGCGTTCGTCCAGAGCTGATCGAGACGCTGCTGGCGCTGCTGAACTGGCGGATTCATCCGGTGATTCCGGCGCGGGGATCGGTGGGGGCGAGTGGGGATCTGGCGCCGCTCGCACATCTGGCGCTGGCTCTGATTGGCGAGGGACAGGTCCTGTTTGAGGGACGGCCGCTGCCCGCGGCTATGGCGCTGTTGCAGGCCGGGATTGCTCCGCTGGTGCTTGAAGCAAAGGAAGGGCTGGCACTGCTGAATGGCACGCAGGCCATCACCGCGGTTGGGGCGTTAGCTCTGGCGCGGGCTCTGCGCGTTGTGGAGCTTTCGGATCTGGCTGGGGCGATGACGCTTGAAGCGCTCAAGGGGACGCCGACACCGTTTGACGAGCGGATTCACGCGGTGCGTCCTCATGCGGGACAGGTGGCGGTGGCTGCGCATCTGCGCGCACTGCTGGCTGAGAGCGAGATTCGCGAGTCGCATCGGCACAATGATCCTCGGGTGCAGGACGCTTATTGTCTGCGCTGCATGCCGCAGGTGCATGGGGCGGTGCGCGATGCGCTCGGCCACGCACGCGCGACGCTCGAAATTGAAACCGGCGCTGCTACAGATAATCCGCTTGTCTTTCCCGAGGGCGAGATTCTCTCGGGCGGGAATTTTCATGGCGCACCGCTGGCGCTGCAGCTCGACGCAGCCGCGATTGCGATGACGACGCTGATGGGAATTGGAGAGCGGCGCGTGGATCGGCTGGTCAATCCCGACATCAACGAAGGCCTGCCGCCGTTTCTTTCGAAAACGCCCGGCGTGTCGTCGGGATTCATGATCGCGCACGTCGCGGCCGCGGCGCTGCTCAACGAGGCCAAGGTGCTCGCGCATCCCGCGAGCGCGGACAGCGTCCCGACTTCGGGCGGCAAAGAGGATCACGTGTCGATGGGGATGACGGCGGCACTGAAGTTCCGGCAAATCGTCGAGAACGCTGAGCGGCTGCTGGCGATTGAACTGCTGTGCGCGGCACAGGGCCTCGAGTATCGCGCTCCGCTGAAACCGGCACGGCGCGTGGGCGAAGCATTCGTGGCCGTGCGCTCTTTCGTGCCAGCGCTCAGAGAGGACCGCGTGCTCAGCGGAGATATTGAGGCAATGGCAGCGGCTGTGCGCACCGGCAAGTTTGATGGGTGGAGAAATTAACGATACCGTTCGGAAAAAATCGGACCCCGCTGTGAAAGCCGCCGTACGGGCGGTGATCATAATCCTCTGTGTTGTCTTCGGGTTGGTGGGTTGGTACGTCGTTGCAACTGGCTATGATTATGGAGATCTCGCCGGAACATACAACTTTCGAAGCGGTAACGAGGCCTGCACGCTTCACCTGTATCCGGACCGGACCTTTCGTGAGGACATGACCACCCAAGGTGATGTGCGAACCGCGAGAGGAACTTGGCGACGGATTGGCGAAGGGGGAATGGCCCTCTCTGATTCCTTTTTGAAGTTATCGACCCAGCGGTTGGGACCGTCCGGGGAGAATTACGGTGATTTCGACAGGGTCTTAGGACTCTTTCCTATCCTTACGCTCGACGGTGGCCCTGAATTCCACCGATCGCTCCTCTCGTTCATCACTAAGAAGTAAACCTTCTGATCAGTACTCAATCCCGCGCTGCGCCAGGATGCCCTTCTGATAGGCGTGCTTCACCTCGCGCATTTCCGTGACGGTGTCAGCGATCGCGACCAGCGAAGGATGCGCACTGCGGCCAGTCAGGATGACGTGCACCATCTCCGGGCGCGCTTCGAGCGTCTCGACGACTTTGGCCGGGTCGAGCATGCCGTAGCTGATCGCGTAGTTGATTTCGTCGAGAATGACCATGTCCCATTCGCCCGAGAGGATCGCGGCACGCGCTTCGGCCCAGGCTTCCTCGACAAGGCGAATGTCTTCGGGGTCGGTTTCCGCCCCGCCAATCTTCACGAAGCCGCGCCCCATCTGGCGGAGAACGAAGTTGTCGCCGAAGGCTTTGGTCGAATCGAGTTCGCCGTAGTGCCAGGAGCCTTTCAGGAACTGGAGCATGAGCACGCGCATGCCGTTGCCGACGGCGCGCAGCGCGGTGCCCATGGCGGCGGTGGTCTTGCCTTTGCCTGGGCCGGTGTTGATGAGGATTAGGCCTTTGCGGGTTTCGGCGGGTGCAGGCGGCTCGTTCAAGGGATCTCCTGGATTAGCTGGGAGCCTGGAGCCGGGAGCGTGGAGCGAAAATCCAGCTACGGGCTACTGGCCGGGCTTCATGCTCGATGATACGGGTGGCCGGCGAGGATGGTGAGGGCGCGGTAGACCTGTTCGGCGATGACGACGCGGGCCAGTTCGTGCGCCTGGGTCATTCAGCAGGAGGCTGGCGCGTTTTCGCGATTCGTCGGACCAGCCGTTGGCGGGACCGATCGCGAAGATGACCAGCTGGCGGCCGTCATCGCGCTCGCGTCCGAGCCATTTGGCAAAATCCTCCGATCCCATCTGCTTTCCGCGCTCATCGAGGAGCACCAGCATGGGGGCGGTCCTGGTGCGTTCGCGCTCCACCGCGTTCCACAGGGCGTCTTCAGAGCGGAAGAGCGGCGCTTCGATGGCCGACTTCAAATAGCCGGCGATGCGGTCCAGGTAGAGTTTCGCCAGGTCGTTGAAACCTTCGCGGGGGCGGGCACCGATGGCGGCGATCCAGATTCTCACTGGATCAAGTCTAGGACTAGCCGTCCAGGCGGACGCGCTTCGCGCAATTCAGCGGATTGTCGGGGAGCTGTGCCCAGGCATTCCGGGGGCAATGCCCTGATATAGTGAGAGAGGCTGGTCCGCTCGGACCCGCGCCATTTCTCGATGGCGCCATGGTGTAACTGGTTAACACGCCGCCCTCTCAAGGCGGAGAGTTCGGGTTCGATCCCCGATGGCGCTACCAACCAAATCAACCAGTTGCACGCCCTCTGCTTCATTGCCCCGTTTCCGCGGTGACTCCCTGGTGACCAAGGAATTTTGGTTGCCGGGCGTCTCCTCGTTCCCGCTCTCTGATCTGGCCGCCAACTTCTCCGGTTCAAGGAACACGGAATCCAGCCGGTTCATCGCCGCGCCGAGATATTCCGGGCTGAGGTGCTGGTAGCGCATCGCCATCCGCAGGTCCTTGTGACCGAGGACCTGAGCGACGGTGTGAATGTCGGCGCCCTGCAGGCGGAGCATCGTCGCTGCCTGGTGGCGCAGGTCATGGAAGTGGAAGTCAGCGATCCCTGCGCGCCCGGCGGCTGCGACCAGCCCTTTGCTCACGTTATCCGGCGTCCAGTCATCTGCCAAGTGAAACACTCGATCGGTGGGACGCACGTTCTCATTCCATTGAGAGAGGACGGCCTGCCGGGCGTAGCCGTTGAGGTGAATGACCCGGCCCTCTCCGTTCTTTGTCTGCGCGAGCATGAGTCGGCCGCCCTGCAGGTCGACATGCATCCAGCGCAACCCAATGATCTCGCCGCGCCGCATGCCAGTGAAGGCAGCGAGGACTACGATCGGCCGCAGCCAGTCCGGGCACGCATCGATCAGCGTGCGCAGCTCCCCGGGCCCGAGGTAGCGAACGCGGCCGGCGGGGGTCCGCGGCGTCTTGATCTTCGCAGCAGGGTTGAACGGGATGAGATCCCACTCCACAGCCAGCCCCAGCAGATGCTTCAGGACGTTCGCCTCTTTGATCGTCGTGCCGGGAGAGACCTCGCCGGCGCGCTTTGTGACGTAGTCCTGAATGTCAGTTCGGCGAATGTCGCCGATGCGCAGCTGGCCGAGCGCAGGTCGCAGGTGGGCTTCAGCGATTCCCCGGGTGCGCTCGTAGGATCGATGGCTTAGGCGAGGTTTCTGGTACCGTAAATAGCGATCGAGGACGCTGCAAAAAGAATCGGCGACTGGTGCCGAATAGCCCTTCGTCTTGATTTCATCCGCACGCGCCTTCTCGGCGTTCAGCAGTGCGCGCGCCGCCTGCAATGTCGCCGCGTTCAGCTTCCGCCGGCGGCGCCGCCCGCTCGCATCAATCCAGCTGCCCCAAAAACCCGGCCGGTCCGGCCGCTGGTACACTCCATCTCTCGGCTTTACGCGTGGCATCTATTCCCCCCTTCCAGATAACGCTTAACGATTTAATCTCTTCGCATCGATCGCAGTTCTTGAATCTCTCCGGCCCCTTCAGGCACTCGAAGGATCGCCTTATTTAGCCACCCGGTCTATCACGCGCTTGACGCTGTTCGATTCCAGCCTCATTTTGCGTCACCCATTTTCGTGTGATGGTCCGGTCCCACTGGTACAACTTAGGTGACCGCCGAATCTCCCGGTTCATTTTGTTTGCAATCCACTCCGACCGGTCTTCGCGCGGTTTCTTCAATTGGTATTCCGCCGCCATTCTGGCCGCGAGTACCAGCATGCGTCCCTTCCGTTCGGCTCGGATCGCCTCCACGCTTCGCGCCTTCCGCTGATACCTATGAAATTTACAATAGGAACCTCGCTTTATTGGGGCGTGTTGCTTCGGCATCCGCTCACGCACGAAATACCTTGCACAGGTCACACACTGCGATAGACGTTCCCGTTCAGGCGAATCGAGTAGCCGGATGAAGTAGCCAATCGCGAGGTTCCGGGACCACGACGAGAGATCGCGGGCGTTGTATCCGGACAGGAACCGTATAGAAACACGCCCATCTCTGTCACATGAGACAAACGGTTTGGCGTGTTGCCAGTATTCGTCTATCGGCGCTGTGAGGTGGCTGATAGCGGCACGGATTCCGATGGCCGGCGGAAACTCGACGCTGAAATCTATTCTCGTGTGACTAGCGTGATCAGGGTCGACTCCTCCAATAGGATGGGCGAGTGCTATTGCATTGCTTCGCTGGTTGCTCCCATACCGAGATTCTGACCGCGCTGGGGCTAAGTCGGCGTGATCTTTATGCTGGGCCACCGCCATCGCCGCAGCAAGCCGCCGCGCTCCGCGCCACTCGGGAAGCCCGCGAACGAGCCTCACGCACGGAAGCCAAGGCTCGACGCGAGGCGTGGGACGCCGTCAGGAAGTGGGAGGCGGCCGTTAATGCGATTGGGGCAAAACTGGCGCTGACGCCGGACGATGGTCCAGACAGCGTTTCTCTAACGGCGCTTTTCCATAAGGCGTGCGGTCGGCTGCACGACGCGGAGATTGCGGCGGAACAAATAGAAGACCGTGCAAAGTGTGGGTAAGCGAGGTCAGGCAAATGAGCAAACTTGGTATGGCTCTTCTCCCCTCTGAGAGGGGCCAGATATGGCCCGAACTTGAACGGCAGAAAATGACATTTGCCGAAGCGGAAGCTCTGGTGCGAGATGCATCTCGCATCGTCAAGGGTGAAAATTCACCAGCTTCCGGGTCCCCCATTTCGCCGCAAAGCGGCTTTAACCTCGTAGGGCTTGCGGATCTGCTTTCACGGCCAAAAGTGCCTGTTGATTATCTGGTGGACGGGATGCTTGTGTGCGGCACTGTCTCCTGCTTGGTCGCAAAGCCAAAGGTGGGCAAGAGCACTCTGGCCAGAGGGCTTTGCCTTGCTGTTGCCAAAGGCGCAGATTTCCTTGGTCGTAGAACCCGGCAAGGTGCCTGCGTCTATCTGGCGCTGGAAGAGCGCGCGGAGGAGATTGCCTCAGACTTCAGAGCAATGGGAGCAGACGGGACGGAGCCTATCACCATCCATGCAGACCCGGCACCGGAAGCCGCGATTCTGTCTCTTGTCGATCTCGTTATGAAGGTGCGCCCGGCACTTGTGGTGATCGACCCCCTGTTTCGGATGGTGCATGTCCGGGACGAAAAGGCATATGCCGAGGTCTACAGTGCGTTGGGTCCGCTGATTGACACCTCCCGTGCCTCACACACGCACATTCTGCTCACTCACCACAGTGGCAAGGGGCTAAAGAGCGATGCTATTGACAGCCCGCTTGGTAGCACCGCCCTTGGCGGAGCGGTTTCGGCGGTCATCTTGCTGAAGCGCACGGAGTCCCATAGAAGTATTCAGACGGTTCAGCGGATTGGCACGGATATGCCTGAAACGCTTCTTTCATTCGACCTGGAAACGCGGCGGTTATCTGTAGGGGGTGCGCGAGCTGAAGCCGATCGCCATGAAGTTGAGAACGAAATCGTCGAGTACCTGAAGGCCGGTGGGGAAAAGACCGAACCGGAGATTGTCGATCACGTCGAAGGCGCGAACGCTATAAAACGCAAGGCGCTCCGGTCTCTGGTGGAAAGAGGAGTGGTGGGCCGTGATGGAACCGGCAAGAAAGGTGACCCATACAAATACTCGTTTGCTTGTACGGAGCCTATGCCGCGTACATGCGTACAAGAATCGGGAAATGCCCCTAAGACCTCTATAAACACTGACCAAATGCTTGTACGGGAAAAGCGGCCAAGTCAGGTGCTCGCCCGGGAAAATGATCCGGAAGGTGCAGCCGTCCAAGCGGAGGTGCGGATTTGAGCGCAGCATCGGAACTCATTCAGAGGGTCGAAGGAAACGGCGGTCAATTCCGGGTCGATGATGGGTGGCTGGTGATCGCGCCGGGAGAGGCCGCCATGCCTGTCATTGAGGAGCTACGCAAGCACAAGGCCGCTATCATCGGCGTGCTCGAGTCCCGCAACAGCCCGCCTCATGACCCGGCGGAGTGGCGTGAGCCGTTCGCCCGATGGCTGGATTCCGTCTGTGTGCGTGATCCGCGATGCTGGGGCGGAGTGGGTTGCCTGCATATTGCTTTCTGCGAATGGGCAGTCGCCCAGAATGACGTTCCCTGCAACCGCTTCACATTCGAGTGTCTGTTACGCGAGTTGGGATTCCTGTTAGATGAAGTTGCCGGGGTGGTCTTGGTATCTGGCCTGACATTCCGGGAGGATCTTGAATCGGCGGGACTGCGACCGACTGGAGTCGCGCGGACAATTTAGACACAAGTTTCGCGCGCGGTTGAGTTAGGACCGATTGCAGCTGTGCGTGTGAGCTCGAGAGCAGATTCAAATGGCGCAGCCTAAACCGGCGGCACTCCTCCACACTGAGCGCCTCCATTTCCCTGCGCTTCACCTGTGGCAGATCGCGTGTTCCTCTGCACCCTGTCTGGCCAAGATGGGCCTGTCGCACGCTTCCGGGGACCATCTAGGTTAAGGCCCCGGCTTCAGCAGAGCTTGACCGATTGCGAACCAAGTTGTAGTTCGTGGCAAGAGGTCGGCGGTACACTAATCCGCATGAACCTGAACGATCTCCTGTCCTCCATCGACTCTGAGATTGCCATCCTCCAACAGGCCCGCGCACTTCTGACCGGCACGGGATCACGCACTGCCAAGGCTGGCCGTTCCGCCAAGAAAAAGCACACCATGAGCGCCGAAGGCCGAGCGAGGATCGCAGCCGGACAGCGGAAACGTTGGGCTGCTCAGAAAACGGTCAAGGAATCCAAAAAGTCTGGTAGCGGAACCTCAGGTACTGGGCCACGGCTGAGATGACAGAACAAAACACATCCAGTTTGACGACCAAGATCGTTAAGGGTACCTACGAGGAGTTGTCCGGAAAAGCGAGCGATATCGTCCGGCAACTTAGCCTCGCCGGAATCGCGCTGATCTGGCTTTTCAAAGTCGGCAAGGACGCCTCTCCCGTCCTGGACACTCAGCTCGTCAGAGCGGCCCTCTTTATTTTCTGCGCGCTTTCACTGGATTTGCTCCAGTACCTCGTGAGCACGGCCATGTGGCACTTCTTTTTTCGGCTAAAGGAGAGGAATCATACGAGTCCCGACGAGGAATTTGAAGCGCCGATTTGGATGAACTGGCCGACGTGGACTCTTTTCTGGCTCAAAGCTGCGTCGATGGTGATTGCTTACGCATTCTTCATTTTGCCTTTCCTGGTTAGGAAGTTCGGCGCGTAGATCAGCGCACGGAGTTCGGATTAAATCTACCCTCGCCTTTTTGCTTGTTCCCTCTGATTTCAGATAGTGACTTCGGCATAAAAAAGTGTATTGCGTGAGCGAATTCCTGATCCTCAAGGGTCATGCCAAGGGACCTTGCCACCGCACTGGGATCGCGGCTGGCATCCGCAGGAGCAGCGCACGACCAGCTCTACCGGAAGGATCACGCGGTGGACCGGTTTGGGCGCCTCGCCGCCCAAGATGCGCTGGAAGAGCAGGTTCGCCGCCACCTCGCCGAGTTGGTAGATGGGCTGNNAGCGCGTGCAGGGCGTAGCGCATGCACAAATTGTTGCCTGCGAAGAGAGCTGTGGGTGGCTCGCGACTGTTCAGCATGGAACGAATAAGAGCGGCCGTTCTCTCCGGCGAACCGCAATCGATGTAAGGCTCGGGTGACTGACCCGCTTCGGACATTGCTTCGCGATATCCGGCGTAGCGGGCTTTCATCGTGTAGAGCTTCCTGCTGAGACCCAGAAACGCAATCGAGCGATGGCCGTGACCGAGGAGATGGTCGACGGCAATCCTGGCGCCTGCGCGGTTCGGGACCAGGACCGAGTCAAAACGTGAGCCCCGCACGGGGCGATCCACGGTGACAACGTGCACACGGGAGAAAGCTTCGCCGCTGTAGTAACGGTCGTTGTCCGACACCGGAATGATAACAAGGCCATCGACCTGGCGGCGGAGCATGTGGCTGGTCTGCTTCTGTTCAATGTCCGGATTCTCATCGGAAGTGGTCAGGATAACCGAGTAGCCGTGCTGCTTAGCCACCGTGGAAATTGCATGCGCGCAGGTCGCGAAGAACGGATCGTACAGATAAGGAACGATCACGCCGATGGTTCTGGAACTGACCGCGCGCAGACTGCGAGCGACTTCGTTGGGCTGGTAGTGAAGAACCTTGATGGCGCGATAGACCCGCTCCGCTGTTGCCGGAGAGACGCTGGCACTTCCCGTCAGGACGCGAGATACGGTCATTTTTCCGACGTCGGCCAAACGGGCCACGTCTGCCATTGTCGCGTTGCGCTGGATCATGTCCGCCTTGTTGTCCCTGTTCTTCATGTATTCCCGGCGGCGGCACCCTGGTCGTATATGTTACCAAAGCAGTGGGTTCTTCCCCTTCAGTAATCACGGACCCGAGCAAATGCGGATCAATGCATTCGCAATGGAAGCTTCTCATCACGCACTTCGCGGGTGCTGCACTGACTGCGGCGCTGGCAACCAATCAAGCATCGACATGACTTTAGCCGGCGCTATTTTGAGCCAGTCTGAATGAGGCGCTTCGCTGAAGCCAGTTCTTTGCGGAGATCCTCTTCGCCAGGATTAAGTAACACCGCAGCCCCAAGCTTCTCCCAGGCTGCGTGGGCGTCCCCGTTCTTCAGCAGCGTTTCGCCCAGGGAGCGCAGGGCCTTCGCGAGATCCGGATGCGTGCGCGCCAGGTCTCGGGCCATCAGCTCACCCTGGACTCGCTTGCCGCTGGTGATTAGAGCCTCCGCCAGTAGGACTCGAGCCTCGAGGAGATCGTCCTCGCCCAGGCTGCTCACCTTCAGCTCGTCTTCGAACTCGCGAACGGCGCTGGCGCCATTTCCGCTCTCCAGTGCAATTTCGCCCAGCACACGCAGCGCATCCGGTGTCTGCGCATTCCCGGACAGCGCGGTCTGGGCAAACTCGGTGGCGCGTCCCACATCGCCGAGATCCAGCCATGCGACAGCCTCGCGAGCACGCACCTGAGAGTCAGAGGTAGCTGTGTTGAGGTCCGCCAGAGTGTCTTCAGCTTGAGCCATCTGGCCCATACGTGCGAAAGCCGCGGCCGCGGTTGCTTCGACCAGCGGCTTCGACGACAGAGCGGGACCAAAGAACTGAAAAGTCGCCGACGCCTCAGCGTATTCTCCGGTTGCAAACTGCGACATGCCCAGATATGCGCGAGCGGTTCCATCGTCGGGGTGAATCACGACGTCCTGGCGCAGGGCTTTTTCGCTCTCCTCGTAGGAGCCACTCAGGAACGCCGCAAATCCGAGATTGCGCATCACCGGATCGAGCAGCGGATCGTATGCGGCGGCGTAGTGGAGCGGCAGGACCGCGGCGGCGTAGTCGTGTTTGCGAGCCAGCGCCGTGCCCATATCGTTGAGACTATTGGCGGCCACTTCGCGCAGCTGCTGTGGAGTGGCTTGAATGCCGCCTTTCGCGATCCCCGTCGCCGGGAGCAAAGAGGGATTGCCGCTGGCGCCGGGGTCCACAACACCGACGCCAGCGTCGGAATTGCGCTCCCCAAAGTCGGCTTGCGGTGCAATCTGCTGCTTGAGTGCGTTCTCCGTTGCGATGTGCGCTGGATCGGCGCCAGTTCCCTGCTCGTCAGCAATCCGATCCAGGAGTAGCAGCGCCAACCGCACCTGACCGGGCTTTGCACGCTTGCTGCTTTCCTCCAGGGAGAGGTAGTGCCGCAGCGCCTCGCCGGCCTCTGCCGCACGATCCTCGTCCCAATCGTTCATCCCAAGCTGATACCACGGCTCGGGCGCGGAAGCATCGGCGGCCAGAGCCGCACGCAGGTGGATAGCCGCCGCGTCGAACTGATGGTATTGAGACTCGATTAATCCCAGGGACAAATTGCTGGCGTATCCGTCCGGATCGAGACGCTGCGCGGCGGTGAAGGCCTGCAGCGTTTGCTCGTTGTATTGAAAGCCATTGATCTCCCACGAAGCCATGCCCAGGGCAATTTGCGCTTCACGCGAATTGGGGTCGAGTTCTACGGCACGAGCTGCTTCGCGCAGAGCATCGTCGCGATCGCTGCCCTGTTCCATCGTTTTGGAAAGCGCGATGCGGAGATCAGCCGAGTCCGGATTGGTGCTCAGGATGTGTTTCTCGAGTTCCGCAGCATCGGCGGTCTCGCCCGACACGAGCTCCGAGCGCAACAGCAGAAGCTCTGTGGGCAGGTCGGAGACAAGCCGGTCAGAGGATGGCAGCGCCTGAAGCGCTTTGCCGCTCCCCCGGTCCTGTGGGTCCGCGGCGGTAAGCAAACGCAGAGAAGTCACGGCAAGGTCGCGGCTGTATTCGAGGATCGCATCTGGATCGCCGGAACTGACTGCGTATTGCTCGGCGAGGATGAGCGGCTTCAGCTCCGGCCCGAGGAGATCGGGATCGGGCATGGCGTTGTCAGAAGCCGCCTGAGCCGCGGCCGGTCCCACCGCGCAGAACACGAAGAGGAGAACGAGCGATGGAACACGGCCACCGCGAAGCCTCGGCAATAAGGTTGTTGGCTCGGTCATCGTCTCAATCCGGGAAAGGCGGGCCGTCTTTGACAACGCGGATGTCGTGATCGGTGAAGTCGTAATGAATTCCGGTCATCTTGATTTTCTCCATGTGGCACGAGGTGCAGCGAGATTGCGCCACAGGACAGGCAGCCTGAAGAGCGGATCCATGTGCGCTGCCGGCTGCGCCATTCGCATGACAGCGAAGGCACGCAGCATCGTAGGCGGCAGGATCGCGCTCCAGCGGCCGATGGGGATTATGGCAGGCGAAGCAGGTCAGGCGGGCATCGCCGGTTTGACCCCAGCAGCGACTCTTCTCCAGCCGGTAAGCGGGAAAGCGAGCCGTGAGCGGGCCGACAATCCCCATCAGCTCGGCGTCCTTCGGAGTCGAGTGACACGCCCCGCAGAAATCGACGGCAACTGCGGGCGGAAGAGTCGCGGGGTTCACGATCATCAGATCGCCGGAATCCTCTGCCTCCATGGCCGCGATATGCGCCCGCCCTGGACCGTGACACGCCTCGCAGGTGATGCCGGGCTGGTAATGCGCAGCGCTCAGCGGCTCGGTAGTGGTGAGCGCGGTGGCATGACAGGAGTAGCACTCGCGGGCTTCGAACTCGGCGAGCTTGCGCCCCTCGGCCATCTCCAGCGAGACGGGCGGGGCCGCCAGACGCCCGGGAGTCCGGTCGAAGCCGTGGAGATCGGCAAAGTAGTTAAACCGGCTCTCGTAGAGCTGCCCGTTTTCGTACCAGAGATAGCTTTGGGCGATTGCGCCGGAGCCAAATGCCCACTGCAAGGGTTGCGCATGCTCGTGCGTCCCATCGCTTACGGAAAGAATGAAGGAATCCTGGGCGCGGTGAATCCCGTACCGCCAGGAACCGAACGTGAAGATGGGTCCGGTGTGCGTGGCGAGAACCGCGGAACTGGTTGCAGGCATTAGGGTGCGCGCCATCTGAGTTGTAATTTGGGTCCGGGCGATGCCTGCGTGACACCCAGCGCAGGCCGCCTTCCCCGCGAATTGTGACTCATCCGTGACCTGCCGGGTGGGCCACCATTGCGCCCGCTTCAGATGCTCACGGGTGGTGGAAGGGGCCGGGAGTGCGGCGTTCTCCGGCCCATGCGCAAGCGCGGTTGCCATCACAGCCCCGCACAGGAGAAGAAGCAGCGGCGGTTTCCATCCGGAAGAATGCATCGGCAGGAGAAACACTATCACTCTACCAGCAGCTAAAGTAGAAGCGCCACGGCCGAATCGATCCTTCGATGCGAACATTCAGGCAGGCGGACGGTGCTATTTTGCCGGTGGCGGCACGACTTTTTCCAGCTGAGCGATCTGCTGCTTCACCACGTTCACGTTGGGTCCGGGCGACATATAAGTCAGGCAGTGCCGCAGATGTTCCAGAGCACCGGCGTACTCGCCTCTTCCCGCCATCATGACGGCCAGAAGCTGTTCGGTGTTCGGAGCACGGTGGCTCGGATCCATCGACAAAGACGTTTCCGCACTCGTCTCGGCCTGCGCGCGATGGCCCAGATTCAAATTGCCCACGGCGTTGAAATACCAGATCTGCGGCGTCCCGGCCGGATTTAGCTTCAATGCCCGATTGGTGGCATCCGCCACGGTCTGCCAGTTCTTTTGCAGAGCCGAAAGCTCGGCAATGGGCTCGTAGGGCGGGATGTAATTGGGATCGGCCGCCGCCGCTTTCTCATAGGCGGCCAGTGCATCCTGGGGGTTGTCCTTCTCTTCGAGCTGGCCAAGATGGTACCAGGCCTCAGCAAACTTCGGATCGATGCCCACTGCCCTCTGCAGGTGGTGCCGCGCGCTGTCGAAGTGCTTCTCAAGGTCGTCGCTGTGTGCCTTCTCGAACTCCTTCACCGCGTCCGCCAGCGCCGACTCGGTTGTCGAGCTCACGCTTGAGCCAGTTGCCCGCTCATCCCGGCTCAGCATAATTGTGCCAATCGAAGGGTCGTCCTCAATCGTGCGGTTGGCAATCGTCAGTCGTGTGGATGTGAAACCGTCCACCACCGCGCTGACGCTGCATCCCACCAGCTCCGACGGCGCCATGTGGTTCGGATCTTTCTTTTGCGAGATGACCTCGCTGCTCCTGGCGGGTGCCACGATGTAAAAGCTCCCCTTTGCATCCGCCACCGTGTTGTAGCGCGCCGCGCCGTCGCAGGTCACGACCACTGATATGGGATCCCACGGCAATTTGCCCGCCGCCATCGCCACCTTGCCGAAGAACTGCAGACTCCCAGTCTGCTTGTTCATGAGTTGGTCCATATTGGCGTATTTGCCCACGGTGCTCGTTGCTTCCGCGCCGCCGCTGTTCGCCATCGAGGAGGGATTTTGCTGCGCCCGCATGACGGCCCATGGAACAAACAAGATGCTCAGAATTGCAGCAATCGGCAGCTTGCTCTTCATGGGGGCCTCCGGAATTCGCGATCATTATACGCGCGAAAAATTCGACCACCCGCTCCAGAAGTTCGGAGAGTTTCTGCCCCGCCAGCGAAAGCGTAAGTGAACCTCCTGATCAAGCGACCAGGTAGCGATCGGGCACGAATCTGAACTGCTGCGGCGACAATTCAGGTGCTATTTTCCCACCGGGGGCACGACTTTCTCCAGCTGAGCGATCTGCTGCTTGACCACGTCCACGTTGGGACCGGGCGGCATATAGGTCAGGCAGTGCCGCAGATGTTCCAGGGCCCCCGCGTACTCGCCTCTCCCGGCCATGATGACAGCCAGAAGCTGTTCGGTGTTCGGCGCACGGTGGCTCGGATCCATCGACAGCGACGTTTCTGCGCTGGTTTCGGCCTGAGCGCGATTACCGAGATTCAAATTGCCCACGGCGTTGAAGTACCAGATCTGCGGGGTACCGGCCGGATTGAGTTTCAATGCCTGGTTAGTAGCATCCGTCACGGCCTGCCAGTTCTTTTGAAGAGCCGAAAGCTCGGCAATAGGCTCGTAGGGCGGGATGTAGTTAGGATCGGCCGCCGCGGCCTTCTCATAGGCGTTCAGAGCTTCCTGATGGCTGTTTTCCTGCTCCTCGACCTGGCCAAGATGGTACCAGGCTTCGGCAAATTTCGGATCGATACTCACCGCCTTCTCCAGGTGGTGGCGGGCGCTGTCGAAGTGTTTCTCAAGGTCCTCGTTGTGTGCTTTATCGAACTCCTTCAGAGCGTCCGCCGGCGCCGAATCGGTTGTCGAGCTGACGCTTGAGCCGGTTGCCCGCTCATCCCGGCTCAGCATAATCGTGCCAATCGAAGGGTCGTCCTCAATCGTGCGGTTGGCAATCGTCAGTCGTGTGGATGTGAAACCGTCCACGACGGCGCTAACGCTGCAACCCACCAGCTCCGACGGCGCCACATGGTTCGGATCTTTCTTTTGCGNNGCCATTGCCACCTTGCCGAAGAACTGGAGGCTGCCGGTCTGCTGATTCATGAGCTGACCCATATTGGCGTCTTTACCCACGGTGCTGGCCGCTTCCGGGCCGCCGGCATTCGACCCCGTGGAGGGGCTT